>NZ_JASPHM010000007.1:32860-135343 GCF_030229215.1 Corynebacterium sp. MSK150
AGCATATGCTCGCGAAGGCTCTACTGCTTCCAGCTAATGCCTCAACAGGAAGGTCTTACTGGTTGATGCGCCATGGGACGCTGTTCTTCGGCAGCATGCCGTGGGTGTAGAGGTAGTCAATGGTGGACAGGATGCCCAGCACCGTGCCGCCGCCTACGAGCGCAGCCAGGAAGGAGAATCCTGCGACGGAAGACATGTCTGCGTCCTTGCCGTCCTTACCGTTGATGCCATCGCGGCCGTCACGTCCGTCGCGACCGTCTCGGCCATCGCGACCATCCTGGCCATCTTCGCCGTCGCGGCCGTCCTTACCGTCTTGGCCATCTTCGCCGTCGCGGCCGTCACGACCATCGCGTCCATCGCGGCCGTTCTCGCCATCCTTACCGTCACGACCGTCACGGCCATCGCGACCGTCGCGGCCATCTTGGCCATCCTTACCGTCTACGCCATCCTGGCCGTCCTTACCGTCCTGGCCGTCTTTGCCCGGAACAACCGCAGCTTCGGTAGTGGAAGGTTCGGTGGATTCCTCAGAGGTCGACTCTTCAGCGGAAGTTTCTTCTGCGGAGGTCGGCTCTTCGGTGGCCGTTTCTTCTGCGGAGGTCTCCTCGGTGGAAGTCTCTTCTGCGGAGGTCTCTTCTGCGGACTCAGACGGGGTGCTCTCCTCAGAGGTAGCATCCTCAGAAGCCGGAGCCTCGGAAGTGGTTTCCTCGGAGGAAGGCTCCTCAGAAGGGTTGTCCTCAGCAGGCTGGTCCTTGGTCTTCTTACCGTTGAGCATATCGGAGCACAGCTGGCCGGCTGGGGCGTTCACGGCCGCGAGATCGGAAGCTGCGGTAGAGATGTTTTTCAGGGAGTCTTCGATGCTCTTCTGCTGGTCCTTGCTCAGCTTCAAGTCGCCAGCAACGCCGGCACCAGGAACCAGGCCGGCGATGGTAACGGCTGCATTGAAGAGCTTCAGGATTACCGTGGTGCCCTTGCCAAAGACACCGTCTGCGAACTTGAGCAGGCCGGAAACGGTCTTCTTAGCGCCTTCCGGGTTGTTCATATCAACGTCGGCATCGGCGTTATCGATACGGCCGATGGCCATGCCCTGGGCACGGGAGAGATCCCAAGTCACGGTCTTGTCCTTCTCGCCTTCCTTGACCAGCTTGGCAATGCCGTCCCAGGTCTTGCCGGAAATCTTGTCAATGAAATCGGCCGGAACCAAGTCACCGACAACCGGGATGATCTCCCAGACGGTCTTGAGGATCTTTTCGCCGCCATCGTAGAAGGCCTTAGCCAGCGCAAGCTTGAGGTCAAGCATGTTGCCTTCCTTGTCAGGGGCATCAGTTACCTCACAGACGAGCTTGTCTTTCTTCTCATCCTTGACCACCTTGACGTTGACGTCGCCGTTGGAGGCCTCGGTCTGTGCAAGTTCCTCGAGGGTGGTCGGCTTTGCAGACTCCTCAGAAGCCGGAGCTTCGGCGGTCTCCTCCGCGCCGTCTACGGCGTACGGGGTGATGGACTCGGCAGCGTCTTCTTCCGCATCGAGTTCTTCCATCGCCTTATCGCCGGCGTTGTTTTCCTCCAGCAGGTTGCCGTCTTCATCGAATTCGATGCCGTTGAGGCTTACGGTATCGTCGGTGGTCTTTTCCTCGACGAAGGTGGTGTCGTCGGCGGCGACGGCGGTAGGTACGACGGTAATGGAAGAGAAGGTGGCTACGGCCACTGCGCTGGCAATAAGGCGAGAAGTTCGGCGTGCGCCCATGGATTAACTCCCTGTAGATGTGGTTATAAATGAAATTGCGCTCGCCGCGTGTGGATGGTGCTAGGTCACGGCGTTCGCATGGACGGGAAATACCCTACAGCGCACTGAGAGTATTTTCTACTTAGATTTTAAGGTTGACTTAGCAACAATACCGCTGGATACAGCACCTAACCCGCTGAACAGGCATAACAGAAATGGTATGGAACGGCCGTTAACCTAAAATTTCCCTAGATACTTCCCCGAATTGGGGCACCCTAGTGCAGAAAACTTCAACGGCCACCGAGAGAGGGAATCTCGGTGGCCGTGAACATCCCCTTGCGTGAAACAAGGAAGTCTATGTGATTTATGCAGTTGTAGCCCGGCGGGCCGCCTCACGCTTAGCGCGGACCTTTTCCACCACTGCAGCAACGCGGGCGCGCTCTTCTAAGAACTGCGGTGGGTTATGCCCGCGCATCGTGCGGACATAGGCCGGGTGGGTATCCAGCACCGTGTGCTTCCATGCTTGGACCGCAATGAGTGCGGACTCGCCGGTGCGCTTGTACAAGTGCGGCAGCGAGACCATATCGAGGTTGCGGGCCACGGCGTCGGTTTGCGCGAGCACGTACTCGACTACCTCGCGGAGGTAATCCGCCACGGCCCGGGTGCGAGAGCGCAGGGACTCGGCCAGCTCGTGCACCACGATGGGCTTGGAGATGGGGAATCGCTCATCCAATAGGCGCGGGGTAAGTTGTTCCGGTTCTTCCACGTCATTCACGCCGGAAGAAGCGGCGGAAATCGTACCGGAGCGCACACCGGAAACCAGGGCTTGGCGCAGGCCCATCAGCTCGCCTACACAACGGCCAGAGTCAACGCGGGCGTCTTCGACGATATCGCCCAGCTCAGCTAGGCAATCCATGCACAGCTCTTCGTCCCAATCCTCGATGGCTTCAATGAGGTGCTCGAGATATTCTGCGACTTCGTCGCCGATATTGTAAATCTCTTGCGTAAGCTCGCGGTGGCGCAGCTCGGCGGCGATTTTATGCATAGGCTTCGAGCCACTCCTTCCACGGTCCCATTTCTAACCTCTAGTAGAGGTTGAGGTTTGCTGTAACGCCTCACGACTTTATGCGAGATCCGCCGCCGCGAGCGCGCGACACTCCGAAGCCATTCACAGGTTTACGGCAGGTTCGCCCGCACTGAAGCAAAGATGGTGGGGTGAGCTGCAGAAGGGGGCGTCGGCAAGCAGGGCAAAAAGAAACACCCGAGGGAATTCCCTCGGGTGTACCCGTCGCGCAGCCTAGCGCTTGTACAGGTGCTCGATGGCCGCAGCATAGCGCTGCGCTACCACGTTGCGCTTAACCTTCATGGTGGGGGTCAGCTCATTTTCTTCCTCGGTAAGGTCAGATTCGAGGATGTAGAACTTCTTGATGCCCTCCGCATGGGAGACGGTGGCGTTGACCTGGTTGATGGCATCCTGCAGCTCCGCGCGCAGGGTCGGATCGGTAGCCAGCTCGCGCATGGAGCGATTCTCCGGAATGTTGTGGTCCAGCTTCCAGCGCTTCAAAATGTCCGGATCCAGGGTCAGCAGCACGCCAACGAAGGGCTTGCCATCGCCTACCACCATGGCCTGGGAGATAAGCGGGTGCCCGCGCAAGATATCCTCCATCGGGCCGGGCGAGACATTCTTGCCGCCGGCCGTGACAATGAGGTCCTTCTTGCGGCCGGTAATAACGAGCTTGCCGTCCTCATCAATCTCGCCCAAGTCGCCGGTGTTGTACCAGCCATCCTCTAAGGCCTCGGCCGTGGCTTCCGGATTATTCCAGTAACCGTGGAAGACGATATCGCCCTTGATGCAGATCTCGCCTTCATCGTTGATGCGGAAGGTCACGCCCCCCATCGGCGGGCCTACGGTGCCGATGGACTGATCCACAAAGTCCACCGCGGCCGCGGCGGCGACCTCGGTCAAGCCATAGCCCTCATAGACCGGGATGCCAATGCCGCGGTACCAGTGCAGCAGGTCATGGCCCATGGCCGAGCCACCGGTAATGCAGTAGTTCACGTTGCCGCCCACGCCCTTGCGGATGGTGGAGTACACCAGCTTGTCAAAGACCTTGTGCTTGGCCTTCAGCAGGCGGTCCGGGCCCTCCGGCTTATCCAAAGCCTTGGAGTACTCGATGGCTACCTTCTCGGACTGCTCAAAAAGCAGGGTCTTAATACCGGAATCGGCCGCCTTAGCGGCAGCAGAGTTGCGCACCTTCTCAAAGACACGCGGCACGCCCAAAATGACATTCGGGCGGGAGCGGGCGAACTCGATGGAGATGGTGGAAAAGTCCGACCAGTGATTCTGGGAGGCGCCGCGCATGGCCACCGCAATGGATACCGCGCGGGCAAAGACGTGGGCCAGCGGCAGGAAGGTCAGGGTGTGGCTGCCCGGCACTGCGAAGATGCCAATCGGGTTGGTGCATAGGCCGCGGGTTTGGGCTAGCCAATTGCGGTGGGTAAGTATGCAGCCCTTGGGTCGTCCGGTTGTGCCGGAAGTATAAACCAAAGAAGCCAGGTCATCGGTGGAGGTGGCCTTGATGCGGGCGTATACCTCGTCGGCGGTCACGCCGCGGCCCTCGAACTTCAAGGTATCGATGGCAGAGGAGTTAATTTCCAGCACGCGGCGCAGCTGCGATGGGGAGCCCTTAAGGTTCGGCTCGCCGTCTTCTTGCAGCACCAGGTTTTCGACCAGCTCGGAGTGCTCGCGGGTTTCCGTGATGGCGAGCACTGCGCCGGAGTCCTCAATGATCCAACGCACCTGGGAGGCGGACGAGGACGGGTAGACCGGCACGGAGGCGGCACCGGCGGCCCAGATGGCGAAGTCCAGCAGGGACCACTCATAGCGGGTGGCAGAGATGAGGGCGACGCGATCCCCCTGCTGCACGCCTAGGGCGATAAGTCCCTGGGCTACTTCAAAGACCTCATCGATGAATTCTTTACCCGTGACGTTGACCCACTCGTAGTTAGCCGGGCGGGTAAACATGACGCCGTGAGGGCGCTTCTTCGCGGTGTCCATCAGGGCGGTCAGGCAGGTTTCGCCCGGCTCGATAGTAAATTGCGCCGGGGTATGCACTTCTTGCAGGGTCACGCGGTGTCCTTTCGAACAGCTAATTATTAATCTCCGCCTACTGTACCAATCAGTTCCCCAGCAGGCGCGTTGTCCCCGTGGCACAATGTGGCCTGTGACTACCCGCGACTTGCTTGAAGAACTCGCTCAGCGCCACGGCGTGGCCACCAGCTATACCTCCCAGTCTGGTTTCCCCGTCCACGTCGCTGAAGACACTATTGCCTATACCCTGCGCGCCTTGGGCGTGGCCATCGATGATAATCCGGACGATGCGGCACTGACGCAGCTGCTTTACGACGACTACCTGGACCGCTCCTCCCAACCCCTCCCCCACTGCGTTGTCGCGCCGCAGGGCCAAGAGCGCGGGTTCGTAGTCCACGTGCACGCGGGCGATGCCGCCAACGTACACATTGAGCTGGAAGAAGGCGGCACCCGCGAGGTCTACCAAGACCCCAATGACGCCCCGGATGCTGACGTTGATGGCACCCTGTGGGGCGAGGCGAGCTTCCACATCCCCGGCGATCTGCCCATGGGGTACCACGAATTGGTATTGGAGTCTGGGGGTGCCGGCAAGCATGTCTGCCCGCTGATTATCACCCCGGCGCGCCTTTCCACGGCCGATGAGTTTGTGGAGCGCCCCATTAGCGGCGTGATGGCGCAACTGTATTCGGTGCGCTCGGAGTCCTCCTGGGGTATCGGCGATTTCCAGGATCTGGGGAAGTTGGCCGAGACGCTGGCCCCGCACGCGGATTTCTTGCTGGTCAACCCGCTGCATGCGGCCGAGCCGCTACCACCGGTGGAGGACTCGCCGTACCTGCCCACCACGCGGCGCTTTATCAATCCGCTCTACCTGCACATCGAATCCATCCCGGAGCTTAAGCTCCTGCCGGAGGACCTGCAGGATGATGTGCGCGAGCTGGCCGAGGAGTTTCGCCAGCGCAATCGCAGCACCGAGGAGATTGACCGCGACACCATTTTTGAGGCCAAGCTGCAGGTGCTGCGCGAGCTCTTTAACTACCAGCCCTCCCCGGAGCGCGAAGAGGCCTTCGTGCGCTACGCCCGCGAGGAGGGCCGTGGCCTGCGCGATTTTGCGTATTGGTGCGCGCAGCAAGACGCCGCGGCGCAGTCGGGCCAGCGCCATGCCGAAGGCCTGGACATGGACACGCTCACGCGCTTTTATTCCTGGCTGCAGTTCCTGTGCGATGAGCAGCTGGCCGCCGCGCAGCAGCGCGCACTCGATGCCGGCATGCGCCTGGGCTTGGTGACTGACCTTGCCGTGGGTGTGCACCCGGGCGGCGCCGATGCGGTCAACCTCACCGAATACTTGGCGCCGCAATGTTCGGTAGGTGCCCCGCCGGATGACTATAACCAGCAGGGCCAGGATTGGTCGCAGCCGCCGTGGCACCCGCAGCGCCTGGCCGCCGCGGGATATGCCCCGTGGCGCGAGATGCTCTCCACCGTGCTGCGCCACGCCGGCGGGGTGCGCGTGGACCACATCTTGGGCCTTTTCCGCCTGTATTGGATCCCGCGCATGGCCAGCCCACTGACGGGCACCTATGTCTCCTATGACTTTGAAGCCATGGTGGGCATCTTGGCTTTGGAGGCGCAGCGCGCCGGTGCGGTGGTCATCGGTGAAGACCTCGGCACCGTCGAGCCGTGGGTACAAGACGTGCTCGCACAGAAGGCGGTGCTGGGTACCTCCATCGTGTGGTTTGAACGCGACGATGATGACTACTCCCCGCTGCCGCAGGACAAGTACCGCCAGCTGGCGCTGTCCTCGGTCAATACGCACGATCTGCCGCCTACCTTGGCGTACCTGCGCGGCGATCATATTTCGCTCCGCGCGCGCTTAGGCGTGCTGACCCGTTCGGTGGAGGACGAGCAGCGCGATGACATCGAGTGGCAGGCCCGCGTATTGGGCGCGGTGGCGGACCGGGGCCTCTTGCCGCAGCGCGATTACCTCGTAGATCCGGCCGAGCGTGCCTCCCGCGGCGCGGAGGAAGACATCTCTGTGGCGCTGCACCGCTATATTGCGGGCACGCCTTCAGCACTTGCCTGCACCAGCTTGGTGGACATGGTGGGTGATGTGCGCGCGCAAAATCAGCCGGGCACCACGCACGAGCTTTATCCCAATTGGTGCGTGCCGCTGTGCGACACCGACGGCACTGCCCTGCTTATCGAGGATCTTCCTGGGTTGGAATTCTTCCAGCGCTTAGCAGCCACCAGTCGAAAGGGCTAGCGCTAGGCACGAGCCTCCGCGGGCGGTGGGGCGCGCCTAGGTCCACAGGCCGATGAGGGCAACAACGATGACCAGCGCGATCATCGTCCACAGTGTGAGGGAGACGCGGGATTTGGGCAGGGCGCGCTTGCGCTTTGCCGGCTGGGCGCCGGGCGTGGTTGCCGGGGCGGAAGGCTGGCCGGCACGCTTGGCTTCGGGGTCCCAAAGGCCCTCGCGGGGGTTGGCGCGCAGCTCGGCGCGCTCCTGCCGCGCGCGCTCGTTATTTTCCTCAGCCATGATGGTCTACCTTAGTGCTGCGGCTGCGCTGCTGGGAAATCACTCCGGCGGCCCGATTGGCCACGCGGTCGACCGCCCACATCAGGCACCACGCTATAACCACCATGAGTGGTACGGCGATGGCCACCACGATGACCATTTGAATCCACACGGGCGCCTGCACCAACAATTGCGATAGCGTGCTGCCCAAGCTCGTCAACCACTCCATGGCTACTTATCCTACTTGCTCGCGGTAACCTGGCTGTCATGTCGAGCGCCCAGATTCCCGTTACCGTCGCCACCGCTTCCGGCCGGATCACCGGCGTGCGCCGCGATGGCCTGCACTATTTCCACTCGGTGCGCTATAGCACCATCCCCAGCCCCTACTCGCCTGCCGAGCCGCTCGAAGGCACCCGTGACCAGGATGCCCGCGAGCCGCACCCGGCAGATATTGCGCTGAGCATTACCGCGCCTGCCGACGCCGCCGAGTGCCCCGTCGTGGTCTATATTCACGGCGGCCGCTTTGAACATGGCTCGCACGAGGATCCACGGCTAACGGGAACGAAGAATGCCCGCCACGGGGTAATCCAGGTCAACGTGGGTTACCGGGTGGGCTTGGCCGGCTTTGCGCGCTTCGACGGCGACGAGGCGGACCGCTACCGCGGCATCGATGATTGCCTCTTGGCCTTGGAGTGGCTCCAGGACAATATCGAAGCCTTTGGCGGCGATAAGACCAATATCACCTTGGTGGGCCAATCCGCCGGGGCGGCGATAAGCCTGTGGCTGGCGCGCCGCGATCATTTCCTGGGTGGGTTCCGCCGCGTGCTGGCGCTCTCGCCGGCATTCCCGCGCGACCGTTTTGAGCACCGCGTCACCGACCTGCGCCGGGCCCTGGGCGTGCCGGTCACGCGCCAGGCCCTGGAAAAGATGGACCCGGAATCGCTGGCCAAGGGCTATGCCAAATTCCGCAAGAAGCACCGCTTCGACGTCGCCTTGGGCCCCGCACCACTGCGCGCCGAAGAATTGGCCAATATTCCCATCGTGGTGACCTCCACCCGCGATGAGTTCTACACCATGCCCGCGGCCCAGCGCATAGACAAAATGGCATTGGCCGGATTCATTACCAGCTACCTCTCGCCCAAGTTCGGGATGCCACACGATCGTTTCAAACAGTGGCGGCAACTGGCGCACTACGTCGATCCGCAGCGGCCGATGGGCCGCCTCATCGGTGATGCCGCCGTGCGCCGCTGGACCGCCCAGGTAGCCGAGGAGACCCCAGGCCCCACGTGGATGATGGAATTTACCCGCTCTGATTCGCCCGCGGTGCACTGCGCCGAGTTAGACCCGCTCTTTGGCGGCAGCGGAGGCGAGGAGGTTAACAACGCTCCCGCCGGCGAGCTCAACGAGTGGCTGCGCCACTATGCCACCACAGGCGAGCCCGGATTCCCCCACTACGGCGATGACCACCAGGTGCTGGAATTTGACCTGGATACGGGCGAGCGCCGCCTAGCCTATGCCACCTTGGATTATGTGGCCGCGGCCTTCTATAACGACGACGAGCTTGGGGTGTAGCGGGCGCCGAAATTACAACGCGGCGCGCAGCGTGCTGTCCGCGAGCTCGTCAATCATCCACGGGCTAAAGACACCGGGCATAGCATCGGCGGCGGCAAAGAGGTTTTCTGGCCCAACCCATTGGAAAGAATCGACCTCGTCGGGATTGGGCTCCCAGGCGGCGTCGGCAGCAAGCTCGACGGTATATACCGGGCAGATCTCATTTTCTACCGTGCCCGAGGAATCCACCGCGCGATAAGAAAAGTCCGGCAGGATAAGCCGCGGGGCGGATAGATCCGCCGGCGCAATGCCCAGCTCAAAGGAAGCGCGACGCAGCACCGCATCCGCGGTCTCCTCGCCGGGTGCGGGGTGGCCGCAAAAAGCATTGGTCCACACGCCGGGCCAAGTGCGCTTGCTCAGCGCACGGCGAGTGACTAACACCTTGCCGCCGCAGGTCAGCCAGGCAGAGAAGGCAAAGTGCAGCGGAGTATCGGTGGTATGAACTTCGGCCTTGGGAGCGGTGCCGATGGGCTCACCCGCGGCAGAGGCCAAGACTACAAGTTCCGTCATAGATTAAGGTCTCCTACCCAGGTCACGTTGCCAATGTGCAAACGCGCATTCCACAGGTTGCCAGGCGTCACGTCAAAGCGGTACTGCAGGTTGACCGAAGCGCCCGCGCCCAGCGGATGATCGAGTCCCGGGGGTTCTACGCCCGGGGCGGACTCCTTGTCATAGGGCAAGGAATTGATCTTGGCCCAGCCGCCATTGCCATCGGCACGCTCCAGGGTGGGGTCATCGAAGGCGTCGACAGGCAGGGGCACGTCGTTGTCATTCTTGAGCAGGATGGTCACCACGGTGCCACCGGAGTTGCTATCGGTATACACGCCCTGCAACTCCCAGCTCACACCAAGGCCCTTATCCTCCACCGGCTCGGCCAGGTTGGAGGTAACTTCCTTATCGTCAGTGTCCTTGGCCTCGTACGGGGCCTCTTCGGAGCTGGAGACGGTGATATGGTCCCCCAGCCCGGTTTCTTCCGGCTGGAGAACGCTACATCCGGTCAGGGTCACGGCGAGTACGCTGACTACGCCCGCGCCGAGTGTGTGGGAAATTTTCACCGTGGATGGATCCTTTGCACGCGAAGATTGTTGTATTTCTGCACAAGTACCTTAGCCTAAACCTCCCTGAACTTAAGTATTTACGCTCGTAAACGCCGCATGTGGCATACTGGGCAGTCGCTTAAATCTCTCCGTCTTCTTCCCTAATTCCGCGCACTAACCGCCGTTTCGAAGTGAGTGTGGTCTACTTATGAATTCCATTTTGCGCATTACCCGCAGTGCCTCCGCCCTGTGGCCCTTTTACCTAGGCGTGCTGCTGACCGCCACGATAACGGCGGTCGTTGCACTGGTCTCTCCGTTTTTGACGCGCGAAGCCACCGATACCATCGTGGACGCCCTGCAGGACGACGCCCCACTGAGCGATGCACTGCGCACGGTGCTGTTGCTGGCAGTAGCGCTCTTTCTTGCCGACGCCGCCAATGCCCTCTTCCGCAATATCGGCGGCTACATCGGCGATGTCATGGTCTCGCGCCTGCGCGAGATTTTGTCCACGCGTTACTTTGCGAAGCTGCTGGCCCTCCCGCAGGGCTATTACGATAACCAGGTCACCGGCACGATCATCGCCCGGCTGGATCGCTCGATTGCCAATATCACGCAGTTCGTGCAGTCCTTTGCCAATAACTTCTTCACGATGATCATCCAGACCCTCGCGGTGCTGGCCATTACCGCGTGGTATTACTGGCCGCTGGCTATCCTGCTCGCGCTGCTCTTTCCGGTCTATATGTGGCTTACCGCGCTGACTTCGAAGCGCTGGCAGAAGTTTGAGGCGGTCAAAAACGAGAATATTGACGTCGCCAACGGCCGCTTCGCCGAGGTCATCGGCCAGGTCAAGGTGGCTAAGTCCTTCGTGAGCGAAACCCGCGAGCTCTCCCACTTTGCACAGCGCTACCACACCGTGGTCGATACCACCAAGCCGCAGTCACGCTGGTGGCACATGATGGATACCTTCCGCGGCCTAGCCATGGCGGTTATCTTCCTCGGCATTTACGGCGTAATCTTCTGGCGCACGCTCGAGGGGCATTTCTCCTTGGGCGATATGGTCATGTTGCTGCAAATGGTCTCCAGTGCGAAGCAGCCGGTTTTCATGATGAGCTGGATTGTCGATACCGCCCAGCGCGCCATCGCCGGTTCCAAGGACTACTTCAAGGTCATGGAAGAAGAACTCGAGCCTACCGCACCGCGCGAGCTGGTTGCCGCCACCACCGGTTCACATACCCCGCAGCTCGACCTCACCCCGGTACGCCCGCTGGAGCCCACACCCGGCGCGCCGGTCTTCTCCTTTGACCATGTCTCCTTCGCCTACGAGGAAGGCAAGCCCGTGGTGGAGGATATTTCCTTCGCCGCCTCTGAGGGCCACAAGGTCGCACTCGTGGGCGAATCCGGCGGCGGCAAGTCCACGTTGGTCAACCTCCTGCTAGGCCTTTACCATCCCTCGGCCGGGCACCTCGATGTGCTGGGGCACCGAGTAGACGATCTCACCGCCTCTCGCCTGCGCGCCTCGGTGGGCGTGGTCTTCCAGGAGTCCTACCTCTTTTCTGGCACCATTCGCGAGAACATCGCTTATGGCAAGCCGGGTGCCACGGAGGAGGAAATCGTGGACGTCGCCAAGCGGGCCAATGCCCATGAGTTCATCCAAGCCTTCCCGGACGGCTATGACACGGTCATTGGTGAGCGCGGTCTGAAGCTTTCCGGCGGGCAGAAGCAGCGCGTCTCCGTGGCGCGCGCCATGCTCAAAGACGCGCCCATCCTGGTGCTGGATGAGGCCACCTCGGCGCTGGATACCAAGTCCGAGCGCGCTGTGCAGGCCGGCCTGGATGAGCTGATGAAGGACCGCACCACGCTGATTATTGCCCACCGCCTGTCCACCATTGCGGATGTGGATACCATCATCACCCTGGATCGCGGCCGCATTGATGAGATGGGCTCGCCGGCCGAGCTGGCGCAATCCGGTGGTATTTATGCCGAGTTGCTCAAGCTCACCCAATCCACCTCAGCCGCGGACCGCCGCCGGTTGAAGAAGTATGGCTTTGTCTCCGGCCCTACTGCCGAACCCGAAGACGAGGAGGAGGACTCCCGGTGGGCCGACAAGGAAGATGAATAAAAGCGCATAAAAGCGCTGGGGTGGCCGCGGGCTTCGCGTTATGGTTATGGCCATGGAGTTTCCTAGCCTAGAAGAGTTGCAAGCCCGCGGAACCCGCAAGTGGACCGTCTTCGAGGAAGACGTCCTGCCACTGTGGATCGCGGAGTCCGATTTCCCCACCGCGCCTGCCGTAAAGAAGGCGCTGGAAGACATGGTGGATAAGGAAACCTTCGGCTATACCCCAGCACCCAAGGCCTCGGGGCTGCGCGAAGCAGTGGCCGATTTCTATGACACACGCTACGGCTGGCGCCCCAACTCCGACTATATTTTCTGGATCGGCGATGTAGTGCGCGGCCTATTGCTCGGCGTGCAGTACTTCACCCGTGAGGACTCCCCCGTGGTCGTGCCGGTTCCTTCCTACCCACCGCTTTTGGAGCTGCCACACACCGCGGGCCGTGAGAAGATCGAGACCAGCTTGGAGCTCGACGATATTGAGCGCGCCTTCCAGGCGGGCGCGGGCTCTATTTTGTTGGCCAATCCCTATAATCCGCTCGGACGGGTGTTGGACGAGGACTACCTCACCGAGCTAGTGAAGCTGGCTGAAAAGTATGACGCGCGCATCCTCGCCGATGAAATCCACGCCCCACTGGTCTATGAGGGCCGGCATATCCCGGTAGCCTCGCTCGGCGCCTCGGCCGCGGAGCGCACCATCACGGTCACCGCTACGTCTAAGGCCTTTAATACCGCCGGCCTCAAGTGCGCCCAGATTATTTTCTCCAACACGGCCGATGTTCGCACCTGGAATGGCCTTTCTGGCGTGGCCAAGGATGGCACGGGCACCTTGGGTGTGTTGGCCGCGGAGACCGCCTACCGCGAGTGCGGCGATTTCCTCGATGAAGAGGTGGCCTACCTGCGCGAAACCCGCGATTGGTTGGTGGAGGAGCTACCTCAGCGCATCCCCGGCTTAAAGACCAGCAAGCCGGACGCCACCTACCTGCTGTGGTTGGATTTTGCCGATACCGCTATCGGCGGCAACCCGCAGCCGGCCAAGTGGTTGCGGGAGAATGCGAAGGTAGCGCTTAATGAGGGCGATACCTTTGGCACCGGCGGCCCGGGCCATGCGCGGTTGAATTTCTCTACCTCACGCGAGATCTTAGAAGAGGCACTCGACCGCATGGAGCGTGCCTTCGCGGCTCTCGATTAATCTGGCGCGGCTGGGGCAACCATGTAGCCTGCATCACCCCCACACTTTGATTTCTCACCATGTGGGCAGTAATGTCTCATTACACGAACAGGCGCGACCCGCCACCTCGGACCGCGAGGACGATCCCCACCCCGCCACCACCCCTCGGCGGAACGGGAGCCTCATCGCATACTAGCTGTACATGGAAAATTAAGGAGCCACCATGGCTACCCCAGTTGCGTCACGCACCTCTAAGCCCGGCGCCACCATCGTAATTGCGTCGTTGATGCTGTTTTCGATGTTCTTCGGCGCCGGCAACCTTATCTTCCCACCCATGGTGGGCGTTTCGGCCGGCACCAATTTTTGGCCCGCTGTCCTCGGCTTCCTCGCCGCCGGCGTGCTCCTTCCGGTCCTAGCCATTGTCGCCGTCTCCATTTCTGGCCGCTCCGTGCGCGACCTGAGCTCCAACGGCGGCGCACTTTTCGGCCTCGTTTTTTCTGTGATGGCCTACCTTGCCATCGGCGCCTTTTACGCCCTGCCGCGCACCGGCGCCGTTTCTATGGAAACCGCCATCACCCCACTGCTGGGCTGGGAAGGAACCATGGCCAATGGCATCTTCAATGTGGTCTTTTTCCTCATCGCCCTAGCGCTGTCCTGGAAGCCGAATTCCATTATCGATACCTTGGGTAAATTCCTCACCCCGGCTTTGGTAGCGCTGTTGGTTATCCTCATTGCCTTGGCAGCTTTCAACAATCCCCGCGATCCCCAGGCCCCTACCACGGACTATGCTTCTTCCCCCATGGTCACCGGCCTTTTTGAGGGCTATAACACCATGGATGCCATTGCGGGCTTGGCCTTTTCCATCGTGATTGTTGGCTCTTTGCGCTCCAAGGGGTTTAAGACCAAAAAGTCCTTGGTTAACGGCACTATCACCGCCGCGCTCATTGCGGGCTTTTTGCTGGGCGCAATCTACCTGGGCTTGGCCTGGGTGGGCCAAACTATCCCTAACGGCCAGTCCTATGAGTCGGGAGCGCCCCTGCTTGCCGACGCCGCCAATCTCACCATGGGCACCATCGGCCAGGCCGTCTTTTCTGCCATCGTCATCCTGGCCTGCATGACCACCGCGGTGGGCCTTATCACCTCCACGTCGGCCTTCTTTGAGATGCTCATGCCCAAGGTCAAGTACCACGTGTGGGCGTGCCTGTTTACCGCACTGTCCATCCTCTTTGCCTTCCAGGGCCTGGATACGGTGCTGTCTATCGCGGTTCCGTTCATCACCTTCTTGTACCCACCGGCCATCTCCCTTATCGCTCTCACCCTGATCCAGCCGATGGTGAAAAAGTCCGTCGTCTTCTACTGGACCTACCGCCTGGCGTTGTGGGTATCGGTGCTGTGGTCGGCCCTGTCCGTCATCGCCGCCCAGGGCTGGGGCGCCGACGCACTCGATCCCCTCTTGAGCCTGGCGCCCGGCCAGTCCGTGGACTTGGGCTGGATTGTTCCTACCGCTATCGCGGCAGTCATCGGCCTCGTTGTCGATATCGCCACCAAGGCCGGCGAGAAGCACGCCGCCGCCAACCCACAAGCGGAAGAACCGGCCGAGGCTGAGGCCCTCGCTGAGGCTTAGTACCCTTCTCCTGTTTCACTCCGCTCCACTCCCCTCCCTCTCCGCACTGCATCGCAGCGCCGAGGTGGAGGGGAGTTTTCTGTGCGTCTCTAGCTCCCCACGCAACCTTGCTGGATCGCCCCCGACAGGAATAGTCGGGCGGCGCGTACCGTTGGAAGGAGAGAACTTATAGAGCATCTACCGAAGCAAAGGAAGGCCCTCCACCGTGACCAAACGCGCGCATCTTTCCGTCTTGGACTTCTGCACCATCTATGAGGGCGAAACCCCAGCACAGTCCATCGCCCGCTCCGTGCAATTGGCACAGGAAGCAGAGAAACTGGGCTACTCCCGCATGTGGTACACCGAGCACCACAATATGAAGTCCATCATGTCCTCTTCCCCGGCCGTGCTCATCGCCCACATCGGTGCGAAGACCGAGCGCATCCGCTTGGGCTCCGGCGGCGTGATGCTGCCCAACCACTCCCCTTATGTCATCGCCGAGCAATTCGGCACCTTGGAGGAGATGTACCCCGAGCGCATTGACTTGGGCGTGGGCCGCGCCCCCGGTACGGACATGAATACCCTGGGCCGCGCGCTGCGCCGTGACGCCCACTCTGCCGAGCGCTTCCCCGAGGACGTCAAGGAGCTCAACTCCTACCTCGAGGGCAAGTCCTATATCCCGGGAGTCAGCGCCATTCCAGGCGCGAATACCAACGTGCCTATCTATATTTTGGGCTCGTCCATGTTCGGCGCCTCGCTGGCCGCCAAGCTCGGCCTGCCTTATGCCTTTGCCTCTCACTTTGCCCCGCAGCACCTCGAGCAGGCCACCACCTACTACCGCGAGCACTTCCAGCCTTCCGAGCGCTTTAGCAGGCCCTATGTCATCGCCGGCGTCAACGTCACCGCCGCCGATACCACCCAAGAGGCACAGGAAGAATACGAGCGCGTGTGCTTCAACCGCGTCAAGGCCTTCGCCGGCCGCGGCAAGCACCTCACTGATGAGCAGGTAGAGCAGATCATCGGCTCCTACCAAGGCCAGCAGATCCTAGACATGCTGAAGTACTCCGCCGTCGGCACCGCCGATGAGGTGGCCACCTACCTCGATACCTTCCAAGAGCACGCCAAAGCCGATGAGCTCATGGTCTCGCTGCAGTCCAGCTCGCACGAGGAAGTAATCAAGAATATGCAGCTGCTCGCGCAGGGCTGGCAGCTCGATCCGGCACGCGTTGCCGGCACCCCGAGCTAGTCTTCGGCCCGCACCTGGCCCAGGTGGTCAATGGGAACGCCGGGAAACCGATCCCGGAGCTTCCCCTCAAGTTCCCGCGGGCCCAGGTTCGCCTGCTCCGGCAGGCGGGCCGAATACCGTTGGACCTCGTCCAAGGTAGAAACGCGCACCCCGCCTGGAATCAGGGCGAGGAAATTCTGATCCAACCCGAGCGAATAGAACTGCACGCGCTCTAGCTCAGAGGCGGCGAAACTGGTCCGTTGGTGGGGCAAGGAAATCTCCTCGCCGATCCGCAGCACCGGACGCGCCCGGCGCCGTACGGAGGCCACCACCGCCAGCATGGCGCACAGCGCCCCGCCTAGGGGCATGAGCGCGGCAATGAGATAAACGGAGTGCAGGCGCGTATCGGCCGGTTCCTGCAACGCCGAGTAGATAAGCACCCCACCGATTACTAGCAGCGCGACGGCAATGATGACCGCCACCGCTACCGCCTTGCCCAGGCGCGCGCTGCCGCTGGCCGCGCGTACTTCAATCGTTTCGGTGCTCTCGTCCACGGACATTTAGCCTAGCGTGCTTGCCTAGCATCTCGGTGCTGGTCGGACGGCGCGTGGCCTTTTCCTTTGCCTTCCCCTTGGCCGGGCGGGGAGCACATGCTCGGTAGCTTTGTTGCATTAGCGCGCCTTTGCAAAATGGAATAACATTACTGTGTTTCGCTCCGCTGGGAAAGGCCCCGGAGAAACTAAGGACAAAGGTTGAATGAGCCCACGCGATAAACAGCAGCATAAGAAGATCGCTGATTACCTGCGAGAGCAGATAAGCTCCGGCGTGCTGCAACCAGGCGATTTCCTGCCTAGTGAAGCAGATTTGTGCGAGAAGTTTTCTTCCTCCCGCGGCCCCGTGCGCCAAGCCGTTGCGGCTTTGCGGGCCAAAGGGCTAGTGTCCTCAGGCCGCGGGCGCCGCTCTACCGTTTTGACCTCCACCCAGGCAGAGCTTTTTGAATCGATTTACTCCATTTCCAGCTGGCTGAGCGAATATGACGTAGATCCACAGCAGCACACCCTGTGGTTAGCTCGCCGCCGCGCGCCGCGGGACATCACCCGCTTTCTGCGCGTAGACCCAGAACAAAATGTCGTCTTTGTCCACCGCGTGCGCTATACCGAAGACCACCCCATTGCCATCGAGCGCATGTATTTCCCCATGGTGGTGGGAAAGCACATCCTAGACTTCGATGCGGATGCCGGATCCATTCATGCGCACCTGCGCGATTGCGGCGTGGACTTTGATAATGTGCGCCGCGAACTCACGTTGGAAGAAGCCAATGCCGAGGACGCTGAAGCGCTTGGCGTGGCTACGGGTACCCCGCTGTGGCGGCTGCAGATGGAGATTTCCAACCACTCCGGCGAACCGGTGGAATTGGCGGTCTACCTCTACCGAGCGGACCGCATGAAGCTGGCGATGAATAGCGTGCGCGGGGGCGTATCCCCCCTAGAAGTTATCCCCACTCCGGGCAATTTTGCATAAGTTTCACGGCAGCTATATCCACCGGCTACCCTGCTTTCTATGAGAAGATTTCGTGCCGGTAGGGCACTGGGCAGCCTTGCCATGGCGGCCGCTGTAGGAACTGTATCAGCGTGCTCGGCAGGTCATACCGCGGTGGTTGATACCTCCCAAGCAGCTAGCGACTCCGCTTCTACTTCCCTTACCGTAGCCTCCACCTCGGCGGCCACCTCGCTGGATTTCACCACTACCGGTGGTGCCGCCATCCCCGCCGTACTCATGGACAATGTCTACGAAACTCTCGTGCGCATCGATGAAGACGGCTCCATTACCCCAGGACTTGCCACCTCGTGGGATATCAGCGACGATGCCCGCACCTATACTTTCCACCTGCGCGACGGCGTCACCTTTTCCAATGGCGATGCCTTTAACGCTGAGACCGCCGCCTTTTCCATTAACTACGTGCGCGAGAAGTGGACCAACGGCATCGCCGCGGCCATGGATCCGGTAGACAAGGTCACCGCAGCCGAAGAGCACACGCTTCAGGTGCGCCTCAAGCAGCCGTCGAATGGCTGGCTGTGGTCCATGGGAACAGCCACCGGCGCGATGATGACGCCACACGGCATGGATAACCTCGCCGCCCAACCGGTGGGAACCGGCCCCTATGAGGTTTCCCGCTTTGCGCCCTCGGAATTCGTAGAACTGCACGTTCGCGACGGACATTGGGGAAAGCCCGCCGCACAGGATGTCACGGTACGCTATTTCCCGGATACCATCTCCTCGGTCAATGCGTTGCAGGCCGGCGGCGTAGACGTGGTCTGGGGCGTGCAGAACCCGGAGCTTCTTGATGACGTCAAAGAGGGCATCGCTACCGAGGTCGGCACCACCAATGGTGAGGTGCTGTTGTCCATGAATAATGCCCGCGCGCCTTTCGACGATCGACGGGTGCGCCAGGCCGTGGCCTATGCCGTGGACCGCACGGCGGCCAATGACATTTTGTGGAATGGGATGGCCAAGGACACCGGCGGCGCCCCCATCCCGCCTACGGATCCGTGGTTCGAGGACAAGCACTACTACGACTACGACCCAGATAAGGCCCGCCAGCTACTCACGGAGGCCGGCGCGGAAGGCGCCGAAATTACGCTGACTACGCCGACGCTACCCTACGCCCAGACCGTCGCCGAGCTGCTGTACTCGCAGCTTACTGAGGTTGGTTTTAAGGTGACGCTGGAATCCGCCGAATTCCCGGCCGTGTGGTTGGGCCAGGTCATGGGCGCCAAGGACTATCAGATGTCGCTCATCTCCCACGTGGAGCCGCGCGATGTGCCCACCTTGTTCGGCGATCCGGACTATTACCTCAACTACGATTCCCCGCGCACCCGCGAGCTTTTGGCCCAAGCCGATTCCGCCCCAGAGAAGGACTACCCCAAGCTCATGGCAAAGGCCGTGGATCAGATCATGGCGGATGCTGGCGCGCTGACGCTAATGAATATGCCCAATATCGTGCTCACCCGCGCCGGCGTGCGCGGATTGCATCCGGATCAAGTCACCGACGCGCTCATCCTGCGCGACCTGACCTCTGCCGCCGCGGACGCGGACGCTAAAAACACCGCCTCAGAAAACACCGAAAAGGAGGCCCAATGAGTTCCCTTCGCACCACGGGGCGCGCCATCGTGCGCCCGCTGCTGCGCTTCGCGTTGACGCTCTTTGTAGCCTCCATCATCATTTTCGCTCTCATGCGCGCGGTGCCGGGCAACCCGGCGCGGGTGGCGCTGGGGGTCAATGCGACCGAAGAGGCCGTCGGCAAGCTGAGCTCCGAGCTGGGACTGGACCGCCCGCTGCTTACGCAGTATTGGGAGTGGGTAAAGGGCCTATTTACCGGCAATTTTGGGCAGTCTTTGTCCTCGCAGCAAGATATTACGCCGCTGGTGCTAGACCGCGCCCAAGTCACGCTCATCCTCATTGGCCTGGCGATGCTGCTGGCACTGGCCGGGGCTATCCCGGTGGGTATGTGGCTGGCGCTGCGCAACCGTACCCGCGGCGCGGATGTGGTGTCGGCGGGCACGCAGCTGGGCATTGCGGTGCCAAGCTTCCTCCTCGGCATCATTCTGGTGGCAATCTTTGCCGTCCATCTGGGCTGGCTGCCGGCCAATGGGTGGGTACCGCCGAACCAGGGCGCGGGCGAGTTTATCCGCCACCTTATTTTGCCGGTCATTGCGCTGGCCGTGGTGCAAGGTGCGATGCTCACGCGCTATGTGCGCTCGGCGGTGCTTGATGTGCTGCATCAGGACTATATCCGCACCGCTCGTGCGCTCGGCCAGTCCCCGTGGGAGGCGCTCAAGCGCCATGGCCTGCGCAATGCGGCGCTACCAGTGCTTACCGTGGCGGGCGTGCAGCTGACCACGATGGTCGTGGGTGCCGTGGTGATCGAATCCGTCTTTGTCATCCCCGGTATTGGTTCCATGCTGTTGGATGCGGTATCGGTGCGCGATCTGACCACGGTGCAAACCCTGGTCATGCTGCTCGTTGCCTTCGCCTTGGTGGTCAATGCCTTAACGGATGTGGCCTACCGATTCATCGATCCGCGTATCACGGCAGGTGAGAAATAATGAAGCTGCGTTTTTCTGGCTGGCTGGGTGCTTTCCTCGTTGCCGCCACGGTGCTGGTGGCGCTACTTTCGCTGGTGTGGACGCCGTATGACCCGACGCTGGCGCACCCGGATGTGCGCCTTGCCGGCCCCAGCGCCGAGCATCTCCTGGGCACGGACCGCTTTGGGCGCGATACCGCCTCCCGCATCATGGCGGGCGCCCAGATTACGGTCTTCGTGGGGCTCATTGCGGTGGGCATCGCCGCCGTTGTCGGCGTGCCCCTAGGCATCCTCGCTGGCATGCGCCGCGGCAGGTGGGCCGATGCGCTGGTGATGCGCGGCGCGGATTTGCTGCTGGCCTTCCCCGCTCTGTTGTTGGCGATTATTGCCGGCGCGGTGTGGGGCCCTTCGACGCTGACGGCCATGGTTGCCATCGGCATCGCCGGCATTCCCTCCTTTGCCCGCGTGGCGCGTTCGGGCACGCTGCAGGTTATCACGCAGGACTTCATTTCCTCCGCACGCATTTCTGCCGTGCCGGGATGGAAGGTGGCGCTGCGCCATATCCTGCCTAATATTGCGGGCCTGCTCATCGTGCAGGCCTCCGTCTATTTCGCCCTCGCCATCCTGGCCGAGGCCGGCCTGTCCTACCTCGGCTTGGGCACCGCTCCACCGGCGGCCTCGTGGGGCCGGATGCTGCAAGATTCCCAGTCGCTGCTGGGCACCGCTCCCCTGCAGGCCTTCTGGCCGGGGCTGGCCATTGCTGCGACGGTGCTGGGCTTTAACCTGCTTGGCGACGCCCTCCGTGACCTCCTCGATCCCCGCCTGAAAGGATCCGCGCGATGAGCCTGCTCCACGTAGATAACCTGACGGTCACCGCCACCGGGTCCACCACTGCCCTGCTAGGCCCCATCAACGTCGAGCTCGCAGCCGGCGAGAAGCTCGGCATCATTGGTGAATCCGGCTCCGGCAAGTCCCTCACGGCGCTATCCATCATGGGTCTCCTGCCCGATGGGGTGCGCGCGAGCGGCTCCGTCACCGTGGATGGCCACGAGGTAGTCGGCGCACGCGATGCCCGCATCCGCCCCCTGCGCGGGAAGACCATGGCCATGGTCTTCCAAGAACCGATGAGCGCGTTGGATCCGCTTATGCGCGTGGGCAAGCAGCTGGCTCAAGCCGGGGTGCGCGATGCCGCAACCGCTCTCGAAGAGGTGGAGCTTGATGCCGACATTGCCTCCCGATTCCCACATCAGCTCTCCGGCGGCCAGCGCCAGCGCGTGCTCATTGCCATGGCCATGGCCGGCCACCCCGATCTGCTCATCTGCGATGAACCAACCACCGCGTTGGATGCCACCACGCAAGATGGCGTGCTGCGCGTCATCGAGCGCGTAACCAAGGCCCGCGGCACCGCTCTAATCTTTATCACCCATGACCTGGGCGTTATCCGCCGTATGTGCCCCAACGTCCTAGTTATGCACCAGGGCGCGGTGGTGGAATCCGGCCCCACCGAGCGCGTGCTTGCCCAACCCGAGCATCCCTATACCCGCACGCTCATCGCCTCCTCGCGGCCGCCGGAACTTAGCCTTTCTCCGGCCACGGCGGAAGATGCGTTGGTGACGCTACGCGGGGTCAGCAAGGTCCACGGCGCACATGCGGCGCTCGATGGCATCGACCTGCGTGTGCACCACGGCGAGCGCCTCGGCATCGTGGGCGGCTCCGGCTCGGGCAAGACCAGCCTGCTCAAGCTCATCGCCGGGCTCGACCAGCCTACGAGCGGTGACATCGACGTCCACGGCCGCGTGCAAATGGTCTTCCAAGACCCGCAGGGCTCGCTCAACCCGCGCCTGAAAATCTGGAAATCCATCGCAGAGGCCATCCCCGGCAACCTCGGCAAGGCCGACAAGCGCGCTCGCGCCGCGGCCGCGCTTGAGGAGGTCGGGCTGCCAGCCGAGAGCCTCGACCGCTTCCCGCACGAGTTCTCCGGCGGCCAGCGCCAACGCATTTCCATCGCCCGCGCACTGTGCGGGGAGCCGGATATCTTGCTGGCCGATGAAGCCGTCTCTGCTCTCGATATGTCGGTTCGCGCCCAGGTGCTGGAGTTATTAGCGGGGGTCATCGCCAAGCGCAAGCTCACCCTGCTCTTTGTCACCCACGATCTAGCCGTGGTGCGCCACCTGTGCGATAGCGTTGCGGTCCTTGACCGCGGCCGGCTCATCGAGCACGGAGCGACCGACTCCATATGGTCCTCGCCCAGCACGGACTACACGCGCCGGCTCATCGCGGCCGCCGACATGTAAAGCGGGTGGCTTCGGGCGTAAGGTAGTCGGGTCAGATAACTCCGCCGAGAAAGGATCCTGCTGCTCCGTGGCCACCCAGCTTGACTATCCCATCCCGCAGCGCCCCAGCACCACCCAGCTTCTCACCGCGTTTAATAGCGCCTCTGTGCGCTGGCCGGGTGCCCTGCGCGCGGGCTTGGCGATTCTCATTCCCGGCGCCATCGCGCTGCTGACCGGCCACGACTACGCCATCCTGCTCATTTCCACCGGCGCGTTCACCGTCATCTTTGGCGAGGGCCACCCTTATCGCACCCGCCCGCGCGTCATGCTCACCGCCGGCACCGCACTCATTACCGTTGCGGCCGTGGGCGTGTTGGTAGGCCACCTCATCTTTGCGCCTGGCCACGGCCATTGGTGGCTGTTGCTGGCGGGCCTGTACACCACAGTTTTGGCCGCCGTGTGCGGCTTTGCCCAAAATGCCCTGCGCTTGCCGCCGCCGGGCACCTTCTTCTTGGTCATGGTCGGCGGCGGTTCGGTGATGCTTGCGCGCACCGATGTCACCGTGGGCCAGCTGCTCTTTTGGGCGCTGACCGGCATGGTAGCCAGCGTCGTGCTCGGCATGGCGCCGGCTCTTATTGACGCCCACGGTCCCGAGCGCCGCGCGGTCGCCGCACTGGAAAAGGCCGCGACCGCATTCCAGGATGACCGCGACGATTCCTTGGCCCGCCACCACCAGGCGCAGACCGCACTCTTTGCTGCCTGGCAGGCGCTTTCCGACGCCCGCATTATCCGCGGCGGCCGCATCATCGACCCCCAGGGCGCCCACCTAGTAGAGCGCACCCTCGCAGCCCAGCACACCATCGTGGCGCATAACCGCGCCTTGGATTTGGGCGCCGACTCGGATCAGCTCACCGATAATGTCACCGACGTCGATCCGGATCGCACCGCCATCCCACACACCCGCCCCACCGGCCGCTACCGCTTGTATCGCGCCGCGGTCCGGGATTCGCACGCCATGGTCACGACACAAAAGGTGGTCCTTTCCGCGGTCATTACCGTGCTCGTAGGCCTTACCCTCGGCTTTGACCGCCCGGACTGGGGCGTGGTCTCTGCCTTCCTCATGCTGCAATGGGGACCCGATCATGTGCCGGGCACCGTCCGCGGCATCCACCGTATGCTCGGCTCTGTCGTCGGAGTGCTGCTGTTTTCTATCCTCCATTACTTTGGCATTCAAGGGTGGACGCTCCTGCTTGCGCTGGCCGCGTGCCAATTCTGCGCCGAAATCTTCGTGGCCAAGAACTACGCCATCTGCGTTATCTTCTCCACCCCGCTCGCCCTCCTCATGGGCAATTCCGCCACCCGTCCCCTGTGGCCCACCATCCAGGCTCGCTGCGGCGAGATCGTCCTATCCATCCTCATCGCCACCGCGGTGCTGTGGCTGTGGCAGCGCAGCGCCCCCGTGCGCAATCAGGCCCGCCTGCAGGTCCGCGCGATGGAGTCCATGGCCACCCTGCTCGGCTTGCTCTTTGTCAATACCCCAGATGCCGTACTGTCCGCGCGCCGCGACCTGCAATACGAGCTGCTCTCGGAGCGCCGCGCCATCCAGTCCCTCGCCGTGGATAACCCCGATACCGTGCACCAATTCTGGGCACGGCACATTGCCGTACAACACGCCGGTTACTTCCTGCTAGATTTCTGCACCACCCACCCAGACCGCACGGCCACCCGCGCCGAGCTCGATTCCCTGGTGCACGAAGTCCGTGCGGCCCGCGCCGCCTAAAACAGCGGATACTCCTCCATCACCTCGTAGCGTGGGCCACCGCCGCGGCCCTCGCCGAGGTGGGATTGCATCAAGCACAGGCGGTCGGCGCGAAATTCCGGTCCCCGATACACCGATAGCGCGCGCACATAGTCCGCCAACGCCCACGGTTCACGGGTCCGCCGGCCGGCACGCGCGACGGTGAGGTGGGGGCGGTGGTGGTTAAAGGGGACGTCGGCAAGCTGGCACTCCGCCATCAACTCCCGCACACCGCGCGCTTGCCCGCCGACGCCCACCCACAGCGTGCGCTGCTCAAAGCTGCCCGCCCCGCTCAAGTGCACATCCAACGCCGCACGCCCAGCCACCGCGTGGGCTAGGTGCTCGCGCACCGCCGCGGCATCATTGGGCTGCTCGCCATAAAACGCCATGGTCACATGCCAATTATCCGGATCCGTCCAGCGCAGCTCATTAGTAGTTGCCGCGTGGATGGGCCGCAGCGTATGCACCAAATGCTCGCGCGCGGCGACCGAGGGCAATAGCGCAGCAAAGACGCGGATCATGGCCTAGCTGGCATAGACATTGAGGCGCAGTTCCGCGTCCAGCACGTGTTCTTCCTCGCGCTCAAAGACGGCGAAGGCATGCAAAATATCCGCAACAGCGGTGGAATTATCATCAAATTCAGCCATGCGATTACTTCTTTCAAACCACAAAGGAAGCACAAGAATCACGCTCGATTCTTCTGCCTCCACATAGTAGCTGACAATGATGTAATTATCCGCCCTTGACCACCGTAACCTGCCAACCAGCATCGCCCGAACGATGGAAATCACGAATCTTGTGGCCCTCATCGGCCGCCCACTGCGGAATGGACTCGGTGGCCTGGGTGCAGTCAAAGTCAATAACCAGCGCCTCGCCCGGCTCCAGCTCCGCCATGACCTGCTTGGCCTCAATCAGCGGGAACGGGCACACCGCGCCAAGGGTATCGAGCGCGTAGCGCCCGCTGCCCAGCGCGCGGGCCTTGTCCTTGGCCTGCGGCTTGGTCTTGAGCGCTACCGCCCCGGTGGCAGTGGCAAAGCTCGGCAGCACCTTATCCTCGGCGGAAACCACCGAGTTATCCACGGATTCCTCGGTGGAGTAGGTCTGCGGCTGCTGCGGCTCACTCTTGGGTTTCAGCCACAGGCGCGCGCCCGCACCTACGCCCAGGGCCATAAAGAACAGCGCTACCCAGCCCTGGAAGCTAAACAGGGAGGTCTCCACCATGCCATTGCCCACGGTGCAACCGCCGGCCAGCGACGCACCCACGCCCATCATGATGCCGCCCCAAATAGCGCGGGTCGCAGTCTGCGCATCGGGAACGCGCACGCGGAACTCACCTGCGGTCTTTGCAGCGATAAACGCGCCCACCAATAGGCCGATGACCAACAGGGTGCCCCAGTTCATGCGCGCGGAATCACCGGTGGCGGTCCAGCGAACGATGTCCGCGGTCGGCGTGGTGATGCCGAGGCCGCCGTTGCGGCCAGCGTTGGCCGAAAGCACAAAGCCCACCGTGCCGATGATGCTAACGAGCACGGCCGCGATGTTCATGTTCAGCGGCTTGGCGTACCACGGCTGGCCCAAATCCACCTTCGGGCGGCCGGCGTCCTTGGCGCGGTAGTGGCGCCACAGCAGGAAGGTCACGACCCACAGGACCGCCACTAGGATCCACGGCGAGATGTGCAGCGCGCCGTGGATGGTGGTGACCGGGAGGCTCCACTGCTTGAACCAGTCATTGGCACCGGACAGCGGGCCTGACTTCATGGCCGCGGCCGAAAGCCCATAAAACAGCAGCGCAATCCACGAACCGACCAGGCCCTCGGCCGAGCGGTACCACGTGCCGGAGGCGCAACCGCCGGACAAGATGATACCGAGACCGAAGATGAAGCCGCCCACGATGACGGCTACCGGCTTGAAATCGCTAATCTCCGGCGAAAGCACGCCCGTGCCGGTCAATAGTGTCAGGCCAAAGGCGTGCACCGAAATCAAAATGAGCAGGGCGGTAAAGCCGCGCCACGTTTTATTGAGGAAAATATCGCGCAGCATGCCGGTTACGCAGAAGCGCCCGCGCTGCAGCACGGCACCGAAGACGATGCCGGTGAGAAGTCCGGTAATAATCACTATTTCTCCTTGTATCGAGTTAAGGGCTTCAGCCTACGACACCTAAGACAGAATTGTCTATCTCTACTGCACAACCCTGTTTCATAGTGTGTCATTTATGCACTACATTTGCGGTTTTTGCGGCAGTGCAGGACAATAAGAGAACCGTCTAGTAAGGCAGGGACAAACCTCTGCCGTGTAAGGAACTCGTGAACTCCTCTCGATCCGCCCGCGCGTATGAGCGCTCCCTTGAACCAAGTGACAAGGGCAGCGCCGTGGGCCTGTACCCCCATAACATGCACCCAGGGCTTGTGCCCGGCATCAGCGTCGAAGACCAGCGCAATAAGTTTGGCCTGGATAAGCCGCTGTTTTTCATCACCGCCATCCTCATCATTGCCTTCATCATCTGGGGCGTTGTCCTGCCCGATAGCGTGGCCAGCGCCTCCTCCTCCGCCTTTGGCTGGGCTATTACCAACGCTGGCTGGCTGCTCAATATCACCATGATGCTGGCCATTGTCACCATGGCCTATATCGGCTGCTCCCGGTTGGGTCGCATCAAGCTCGGCACCGATGACGAGGAGCCCGAGTTCAGCTACTTCAGCTGGGTGGCCATGATGTTCGGCGCCGGCATCGGCGTGGGCATCTTCTTCTACGGCCCGTCCGAGCCGCTATCGCACTACCTCACCCCGCCGCCGCACACGGTAGACGGCAATACCGTCGAGGCCCTGCACCAAGCCATGGCCCAGGCCCACTACCACTGGGGCATATCCCCGTGGGCGGCCTACGCGCTGGTCGGCGCGGCGATTGCCTATTCCTCCTATCGCCGCGGGCGAGTGCCCTTGGTCTCTTCCATCTTCAAGCCACTTTTCGGCTCCCGCGATACGGATGGGCCAGTGGGCAAGCTTATCGACGTCCTCGCGCTCATCGCCACCCTCTTCGGCACCGCCGCCACCCTGGGCCTATCCGCCATCCAGATCGGCGAAGGCGTCACCATCATCCGTGGTGCGGGCCCCATGACCAATACCGCGCTCATCATCATTATCGCCGTGCTCGGCTGCGCGTTTATCCTTTCTGCGGTCTCCGGCGTGGCGCGCGGCGTGCGCTACCTATCCAATATCAATATCTCGCTGACGCTGGGGCTGGTGGTCTTCGTCTTCCTCGTCGGCCCCACCCTGCTCCTACTCAACCTCATCCCGGCCGGCATTGTCACCTACATCGATCAGCTCTTGCCGATGATGGCCAAGGGACTGTCCTGGGGCGATGAGACCATCGAATTCCAGTCCTACTGGACCGCCTTCTACTGGGCCTGGTGGATTGCCTGGACGCCGTTCGTCGGCCTCTTCGTCGCCCGCATCTCCCGCGGTCGCACCATCCGGGAGTTCACAGCCGTGACCGTCTTCGCGCCTACCATCATTCTTATTCTCGCCTTTACCATCTTTGGCGGCACCGCGATTTCTTTTAACCGCGAAGGCATCGCCGGCTTCGACGGCGAATCCTCTAATGAGCAGGTGCTCTTCGCCATGTTCCAGGACCTGCCTTTAGGTTCCATCACGCCCTATATCCTGCTGGTGGTGCTGGCCGTCTTCTTCGTCACCTCGGCGGATTCGGCCTCCGTGGTGATGGGAACGATGTCTTCCAAGGGTGATCCCACCCCGAATAAACTCGTGGTTATCTTCTGGGGCGTGTGCATGATGGGCATCGCCATCGTCATGCTGCTGACCGGCGGCGAAGACGTGCTAACGGGTCTGCAAAACCTCACCATCCTCGCCGCCCTCCCCTTCTGTGTGGTCCTTTTAGCCATGATGGTGGCTTTCATTCGCGACCTGCGCTCGGACCCGATGTTTATCCGCCGCACCTACGCCCGCACGGCGATGGATAACGCGATCATGCGCGGCATCGAAGAGCATGGCGATGACTTCGAGTTCACCGTTCAACACGCCGAGGGAGACCGCGGCGCCGGCCACGATTTCGATTCCTCCGCCGAGCGCTATACCGAGTGGTACCAGCGCACTGATGAGGAAGGCGAGAACGTCGACTACGACTTCGATACCGGAGTCTGGTCCGACGGCTACGACCCCAAACACGATAAGAACCACCCTGACTTTGAGAGTGAAAAGAAGGAGAAATAATGGGTATCCCAGACGACGTTGTCCTCGATGGTTATACGCTCATCGAGCAACACGCAATCGACCACGAGTTCCTGCTGCGCGGCTCTCCGCTGGGCACCGAAACTCCCCTCCTCTTCGCCCTGACCATTGCGGGCGTCCTGCTAGTTGCGGCGAGCTTCTTCCTGCGCGGTGGCGCGCGGGTTACCGCCGGCCTGGTGGGCGCGTTCCTGGCGCTGAGCAAGCTGTGGTGGATGCCGTTCGCGCTATGGCAGCAGTTCGATGACGGCCAAGTATTCGGCTACACACTCAAGTACTTCCCGCAGTACTGGCCGGTGGCGTCCCTTATCGTCGGCGTCATCGCGCTGGTAGGCCTATCCTCCGCCATTTTCCGCCGGCCCTAGCCACGCCTAACCGCCGAGCACCGCAATCGCGATATGCACCCGGTTGGTGCCATCGATTTTGGCCAGGATGTGCTTCATGTGCGTCTTGACCGTGGTCAGGGAAATGAACAGCTGCTCGGCAATCTCGGCGTTGCTTAGCCCCTGGGCCACCAGCTGGGCGATTTCATTCTCGCGCTCGCTCAGCTCGGCCAGCCCGCTGGGTTGAATCATTTCCTGCTCCGGCTGCGCCGGCGTGGCCGCCAGCCCCACCAGGTTTTCTAGCACCTTCGGGCTGAGCTGTTGCTGGCCTTGGGCCGCCGCTCTTACCGACGCCACCAGCGCCTCCGGCGCCGTCGTCTTCAACAAAAAGCCCACCGCCCCAGCGCGCAGGGCGTGCAGGATGAATTCGTCGGTATCAAAGGCGGTGAGCATCACTACCGGGATATCACGCGCACCGGCCAGCGAGTGCAGCTGCGCCGTCGCCTCGATGCCGTCCATGACCGGCATGCGAATATCCATCAGCACCACGTCCGGCTCCTCGGCCAGGATGAGTTCCACTCCCTCCTTGCCGTTTCCGGCCTCGCCGATGACGCTAATGCCTGGCGCGCCTTCCAAGATCATGCGCAGGCCGTGGCGCAGCAGCGGCTCATCATCGACAAGCACCACACGAATCTCACTCACTGTACTTCCTTCCTGGGCAGGCGCAGAGTCCACGAGAAGCTTTCTTCCTCGTCCTTTACCTGCAGCGATCCGCCCACCACACTAGCGCGCTCGCGCATGCCGACGATCCCGTACCCGCCACTGTTCCCACTCCTCTTCTTCCCGGCTGGGGCGACGGGGTTGGACATGGTGATCAAGAGGGCGTCGGCAAGCGCGGCGATGGTGATGGTCACCGGCTCGCCCGGAGCGTGCTTGCGGGCGTTGGTCAGGCCCTCCTGGACCGCGCGGTTGAGCGCGTGGCCGGCCATGGTACTAAGCTCCGCCAGCGACTGCGGCCCCGTGCCCTGCTGGTAGCGCACCTCCACGTACATGCCCGCCCGGCGGGAGCGCTCCACCAGCGATTCCACGCCCTCGCGTGGGTCAATGCGCCCCTCGCTGCGCAGCGAGTGCAACGCCTCGCGCAGATCTCCTACGGCGGCCTCGGCTTCATCGCGAATCGTGCGCGCAGATTTCCGCGTCTCCTCCGGATCTAAATCCTTGCGGTAGGCCAGCCCACCCGCGTAGACCGCAATCATGCTCAGCCGGTGCGAGAGCGTATCGTGCATATCCCGCGCAATCCGGTCGCGCTCCTCCTGCCGCGCAAAATTCTCCCGTGTGGTCATTTCCTCGTGCGTGAGCTCCGCCTGCGCCTGCAGCGCAATCGTGCGCTCTTTTTGGTTCGAGCGGACCAGCCCGACGACTAAAACCACTACTGCTGGGAGGATGTAGCTAGAGAAAAATCCCAGCTTCCCGGGAGCACTAAGCCCTTCGCTTCGAGATAAATCGAGAGTGACCAGCTTCGAGGCCACCATGGCCGCACATACCGTCGCCATCCACAACCGGCTCCGTCGCGAGGCCACAGAAAACGCCGCCATAAATACCGAGGGGCGGGGCTCAGCAATCGACACCGTCGCCGAAATAATGGTTGCGGCTACCAACGCGCTGCGCGGGCCGGGCTGTGCGCTGCGCGGGTCACGCTCCCGCGCAGCATGCCGGAGAGCAAAGGGCAATAAGATCCACGTTCCGATCGTCGCCGCGAAAAAAATAAACAGCCTTTCGGGCGATCCGTCGCTCTCGCTAAACCGGACGGAAAAGACGGCAAAATCGCCGATCAAGGCCACCGCGGCGATGACGAGCTTTAGCCACAGCGGGCGCTGCAGCATCGCATCGGATTTTCGGAATAACTTCATAACGCGCACCAGTTTAAGCCGGCCCGCCGCCCGCGCGGTATCCCCCGCAGGGAGGATTCCCTGCACCCTAGCCGCGCGCTTCCAAGACCATGATCGCGATATGCACGCGGCTCGTGCCGCCGATCTTTTTCAAAATGTGCTGCATATGGGACTTTACCGTGGCCATGGACACCACAAGCTGGTCGGCAATGTCCTGGTTATTCAATCCCTGCGCCACCAGCTCGGCGATTTCGCGCTCGCGAGAACTAAGCATTCCTAGGCGGTTGCGGGCGGTGCGGGTGTGGTGCGATTGGGCGTCGTCAAGCGCGGGCCCCTGCATGCTTACCAGCTTGTCGACGACCTGCCGGCTCAACAGCGGCTGCCCCGCCGCGGCCGCACGCACGGCCGCCATGAGCGATTCCGGCGGCGTCGACTTCAGCAGGAACCCAGCCGCCCCGGCACGCAGAGCCCGCAGGATGAAGGAATCGGTATCAAAGGCCGTGAGCATAATGATCGGCACTGCGTGGACGGACAGAATCTTCTCCACGGCCGCGATGCCATCCATGACCGGCATGCGAATATCCATCAGCACCACATCGGGCTGCGTATCGAGCACCGTAACCACGGCGTCCCGGCCATTGCTCGCTTCGGCCACGACTTCAATATCGGGCGCGTTGGATAGCAGCAGGCGCAGACCACTGCGGACAAGTTCCTCGTCATCAACGAGCACTACGCGCAGGGCATCGGCCATTATGCTCCCTTTCCCACTGGTTGATTCCACCGCGCGCGCCACAGTTGCGACGCGACGGGCGTATAGGCCACAGTAACCGCCACCACTGCCGCGAGCGCTATCGGCACGATTCCCACGTGGCCCGCCACTACGCCGTTGAGGAACGAGGGCACGAGAATATCGTTTAGCTTTTCGAAGAATTTGGGGAAAAATTCGATGACTAGTGTGGCCGCGATGAATGTCAGCGCAGTCTGCAGGAGCAACGTCCACAGGCTTACCCGGTGCAGCTGCTTATCGACGTCCGGCTTCCCCACCGCCGCAAACATCACCCTTGCGCCTTGCCCGCGAAACTCCGGCACGACGTAACCGCGGCGCTCCACCAGCTCGATGCGGTCGGCGTCTTCGGGCGCGTTATCGTCGCTGTGCCCGCGCAGGAATTCCAGGCTATAGGCCGAGTCATCGGTATCGGTATAGCTGAGCTTGCGCGAGGTTCCGTTGACGGTGGAGGTAAAACGACTGCGCTTAAAGTCTAAGTATTTTCCCGTCCATCCCTCGCGGGCCGTGGTTTCTTCTAGATCGATGCGCATGAGCCCGTATTCGGGATGGCGCAGTTGCCAACTCATCTCGCTCATTGCGCAGCCTCCTTGTGCGCTAGCGGTAGCTGGATACTCCATCTGAATTCCTCGCCTCCCTTTCCTCCTGGGCTTTCCTGGTTAGCCGCGATGCTCATGCGCCCGCCGGAAAGCTCCACGCGCTCGCGCAGTCCCACTAGACCGTAGCCACCTGCGCCTCCCTCGACACCGTCCGTATCGGCTCCTGCCTTCCCGCGCGGGACTGGGTTGCGCATCTCGATGTCTACCGCGCCGGCCGCCTCGCGCACCGTGATGCTTACCGGCTGACCGGGCGCGTGCTTGCGTGCGTTCGTCAAGCCCTCTTGTACTGCCCGATGCACGGCATGCTGCGCCATCGTGGACAGTCCGTCAAAAACGTCCGGGCTGGCACCGTCCGCGTAGGTCACCGTTACCTCTGCGCCAGCCTCCCGCGCGCTCGCGACCAGCTCCTCTAAACCAGTGCGCGGGTCCTGGGAAAGGTCTTCCCGCAAGGCGCTTAAAACAGTCCGCAAATCTTCTACCGCGTTTTGGGCTTCGGCGCGGATGGTGCGGGCTGCGTCGGTAAACTCCTCCGGCACGCCCTCGCGCGGGTAGCTCAGCGCACCCGCATGAATAGCCACAAGGCTCAACCGATGCGAGAGCGAATCGTGCATATCGCGCGCGATGCTCTCGCGCTCCTCTCGCCGTGCATGCTCCACCTTGGCGCGCATCTCTTCGCGGTTCATCCGGGCTTGCTGCTCCACCCGCCACCGCTTTTCGCGCTGATTGCCGCGTTTTTGGCCTGCAAGCAAGCCCGCGACCATCACAACCACGACGAAAATGGCACCAACCCACCCGATCTCGTCCCAGCTTAAGTACGGGTTGAAGCTAGCATCAATAGCGAACGCCAGCACAAAGCATGCCACCGCGACCACCGAGCGCGTAGTCGAGCGGCGTGAAACCATAGAAATAAAGGCCACGACTCCGCTGACCGCGCCGAAATAGGAACTAGACCCCAACAGTACGATGCAACCGGCGATGAAGCTGCGGGTGGAGCCGGCATAGTCGACGTCGGAAAGCTCGCGCGGCTGGTGCTCCAGGGCAAAGGGCAGGGCGATAATACCCAGCACGCCCACCGCAAACCCGGTGCAGATATAGGGCCCATACTCCGCAAACGACGGCGAATACTCCTCAATGTCGAGGTTCATCAGCACCACGCCGATGAGCCAATTCGCCACCGCGCAGGCAGCCACAATGCCCGCCGTACTCCACTTCGTTCTGACCATGGCCTCAAGCTTAAGCCGGCGGCCATAGTCCCTAGGGATGAATTATTTTTGGACCCCGGCCGCATCGCGCATGGCCTTCGTCTGCGCGGACGGATGCTCATTTTCGGTGGCCAGGCGCTCAAACGCCACGGCCGCCAGCGCCGCGGACTGCATTCCCAACACCGAGTCATCGAAACGCATCATCGGTGAGTGGTTCCACTCGCGCTGATTTTCGGGCTTGTCCGGATTGGCCGTGCCCATCCACATAAACGTGCCCGGCACCTGCGCGAGGACATAGCCGAAGTCCTCGGAGGCCATCATCGGGGCATCGAACGACTGGACGTTTTCAGTGCCAAACATCTGGCTCCACAAGGTGGCGGCGAATTGATTCTCACGTGGATTCGTCTTGGTGGTCGGGTACAAAACCTCGAAATCCACCTGTGCGGTGCACCGGTGCGAAGCAGCGACGGAGCTGGAGACCTCCGTAATCATCTGCCGCACGGCGTCGATCTTCTCATCGCGCAGCACGCGCACCGTAGCGCCCAAGGCCGCACGCTCCGGGATGGCGTTATACGCGCCGTCTCCCGCCCACAGGTTAGTCACGGTAATAACGATGGGCTCGAGCGCATCGAAGCGGCGAGTCAGTGCGGTCTGCAAAGACATCTGAATCTCCGCCAGCGCCGCCACCGGGTCGATGGCATCGTGTGGGCGAGAGCCATGCCCGCCCTTGCCCAGCACAGTAATGGTCAGGTTGGATGAGCTAGCCATCATCGGGCCTGGCACGTAGTGGAAGGTGCCGCGGTCCTGCGGGCCAACGTGGAGGCCGTAGGCGGCAATGGGGCGTCGGCCAGCGGCGTCGAGGACGCCCTCCTCAATCATGGGCAGCGCGCCACCCGGGCCTTCCTCGCCGGGCTGGAACATAAAGGTGACATCGCCGTGCAGCTCCTCGCGGTGCTCGCACAGAATCCGCGCTGCGCCCACCAGTCCGGCGGTGTGCAAGTCATGGCCGCAGGCGTGCATATAGTCATTCGTCGAGGCAAACGGGCTGCCGGTCTGCTCGCGCACCTCCAAGGCGTCCATGTCCGCACGCAAAAGCACCGACACCGGCCGCTCGCCGCGCTGACCGCCGCGCAGCACGGCCACCACCGAGCTCAGATCCTGGCCCACGTGGATCTCCAGCGGTAGGCCCTCGAGCGCTTCCAGGACCTTCTTCTGCGTGCGCGGCAAATCCAAGCCGATTTCCGGATTGCGGTGCAGGTCGCGGCGGAAGTTCTGCAGCTCCTCGAGCATCTCCTCGCCCATTTCCTGGAAGACCTCGGTGGCCATCCGCTCGCCAATGCGCGCCCGAGTCACCGGCAGGGGCGGCAGCTGCTGAGCCTGGCGCGGCGCGGCCAGACGTCCGGGGGTGGTGGGGCGAATCCGCTTGGTCGGGTCAGTCATGGGGAGCTCCTTTCTCGCTTTCCTATTCGAGGGTACCGCAGGTTATCCACAGGGCGCCCGGCGGGTTCGGGGTTGGTGTGACGGGTGGGGCGAGTTATCCACAGGCTGGCGCGGGTGGGCTACCGCGGGCTTGCGGGGTGCCTTAGGCTCACCGGCATGACCCGCTTGCAGGACTACGCCCGCCAACTTGCCTCGCCGATGGAGCTTCTCGGCGAGGTCTCTGGCGCGCGCGAGGCCGACCTGCGCCGGCTGGGGCTTCCCCGGCAGGAGGCACGGAGCCTGCTTGCGCTTGCCGACGTCTACTTTGGCCCCACTCCCTTCACCCGCCGGCAGCGCTCGTGCCGGGCAACCAAGCATTGCTTGGCGACGTTGAAGATTATCGAAAAGTACGTCTCGCGCACGAAATCCAAGCGGGATGCGTGGGCGCTGCGGGCTGAACTATGCGCGACCGACCAGGACGTGGAGCAGCTCGCGCGCACGCGGCTGAAAGAGCTCTATCCGCCGCGACAGCCGGAAAAAGGGGTGCGGATGACGCGGCGCAAGGGCGGCCCGTCGACGCTATCGATTACCGGCGATTCCGATTTCATTGCTGACCTGCACGCCAGCATCAACGAGGAGAAGCCGCTTGATTCCGTAGAGAATATCTTCTTCCGCGGCGGAGCTGCGACGCGGCCTGCCGCGACGACGAATATCATCATCCAGCTCGATGAATTAGATGAAATCTTAAGCGGTGGAGGCGAGGAAATCACGCTACGCCTGACCAATGGTGCCGAAATCAGCGGCGCGAAGCTGGTAGAAAAGCGCCTTGCCGAATGCGGGCTCGTCACCCTAGTCCATCCTTATGAGGGAGCGGTGAACCTGTATCGCACCTCGCGGCATGCCTCGGAAAAGCAGCGGCTCATGGCGGGCGCGGAAAACCCCACCTGCCCGTGGGCCGAGTGCAACTATCCGGCGGATAAGTGCCAGATCCACCACCTGCAGGCGTGGAAACACGGCGGCGAGACCAATATGGCGAATCTCAGCGTGGCGTGCCCGTATCACAATGGCGTCAACGACGACGATCCGCACGCTCCGCCGGTGCGCGGCCGCCTCGAGCGGCGCCAGGGCCGAATAGTCTGGGTCCCACCCTGGGCCAATTCCAGCTGAGCGTCCTGCCTCGTTATTTACGAACAAGGCTCACGACGCAGCTCACCCTGCACAGTTTCGCATATGCTGCAGGGCAGCGAAGCTTGCCTAGGCTTGGAGGAGCGAGCGGCCGAAGAAGTCGGAGTCGTCAGCAACGCCGGGCAAAGCATAGAAATAGCCGCCGCCGTAGGGGCGGATATAGTCCGCGAGCGGTTCGCCCTCGAGGCGTTTTTGCACCGTGATGAACTGACGCTCCAAGTCCTGCTGGAAACAGATGAAGACCAAGCCGACATCGAGGGTGCCGTTGTCGCGCACTCCGTTGTCATAATTATAAGCGCGACGCAACATGAGCTGGTCGGAGGTTTCTGGCGTGCGCGGATTGGCGAGGCGAATATGCGCATCTGTGGGGATGACGTCACCGGTGGCATCGTCGAGGTAGTTCGGCTCAGCGTGCTCGTCACCGCCGGAAAGTGGGCCGCCGGTAGCACGGTCGCGGCCGAAGATTTGCTCCTGCTCGGCAATGGAGATGCGATCCCAGAATTCGGTATACATAGCAATCAGGCGAACCACCATATAACTGCCGCCGGCGGCCCAATCTGGCTCGTCCGCGCCGGCCCACACCAGCTTGTCTTGATCCTTTTCGGCCGGATTGACGATGCCATCTTTGAACCCAAGATGATTTCTTTGGGTGCCAGAAGGCCGTGGCTCGTTCATGTAGCCGTTTTGGCGCCAGCGCACGGCGACGTCGCCGCGGGTGTGCCGAAGGATATCGCGCAACGCGTGAATGACGGTATCGTGCTGATCGGCGCAAATCTGCAAGGCTAGGTCGCCGTGGCACAGCTCGTCCTTCAAGGTGTCATCAGCGAAAGCCTGCATAGAGCTCAGGTGGACAGGCTTGTGGGGTTTTAGGCCAAAGCGGTCGTCGAAAAGCGAATCGCCCACGGCAAGGGTAATGGATAGGCTATCGGTAGGAAGCTTTGGACCCAGCTCGCCGGAATCGCCGGCAGGATAGGCTATGCCATCGGCCGCGGTGGCTCCGCCGGTGGTAAGAACGCGGGCGCGCTCGGTGATGGTACGAAACAGCTCTTCCAGGCGCGATTTTCCTGTGAACTGTACGTCGAGGGCGACGACCTCAGAGTACTTTTGGGCTGGGTTGACAATACCCTGCTGGTGCTCGCCATGGAAAGGAAGATCGAGCGGGTCATCCGCATCGGTGCGCGGCGAAGGCACAGCGGGGTCGGCCGAAGAATCCTTGCCATGCTTTGAGGAACCGAACGAGGAACCAGCAAAGCTTGACTGCGCGTTGGCGGCCGCGGCTGGGCCGGTAAGCGCAGCGGTTGCAGCAAGGCCAGAGAGAAAGGAGCGGCGGGAAAAATTAAACGGGCAGGGCACTAATCCATCCTTCTAATAACGGTCATCGTGGCGACCGGGGCAAGCAACTCATTAGCACGGGCAACGGCCGACTGCAGGCGCATCCGATCCTTTTGCGACCATTTGTCAAAAGCGGTGTCATACTTTTCATCGAATTCACCGGCGATCTTGTCGAGCTCATCGAGCTGATCATAGATTGGCGCGGTATCCAACCCACGGCCCTCAACGAGGGAGCGGACGGCATCCAGCGTCAGCCGTGTGGAGGTAACATCGCCGCGCAGCGCGGTGGGCAGAGCATGAGCGCCGAAGTCACGCTCGCCACGCATGTCGAAACGCTCGAATTCCTCCATCACCTCGTGGGTGCGCAGGCCGTAATCGGGCGCGGGAATAGCAAAGTGGGAGGTCTCGAGGGCGCGGGCGGTTTTATCGACGGCGTCGGCAAGCGCGCGGGCGGGCTTGGCCGCATCCTTGACAGGGCGCTTGGACCACAGCAGCTTTTCAACCTCCGCGTACCCCTCCAAGTCCGGCCCAGGCCACATTTCGCTGGAATCGTCGAAGGAGCGGTAGGTCTCGAGGTAATCGAGGTAGGCCGCTCGGGCGGTGGGACGGTCTTTAGAAGTGGAATCGGCAAGAGCGTGAGCCTTTTTCTGCAGCTCAGGAACGCGCTTTTTCTGCTCCGCTGCCTGCTGGATAGCAACGGCTGCGACCTCGCGGTCAGTAATAGGTACCATCTTGGGGGCTTCGGTGATGGTGGAACCGGTGACCGTGAAATCATCAGACTTCACGGCCGAATCATTGTGGAAGACACAGGTGAGGTGGTAGGTGCCGTCTTGCAGCTTCGGGGCCCACGCGCGCTTGGCTGGAGTACCCACGCGCTCTAGAACTTGGTAGGCATTGCCTGCATCATCTGCAACGTAGACGGTAAGCGCCAGTCCAGAGGTGTTATAGACCTTCCACTCCGCTTGCCTCTGGACCTTGTCGGGCGTAGGGCACGAATACACGTCGCGCACATTTAGTTGCGGTTCTTTCGGCTTCGCGCTTTTGCTTGTCGACGGCGCCGCCGACTGCGAGTCCCGAGAGCTGGAGCCGAAGGAGCTTAGGGAGCTTTGGGCTACAGCATGTGGGGATACGGCCGCGATGGCAAGCACCGCGGCGGTAGCGATGTGGAAGGTCTTCATGGGTTAGAACGGGAGGTTAGGCAGTGGTGGGAGCTTGAAATCCTGCAGCTTTTTCAGGTCCAGGCCGGGGTGGCCATTCATGTACCAAGCTACGATGCCAGCGCCTACGCCTAGGGCAGTAAGGATAGCCGCGATGGTACCGGCCTTGGAAGAACCAGCAGAAGAGCTGGAACTCGAGTCAGCAGGCTTGTTTGTGCCAGGCTGCGGCTTGGACTCTTGGTGCAGCTTGGTGATGGAAGGCACGTCCTTTTCAGTAACCTTCGGGTCATCCATGCCCTCGACGACGTCCTTGAGGTTGGTGCCGGCACGAGAGGAATTATCCACCTTCTCAATGGACGCGTAATCCTTAGCGACGGTGCCGTCAGTCTCGTTTAGGAACAGCTTCGGCGCCTTCTTGGTGGTGTTGAAGTCGAACATGTTGTTCAGCTCTCCGGCACGCTCGTCAAAGGCGATTCCACCTAGGCGGCCGAGGCCCCAATTGTCCTGGATGAACTTAGTGACGGAGGTCTGCTCGGTGTAAGTGGAATCGATGTGGTTAGTCTTTGCGTACGGGGAAATGACCAGCAGGGGCTGGCGGGTACCCGGGCCGCACTGGCCGTGCTTATCGCCTGCGACGCCGACCTTAGCTGCGGCGGCGGTGCAGATTTCTTTATCTTGGTGCGGATCGTTGGAGCCGTTGCGGATTTCTGGGGCCTTGTGGTCGTACCAGCCGTCGGAATCGTCGTAAGCGATAACCACCGCGGTGGAATCCCACTCCGGGGAATTTTGCAGCTCGTTTATGTAGTGGGTGATAAAGGCCTGCTCGTCCAACGGATTCGAATAGCCGGCGTGGCCGTCTTGGTAGTTAGCGGCCTTCAAGAAGGACACGGCCGGCAGGTTGCCCTGCTCGATTGCGGTGTCGAAGTCCTTCAGGTCGTATTGGTGGTTGGCGCGGTCGGTCTTGCCAATCATTTCATCGCTCGAGGGCGCCAGGTGGTGCGGATTAGCGGTGGATGCATAGTACTGGAACGGCTGGTGGTGAGGGTTGTAATCCGTCTGATTCTGACCAGTCAGCGTGGTGTGGGAAGCGCCGCAGCGGGCACGGGCATTATCGGTAGCTTCGTCAGTAGGGCGGAAGCCGCCTTGGAACCAGCCCCAGGTGACGTCCTTGTCGTTGAGTTGGTCGCCGATGTTCTTGGAGTGCATTGCGGTGACCTGGTTGGTGCCTGCGGAGGAGTTATTAGAGCAGTCATCGTAAAGCGGGTCTGGGTCGCCAACGACGGTAGCGGTCTTGCCGTCCTCGGAAACGCCAGCGAGGGCGTGGTTCTTGCCCGCCTCAATCTTCTTCTGCTCACCGGTGGCGGGGTCATGCATGGTGCCGCCGGCCACGGTGCCGGAAATCAGGTTCAGCGCGCCTGGGGTGGACGGGCCGAAAATAGTGGAGTAACTGTTGTCGTTCAGAGCGAAGTTCTGCGCATAATTCCACATGCCAGTCACGGTATTGCCGTCGTAGTAGCCCATGGTCATGCCAGGGGCGGCATAGTACCCATTGGAGGACTTATCGATGTCGGTGGACACGGTCTCTGGGAACTTGTCCATCTTGCCGCCATTGTATGCGGCCTGCTCATCGCCGTAGTGATGGTTCTGGTCCGTAGTCACGGCGTGGTCAGGCCCGATGCGGAAAGGCTTGACGGAGTTGGGGTTCTTCTCCCCCATTACGTCATCATTTTCGAGGTTTTTCGCCTTTGGGGTGCCTTCTTTTGCGGTGAATTTAGGGGCGTTCTTGCCGCTGCCCTGCAGCTTCTCACCGTCCTTGTTCAGCGCATTAGGGTAGGTTCCGAAGTAGTGGTCGAAGGAAATGTTCTCCGAGTAGATAACTACAACGTGCTCGATTGGGGTGGTAGTGGCCGCCTGAGCGATGCCGGGGACAAGTGATGTAGTGGCAGCTGCGGCGGCGCAGATGGCCACAGCGCGAGAGCGAAGCTTCATGAAAAGTCCAACCTTGGTCAAGAAATAGCGGTGCAGGTCGAAAGTGGCTGTGGCTCATCGAGCGAGTCATCGGTCGCTTTCGAATCGAGATTTAACGCCGCCAACGCATAAACCGCAACTAGTTCAAAAGGGTGTCCCCGGCCGTGGGAACACCCTATAGAAGCAGCTCACTTCGGACTTTGTGATAGCCACACCCCGAAAGCTGTTAACCAAAAGTTAAAGATCTATTCGGCTCTACTTTGCAAATAGGTGGTGTTTTAATCGTCGGCGTCGGTAGACAGCGCGGCCACGAAGGCCTCCTGCGGCACCGAGACGGAGCCCAGCGTCTTCATGCGCTTTTTACCGGCCTTCTGCTTTTCCAGCAGCTTGCGCTTACGGGAGATATCGCCGCCGTAGCACTTAGCCAGCACGTCCTTGCGCATGGCGCGAATGTTTTCGCGAGCGATGATCTTCGAGCCGATGGCCGCCTGGACGGGCACCTCGAACTGCTGGCGCGGGATGAGCTCCTTGAGCTTCTTGGTCATCTTATTGCCATACCACTGGGCGGAATCGCGGTGGACGATGGCGGAAAAGGCGTCGACCGGGTCGCCGTTGAGCAGGATGTCGACCTTAACTAGGTCCGCGAGCTGCTCGCCGGCCTCCTCATAGTTCAGCGAGGCGTAGCCCTTGGTGCGGGACTTGAGCATATCGAAGAAGTCAAAGATGATTTCGCCGAGCGGCATGGTGTAGCGCAGCTCCACGCGGTCCTCGGAAAGGTAGTCCATGCCGCCCATCTGGCCGCGCTTAGACTGGCACAGCTCCATGGTGGGGCCGACGAACTGCTCGGGCACGATGACGGTCATCTTCACCACTGGTTCATAGACCTCGGTAAGTTTTCCTTCCGGCCAGTCAGACGGGTTATGGACCCACTTTTCCTCGCCGTCTTCAGCCACCACTCGGTAGGTCACGGAAGGCGCGGTGGAAATCAGGTCGAGGCCGAACTCGCGCTCCAAGCGGTCGCGGGTGATTTCCATGTGCAAAAGTCCCAAGAAGCCGCAGCGGAAACCAAAGCCAAGGGCGACGGAGGTTTCGGGCTCGAAGGTAAGGGAGGCGTCGTTAAGCTGCAGCTTTTCCAAAGCATCGCGCAGGTCCGGGAAGTCGGCCTGGGAAATGGGGAAAAGGCCGGAGTAGACCATCGGGTCCGGATCCTTGTAGCCCTTGAGTGGGGTCTCGGCGCCGCCGTTGGACCAGGTGACGGTATCGCCCACCTTGGTCTCACGGACGTCCTTTACGCCGGTAATAAGGTAGCCCACCTCGCCGGGCCCTAAGCCCTCGCACTTTTGCATCGTGGGCGACACAATGCCGATTTCCAGCAGCTCGTGGTTGGCGTTGGTCGACATCATGGTGACCTTCTGGCGCGGGGTGAGCTTGCCGTCCACCATGCGGATATAGGTCACCACGCCGCGGTAGGTGTCATAGACGGAGTCAAAAATCATGGCGCGGGCCGGTGCATCGGCGTCGAATTCAGAAGACGGTGGCGGAACTAGCTCGCAGACCTTGTCCAGCAGCTCGACGACGCCCTCGCCGGTCTTGCCGGACACGCGCAGCACCTCTTCCGGCTCGCAGCCGATGATATTGGCGATTTCCAGCGCGTATTTTTCCGGGTCGGCGGCCGGCAGGTCGATTTTATTGAGGACCGGGATGATTTCCAGGTCGTTTTCCATCGCCAGGTAGAGGTTGGCGAGGGTTTGGGCTTCGATGCCTTGGGCGGCGTCGACAAGCAAGATGGCGCCCTCACATGCCTCGAGCGCGCGGGAGACCTCGTAGGTAAAGTCCACGTGGCCGGGGGTGTCGATCATCTGCATGACGATCTGCTCCCCCTGCGCGGTGCCGGACTGGGGTACCCACGGCAAGCGCACGTTCTGCGCTTTAATGGTGATGCCGCGCTCGCGCTCGATGTCCATATTATCGAGGAACTGGTCACGCATATCGCGCTCCGCAACCACCTTGGATAGCTGCAGGATGCGGTCCGCCAGCGTCGACTTGCCGTGGTCGATGTGAGCAATAATGCAGAAGTTTCGGATTCGGGCGGGATCCGTAAACGTCGTGGCCGCAAAGTTTTCAGACATACGTCTACAATAGTCGACATGAAAAGCGCCATGCTCACCCGTCTGCGCCGAGCGCTGGGAATCAGCGAGCGCGAGCCGATAGACACCGGCCTGAGCCGCATTAATTCCCGGTTGGGACTGGATAGGTCGGATGAGTTCCACGAGCCACGCAAGGCTGCCGATATCCGGGTAGAGGCCACTGCCTCCCACCCCCGGTCCATATTTTTCACCCCCGATATGGACGGCCAGGCCGATTCCGGCGAGGTGGTCTGGGTGTGGGTACCGGCCGAAGGTAAGCAGGCGCCACCGCGCGAGCGGGCTATCTTGGTCGTCGGCCGCACCCGCACCACGGTAATGGGCTTGCTTATCTCCCCCAACCCAAAGCATGCGCTTGACGACGCCTGGCTGGAAATCGGCGCCGGCGAGTGGGATGAGTCCGGGTGCGATTGCTGGGTGCGCCTCGACCGCCTGCTCGAGGTATCCGAGGAGCAGGTGCGCCGGCAAGGCACGCTTTTCCCGGAACGCAGATTCGAACGAATCGCGAATAGGTTGCGGTCGCGCTACCACTGGGCCTAGCCGGCGTGAAGGCGGCGGCCGCGGGGAGGGTTTTGGCAGGTCGGGTTCGGTACTGCTATTGTGTGTTGGTTACTTACTTGCCGGGCGCGCTGGTCGGGGCGGGCAGGACCTTGGGTTCGCTCTTCGAATACCAGCGCCGAGCGGGCCAGCGTTTGCTGGCCGCGGGAGTAGTCCGAGTAGGTCGGTTTCTACGTCAATCACTTTCGATTACTAAGAGGTATTTTTCATGGCAAATATCAAGTCCAAGCAGAAGCGCGTTATCACCAACGAGAAGGCACGTCAGCGCAACAAGTCCGTTCGCTCCGCCGTCCGTACCGAGATCCGCAAGTTCCGCGAGACCGTTGCCGCTGGCGACAAGGCTGCTGCTGAGAAGCAGCTGCGCGTGGCATCCCGCGCCCTGGACAAGTCCGTGTCCAAGGGTGTCTTCCACCGCAACACCGCAGCCAACAAGAAGTCCGGCATGGCTTCCGCGTTCAACAAGATGGACTAAGAGCCATTGCACAGATTATCCCCCGGTCGCGCTCTACGGAGCGCGCCGGGGGATTTTCTTAGCTTACTTTGGCCGGCGGAGCCGGCGGGCAAGGCTGGTGAGACTTAGGCGGGGCGCTTAGGCCAGGTCGTCGTTGAAGTAGTCTTCGAAGATGGCGCCGGCGCCACGGAAGGCGTCGGCAAGCGAAGTTCCGCCACGGGTTTCCACGAAGGTCTCGAAGGCGGTCAGGAACTGGGTGTGGATGATATTGACGGTCGGCGTGAGACGCGGGTCGGAGGACTTCCAACCTTCGCGGGCCTGCACCGCCTGGCGGACGCGCTGAATTATGCGGCTATTGCGCTGGCAGTACAGAGCGCGCAGCTTCGTATCCTTAGCCAACGCCTGGGCCGTGAGCTGGGAGATTTCGGGGAAGAACTCATCGCCTACGGCACGATTGAATACGGTCATAGCCATGATTTTGGAATCTTCGCGCAGGCTTCCGGTGGGCAATCCTGCGGCGAAATTTTGGAATTGGTTCTCCACTTCCTCCGACATTTCGGGGCCTAAAACTGCCGATTCTTTGTCTTTTATGTAATTAAAAAGCGTACGGCGGGAAACGCCCACTTCGTGAGCGAGCTCCTCCATGGTGAACCCGTCATAACCGTTCTCGATGACGAGGTTGAGCGCAGCGACTCGGATTTTTGATATACGCGGCATAAATGCCCCTTTCTGTCCCGACGCTCTTCAAGCTTCAGTAACTTTTCTTTCTCCCTAAGAAAATGTGAGGAAATTCTATTTTGTCTACAAACTAAGGGTTTTGGGGCGATTTTATTACCTTATATTCGGTCAGGGAAACCGCCATACACGCCATGAGGATCTCCCGCCGGCACGGCTGCGCGTTTGCGCCCGTCATGGCACTTTTCGGGAAAACTGTGACGTTGGACAACCAGGGCGCCAAGCCCCGCCCGGCCGCGCACCCGACTTATCCGCTCGCACGTTCGAAAGCCCGATGGTGCTCATGTCCGATGGGGCGGCTAAGATGAGTCAACGATGAAAAACGTTAAGCCACTGGTGAAATGGGCGGGCGGGAAGCGCCAGCTCTTGCCGCATATCCACGCCGCCCTGCCGGCGGAGAACCCGCGGCGTTATTATGAACCCTTCATCGGTGGCGGTGCGGTGCTTTTCTCTCTCGAACCGGCCAGCGCACGGGTCAACGATCTCAATAGTGAGCTCATTAACCTCTATGAGGTGGTGCGCGGCGGCGTCGATGAGCTCATAGAGGAACTCGCGGGCTACCCCAATGAGGCAGAGTTTTTCTATGCGCTTCGCGCAGTGGACCGGGATGCCCACGAGTTTGCCGCCCTCTCCCCCGTCGAGCGCGCGGCACGAACGTTGTATCTGAATCGCACCTGCTATAACGGCCTGTACCGCGTGAACGCGGCCGGCCAATTTAATGCCCCGTTTGGGCGTTATAAGAATCCCACTATCTGCGATGAAGACACTCTGCGCGCGGTGCACCACTATTTTGCGGAAAATGATGTGGCCTTCTCGCAGGGCGATTTCGCCGCGGCGGTAGCACAGGCACGCGAGGGGGACTTTGTGTACTTCGACCCTCCTTATGACCCGGTGAACGTGACGAGCTCGTTTACCGGCTACCAAAAGGGCGGCTTTGACCGTGCGGAGCAAGAGCGCCTCAAAGAGGTCTGCGATGACTTGGATAGGCGTGGGGTGAAGTTCCTGTTGTCTAATTCGGCCACCGAGTTCATCCGCGAGCTCTATGCGGACTATGAAGTAGGAATCGTGGGGGCAACGCGGGCGATTAACTCCGTTGGTTCGAAGCGGGGCAAGGTCGACGAGGTCCTGGTGCGCAACTACGAGGTCCGCGGTGACTAGCGGGCCGGAAGCGCAGGAGCTGCGGGCGCGCTTTGGTGTGCCGGAGTCGGTGAAACTCGGCGTCAATGACTGGGGCTGGCTGCGCATCCTGGCGGCGGGATACGACGCGCAGCTGGAGCGGCGCGGGTATTTCTATATCGGCGCGCGGGAGCTAGAACGGCTCTCGGGCCGGCAGCCACGGCTGATGGCCAAGCATGACTTTTCTACGTCGCGGCCGTGGATCTTTCAGCGTCTCCAGCTGGGAATCGTACCGGTCAGCCGCAGCGAATACCTGGTGGGGCGATTCAACCTCTACGAACGATTTCCAGAAACGCCGCGCGGCGAGGTACGCACGCTGGAGCTGCCGGCGGGTCTGGACACCCTCTCGTTGGAGGGGGTGAGCTCGGAGGCGGTGGCGTTAAATGGGGCGTCGGCAAGCGGGATGCTAGAGGATTTCCTGGGGTGCGGGCCGTTGCAGGCGACGGTGGCGGGTCGTATGTCCACGCGCGGGCTTAAGGTGCGGCTGCCGGACTTGGGTGTAGATGTGGCAGTGGACCGCGCGCAGATGGAAATCGACGGCGGCTTTGAATCGCTCGAGCACCTGGTGCTGGTGGAGGCGAAGAATCACCTTTCGGATGATTTCAATATCCGGCAGCTATATTTTCCCTACCGGCGCTTCCAGCAGCGCCTGGCCAAGGATGTCGTGCCGGTCTACCTGGTGTATTCCAATGGTATTTTCCACCTGTACCGCTATGAGTTTCGGGACCCGGCGGATTTTCGCAGCATTGCGCTGGTGGATAGCGCCCGCTACGCGCTGTCCGCCTCGCATCTGGACCCCCAGGCGGCGCTCGACATTGTGCGGGCGGTAGAGCCCGAACCCGAGCCGGCCGTGCCCTTCCCACAGGCTAATAGCTTCGAGCGGGTGGTCAACCTTCTCGAGCTCATCGCACTGCAGCCGCTAAGCAAGGCGGAGATTACCCACCGCTATGACTTCGATCCGCGGCAGGCGGATTATTATGCCAACGCCGCGCGCTACTTGGGCCTGGCGGAGCCGGTGGAGGACATGTGGGAGCCGACGGAGCACGGGCGGCGGGTTATCGAGCAGCCGCAGCGCGACGCCCGGAATGCAGCGCTCATACGGGCGCTGGCGGCGCGGCGGGTTTTCCGCGAAGTCCTAGAGCTCAGCTTGGCCCGCGGCGCGGTGGCCAGCACCGCGGAGATTTGTGCGGCCATGGAGGGGCTGGGGCTGAGCTTGGCGACGTCCCGGCGGCGTGCCTCCACCGTCGCCCGCTGGACCCAGTGGGTGCTGGACACGGTGGCCGAGGGCACGCCGCGCCTGTTTTAAGCCAGCAGGTTCTGCCCGCCGGAGATGATAAGGACGATGCCGGCGATGATGAAGAAGAGGCCAGAGCCGATGTCGATCCACGGGCCGGCGGCGATGAGCTTGCGGCGAACCGCGTTGGTGGAAATCACCGTGGCGACGACGAGGAAGAAGAGGAAGGCCGACAGCGATAACGAGAGCGTGAGCGCGATGGCCAACCATGCGGGTGGGCTGGCGGGAAGCAGCGGGGCGATCATCGCGGCGAGGAAGAGCACGATTTTCGGGTTGGACATATTCGTGGCTAGCCCCACCTTGAAGGCGGTGCGCAGGCGGCCGAGCTGGGCGGCGGCGTCTTCTAAGTCCACGGGAGGGTTGGCGCGCTGGGCGATACCGCTGCGCAGCGCGCGCGTTCCCATAAACACCAGGAAGCAGCCGCCGACGGCCTGGACCGCGCCCAAAATTTCCGGGAAGGCCGTCAGCAGCGCGGCGGCGCCGAAAACGGTGGCGGCGCACCAAAAGAGCACGCCGATCTGAATGCCGGCGGCCGCCGCAATGGCATGGCGGCGCGAGCGGGTGGCGTAGCGGGTCACCAAAATGATGTCCGGTCCCGGCGAGGCCACGCCCACTAGGTTCATCAGAAGGAGGGTGAAAAAGGATGTCCAGGTCACTCCCCCGCCTCGCTTTCGAGGCGCGGGATAAGGTCCTCGCGGCCAAACAGGCGGGCGGAATCCAGCGCGGAAGGCTGGCCGGCGGTGGGGTCGGCGTGGGCGGAAAGGAGGGCGCCGATAACCGCGTCCTCCTTCTTAAAGATGGCACCGGCCAGCGGGGACTGGCCGCGGTCATTGAGCAGGTTGACGTCCGCGCCGGCGCGGGCAAGTGCGGTAACCAGCTCGGCGTGGCCGTGATAGGCAGCGAGCATGATAAAGGACTGGCCTTCGTGGTTGACGAGGTCGATATTCACGCCGTGGTCGATATAGGCGAGGAGGTCTAGGTCGCCCTCGCGCGCCATGTCAAAGAGTCGACCGGCGAATTCTTGCACTTGCGTCTCAGACATAGTTTCTAGCTTATCGCGCCAGTTCCGCGACCCGTTTGACGGCCGCCTCTATCGCGAATTCAGGCTCGCCGCCTTGGCCCTTGACGGCGGCATCGAGCTCGGAGACGAGGATGACGGCCTTGGTGACATTATCGGCGGACCAGCGGCGGGCCACCGGTTGGGTCATTTTGACCACGTAGGGCGCCAGGCCGGTTTGGCTCGCCAGCGAGTACTGGTCCCCGCGCGCGGAGTAGAGGCGGGCGACGGCGCCGACCTTATTGGCCAGCGCGGCGGCAATCGCCACGGGGCTCGCGCCCAGCTGGAGGGCGCGGCGGCAGGTGGATACGGCGGCTTCGACGCGGCCGGCGACGGCGGCGTCGGCAATGTCCCAGTTGGCCACCTCGGCCACGCCGACGTAGTAGTTTTGCACCGCCTCGCGGGTGACATTGCCGCCGGTATCGGAGACCAGCTGGGAGATGGCAGAAGCTAGCTCGCGCAGGTCAGAGCCCACGCCCTCGAGCACGGCGTGGATAACGTCCGGGGTGGGGCGCACGCCGTGGCTGGAAAATTCGCGGGTGGCCCATTGGCCCAGCTCATTGGGGTAGAGCGAGAAGACTTCGTGGACCTCGGCAATCTTGCGCAGCTTGGCCACGAGCTCGGGCTGCTTCTTCTTTTTCTTCAGCGTCTTGGCCGTCACGGAGTAGATGATGACCATGGTCATGCCCGGCGCGGGATTGGCGCAGGCGCGCAGGATGATATCGACTACTTCTTTGCCGGCGCGCTCGCAGTCGCTGATGACGATGACGCGGTTATCGCCAAACAGCGACGGGCTGGTGGCCTCGAGGAGCTCTCCCTCAGAGACCTCGGAGGCTTTTAGCTTCGTCAGCTCGGGCCGGGCACCGGTGGATCCGCTCTCCTCGGCCGCGGCGCGCTGGATGTGCAGGCGGGCGCGTTCGGTGAGGAATTCATCGTCGCCGAGGATGAGGTGTACTGGAGGCATGCCCGCCATTCTAGCCTGCGGCCAGGCCGAGCCAGGCGATGCCCGCCAGCGTCAGCACCAGGGTGAGCCACGGGCGGTGATAGAGGAGGCCGGCGATAATCCAGGCGTAGGCAAGCAGCGTAAAAAGCGGGTTGGCGGGGATGGTGACCACGGGCAGGTGGGCCACGCCGTGGGCGATAGTATTAATCCACCATGAGAAGGGCTCAATGAGGCGCAGCAAGCCGGCGCCCAGCACGTCCAGCGGGCCGAGCTGGGCAAAGATGGCGGCGATGAGCCCCACGATGGTGATCGGCACGGTGGCAGGCTCGACCAGGATATTGGCCAGCACGGAAACGACGGAGACCTCACCGGACATGAGCGCGACCAGCGGGAGGGTAACGATATCTGCGGCGATGGCCACAGCGACCGCGCGCAGAAAGATGGCGGGCCAGCCGGTCACGGCCAAATGCTTATAGATGAGCGGGCTCAGCGCCACGATGCCGAGCGTCGCGGCGCACGATAGGGCAAAACCAAAGTGCACGGCGAGGTCGGAATCCACAAAGAGCAGCGCGATGATGCCCAGGCTGAGCGCATGGATGGGCTCCATGCGCGTGGAATTGAGCACGGCGAGCAGCCCCACTACCCCAGCGACGGCCGCGCGCTGGACGGAGGGCTCGAAGCCCACAAGCAGAACATAAGTGGCAAGGGCGCACAGGGAGGCGGCCACGCGGGTGCGGGGACCGAGCGCGAAGGCGGCGCAGACCACGGCCGCGGCGGAGCAGACGATGGCCACATTGGCGCCAGATACAGCGCTCAAGTGTGAGAGCCCGGTGGCAATATACAAGTCGCGTTCGGCGGTATCTTGCAGCGCGGTATCGCCGAGCACCATGCCGGGAATAAGGCCCTGGCTGGAGGGCCCGACGGTATCAAGGACCAGCGCGCGGAAATTCTCGGCCACGCTGACCGCCCAGCCGTCCATGCCTTCGGGTTCGGCGGTTACCTGCACGTCGGTGGCATTGGCGCTGAGCTTTCCGACGCCCGGCCTATCCGACTCCCCTACCCTCACCCTGACCGTAAGTTCGGCGCCAGCGGCCGCCGGGACCGGTTCCGGGCTAAAGACCGGCAACTGGGTGGGGTATCCCGGAACCTTGAGCTTGAGCAGCCAGCCGCCCGTACTCGTCTGCGTCGGTGCAGTGACAAGGCGCCCGGTGACTTCGGTGCCGAGGTCGAAGGCGGCAGCACGAGCCTGGCGCACCGCGGCGACGAACGCCGCACCCGAAGCGACCGCCCCGCAGAAGAGCGCTTGGCCCCACTGACGGGCAATGAGGCACAGCGCAACGATGACTGCGATGAGTGCGATGGCCCAGCCGCGGCCGACAAGCAGTACGGCGATGACGGACAGCCAGGCGGTAGCCGCGCCGGGGACGAGCCGCAGTTCTCGCATCGCACGCTCGAATACGAACTAGAGCTGGACTTGGTCTGTGAGCTGTTCCAGCTTCGCCGGCCCGATGCCGGAGACCTCGAGGAGCTCTTCCACGTCCTTGAAACCGCCGTGCTCCTCGCGGTAGGCCACGATGGCCTGCGCGGTCACCTCACCGACGCCCTTGAGTTCCATGAGCTCTTCGGCGGTGGCGCTATTAAGGCTCACGCCGCTGCCGCTAGCGCTGCCGCCTGGGCTGCTGGAGTTGTCGCCGGCGGGGGCGGGTTCGCCGGGTGCGGGAGCTGGGGCGGCGCCGGAGGGCAGGATGTGGAGCTGTTGGCCGTCGGAAAGCCGCTGCGCATGGTTGAGAGCCATGGTCTCGGCGCCTGGTAGCGGCTGGGCGGCGTCGAGGGCATCGGCCACACGCGCGCCGGGCTCGAGTGTTTTCAGTCCGGGCTCTGCAACTTCGCCGATGACCGAGACGATGATCTCGCTAGGCTCTTCGCTGGGGGCCGCGCCTGGGCTCATTGCCGCAGGCTCGGGCATGCCGGAAGATTCTTCGGAGCGTGCATTGATGCCGAGCCAGACCACCATGCCGATGACAAGGAGGACAGCCATGGCGCAGGCTTGCCAGGAGCTGATGCGCAGTCGCGGGCGCGGGTAATCGACGGCGAGGAGCTCTTCCTCGCCGGTGGGTTGGGTAAATTCGCGGAGTCGTTCGCTGATCTTGGGTGCCGCCATGGCGCTGAGCCTAAGCCCGAGCGCAATTAAGTGGTATGCCAGGCGAAGGCGGGCTGTGGATAACTTGTTGTGGGTGTCAACGAACCCGGCGCGGTGGGCCTAGTTATCCACAGATCGGCGCGGCGGGAAGGCGCGGGGTCGACCACGTGTGTGAGAATGCACAGGTTCCGCGGGCGGCTCGGAGCTAAACACGGCGGAGACGCCAATGGCGGAGGGACCGGCGTGGACAGAGAGGACGTCGTTAAGCGGAGTGCAGATAAAGGAGGACCCCTGCGGCAGCGCCGCTTCAAGGAGCGCCTCCAGCTTGGCAGCCGCATCTTCGGCCTGGTTGTGCTGGATGGCGACGAAGGCCGGCTCGCCGTCCGCGCGGGAGGCGATGAGGTCCACCAGCTTGGTAAAAGCCTTGGTCTGGGTGCGGGTCTTGCCCACCAGCTCCAGCTTGCCGCGGGTAATCGACATAATCGGCTTGGTGGCCAACAGCGCCGTAGAAAGCACGGCCGTGGCCGGGGAAAGGCGGCCGGAGCGGCGCAGGTCCTCCGTGGAATGCAGGTAGACCCAGGTGGCCGCGCGTTTCAGAGTATCGATGGCCGCGGCGTAGCACTCGTCCAAGCTGGCGCCACGGGAGGCGAGCTTAGCCGCGGACATGGCGGCCGCGCCCATGGCCATACCGGCCGAACCGGAGTCGATCACCCGCACCGTGTGAGGAAAGACGCCGGAGGCGGATACCGCCGCAGAATAGGTGGAAGATAGCTCTTTGGACAGATGTATGGCCACCACGCCCTCATCCTGGGCGCGCTCCATTTCGCGGCCGTAGGCGGCAGCCAGCTCCAGCGCGCTCAAGCCCGAGGTGGAACGCTCCAGGCCATCCTTGCCGTGGCTTTCCATAAGGTGCAGGTCAATGACGGTGATGGATAGCTGTTCCGCCAGCTCCGGCGGCAGGCCCGCGGAGGAATCCGTAATGACGCGAACCGTCACTAGATATCCGCCCCGCCGTCCCCAGTGACCTCGCCGCCCATATTCCAGCCGTCGAAATACCACTGGGCGCTGCGCACATTGTCTGGGGTGAACTCCAAGGAGGATAACGGCGTTTCCGGGTTGAAGTCCGGGCGGGCGGTCAGCTGCGACCAGTGGGTATTCTTCAGCCCGGAAAGGATGCCGTACTGCGCGTGGTCAAGGCCCAGCAGGTGGCAGGTCAGCGCCGAGATAGCACCGCCATGGGCCACGATGAGGACGGGGCCCTGGTCCCAGCCGGCGAAGTCTGCCATGAGCTCATCGACGACGGGCCGGGCACGCTCGGCCACATCCACGCGGGATTCGCCCTGCGGCGGCGCCCAAGTGGGGTCGTGGCGCCAAATGGCGCGCGCACCTGGAAACTCCTCATCCACCTCGGCAGAGGTCCTGCCCTGCCACCGGCCTAGGTGGGTCTCGCGCAGGCGGGCATCCGTGGTGAAGTCCATGCCAAGGGCCTCGGCGACCACGCGCGCGGTTTCGCGCGCACGGATGAGGTCGGAGGCGACAATTTTAGACACTCCCTGATCCTGCAGCAGGCGCGCGGCGGCGCGGGCCTGCTCATAGCCCAGCTCGGACAGCTCAGTGTCCAAGTGGCCCTGCATGCGGCCGGTGGCGTTATAGGTAGTTTGTCCGTGGCGGATCAGGATCAGGCGGCGGCTCATGCGAGTTTAAAGCTCCTCGTCCTCACCAGGGACCTTATCGGCCAGTGGGAGCTCATCGATGGAATCGACTTCGCGCGGGTTAACGCCATTGGTCCATTCGCCCGGGCGCTCTGGGGCCTCGATGCCCTCAATCTCTAGTGCCGGGCAATCGTGGTACAGGCGATCCAGACCATAGAACTCGCGCTGGTCATTGCGCTGAACGTGGACGACGATATTGCCATAATCCAGCAGCACCCAACGGTTCTCGCGGTTGCCTTCGCGGCGCTGCGGCTCGAAGCCTTGCTTGGTCATTTCGTCTTCGACTTCATCCACGATGGAGCCCACCTGGCGCTCGTTGTCTGCAGAAGCAAGTACGAAGACCTCGGTGATAGCGAGAACATCGGAGACATCAATGGCCGCGATATTGGTGGCCAGCTTTTCTTGCGCGGCGTGGGCCGCGGTTTCTGCCATGCGGCGGGCGAGATCAGAAGTAGACAATGTGTAAAAATTCCCTTTTCGCGTCTGAGTATATTCGGTATGAACTATCTCTATTGAGAGTCTATTCTTGCACGTTTAGCAGGCCCGTGCCCAAAATCTGGGGAAGGCCGCGGAAGTTTCTACAAAGGCTTATCTGGGTTGGGCCCGTAGAGATTATTCTTGGTGATGTACTGCACCACCCCATCCGGAACGAGGTACCACACGGGCTGGCCTTGAGCGGCGCGTTCGCGGCAAGCGGTAGAAGAGATAGCCATCGCGGGAATGTCGATAAGATCGATATCCTCCTGCGCATCGGCGGGCAGCATATCTGCGCTTAGCTCATAGCCGGGGCGGGTAACACCCACAAAGTGCGCCATCTCCAGCATCTCTTCCCAGTTATGCCAGCTCATGATGGATGCCAGCGAATCGGCACCGGTAATGAAATAAAACTCCGCCTCCGGGAAGAGTTCGCGCAGGTCGCGCAGCGTATCGATGGTATAGGTGGGCCCCTCGCGGTCAATGTCTACGCGCGAGACGGTAAAACGCGGATTAGAGGCCGTGGCCACCATCGTCATCAAGTAGCGGTGCTCGGCCGCAGTGACGTCGCGGTGGGACTTTTGCCACGGCTGGCCGGTGGGAACAAAGACGACGGTATCGAGGGCAAACCGGTGTGCAGCCTCGCTGGCCGCTACCAGGTGGCCGTTGTGAATGGGATCAAAGGTGCCACCCATGATGCCGATGCGCTGTGGGCTAGTCATGGATGGCGATTATAGCCGCACTACTAGGGGCGGGTCTGACCGGTACCCTGCAAGATCCACTTGGTAGAGGTCAGCTCCGGAAGTGCCATAGGGCCGCGGGCGTGCAGCTTCTGGGTGGAAATGCCGATTTCCGCACCCATGCCGTAGACCTCGCCATCGGTAAAGGCGGTAGACGCGTTGAGCATGACTGCGGCGGCATCCACCTCGTTGCCAAACTTCACTAGGACGTCGGCATCCTGCGCGGCGATGGCCTCGGTGTGGCCAGTGGTGAATTCGGCGATGTGGGCAATGGCACCGTCGACGCCGTCGACCACCTTGGCGCAGATATCCATGGACAGCGACTCCTCGCGCCAGTCCTCCTCGGTGGCCTGCACGGCATCCTTGACGCCGAAGGCCTCGAGCTCAGCGACATCGCCGTGGATGGTCACGCCCGCCTCCTGCAGCGCGGTGATGATGCGCAGCTTGGCGGAGTCGTCCAAGGCGGCGTCGATAAGCACGCACTCCGTGGAGTTGCATACGGAGGTGCGGCGGGTCTTGCCGTTGATGACCATGTCGATAGCCTTGTCCAGGTCTGCAGAGGCATCCACATAGAAGTGGCAGTTGCCGGTGCCGGTCTCGATGGCCGGGACGGTGGCGCCGGTGACCACGGCTTCAATGAGCTTCGCACCACCACGCGGAATGACCAGGTCCACCAGGCCACGAGCGGTGATGAGGTCCTGGACGGAATCGTGGGTCTCGCACGGCAGGAGCTGCACGGCCTCGCGCGGGAGATCGAACTCGGCGAGGGTATCCTGCAGGATTTCTACCAGCTTGGCATTGGAGTTGCGGGCAGACTTGGAACCGCGCAGCAGCGGCACGTTGCCGGACTTGATGGCCAAACCAAAGGCGTCCACGGTGACGTTTGGGCGGGCCTCATAGACCATGCCCATCACGCCGAGCGGGACGCGCACCTGCTTCATCTGGATGCCGTTGTCCATGGTGCGGCCCTGCAGGATCTCGCCTACTGGGTCCTGCAGGCCGGCTACCTGGCGCAGGCCACCAGCGATGCCTTCGACGCGCGCGGCGTCGAGGGATAGGCGGTCAATGAGGGACTCGGACATGCCGCGCTCGCGGCCAGCTTCGATATCTTGCTTATTAGCGGCGAGGATATCCTCGGTGTGGGCAATGAGGTTTTCGGCTGCGCGCTGCAAGATTTCGTTCTTGCGCGGCGTGGATAGCTGCGCCACGACGGGCGCAACATCCTTGGCAGCACGGGCTTTGGACAGAACTTCTTCGCGTTCAGTGTTGCTCATGCCATACCAGCCTAACGAAAGGCCACGCGCTTTTCAGCGACCTCAGCCGCGGTGGGGTTAAGCTGGCCATCGTCAGCGCGGTTACCGGGGCCTATCCATCAGTAGCCGGCTTCAGTATCTACTTCCGTGGGGATTGCCTCACCAGCGGCAAAGCGCTCCATGACCTTTGCTGCATGCGCGCCGATGCGGCGGCGCACCGAATACGGCGGATTGGCAAGGTGCGGGGTAATGACCACGTTGGGCATGTCCCACAGCGGGTGCCCATCGGGCAGCGGCTCGGGGTCGGTGACGTCCAGGCCGGCGCCGGCGATCTGGCCGGCGCGCAGGGCCTCGACCAGCGCATCGGTATCCACCAACGGGCCGCGCCCAACGTTAATGACCACGGCGTGGTTCGGCATGGCGCGGAAAGCAGAGGCACCGAAAAGCTGGCGGGTTTGTTCCGTGAGCGGAGCGAGCGCCACGAAATAATCGGCGGTCGGCCACACGCGCTCGATATCGGAGGTGGCATAGGTTTCATCGGCGCCTTCAACCGGGTTACCGGAGCGATTGACCGCAATAATGCGTGGGCCGAAGCCTTCTAGCATGCGGATGAGCCGCTTTCCGATGCCCCCGGCACCCACCACCGCCACCGTCTTATCCTCAAAAAGGAAGCTGGTGTGGGCCTCGACCTCATCGCGGTTATCCCAGCTCGTTCCCACGCGCTTGTGCGCATGCAATTGGGCGAGCAGGAGCGCAATGGTGGACTCGGCCACGGTGGCATCATATAGCCCTGCCGCGTTCGACCAGCGGGCGGAGGTATTTCGCATGACGTCGAGCAGGTGGTCCACACCAGCAAACGGGACTTGGACTAGGCCTACGCTTGGCGGCAGCGGCTGCGGGAAATCATCCGGGCCACCGTTGAAGATGAGGGCCTCGGCCTCCTCCAGTGGGGCGCGTTCGTGCCCGGCGGCATCGAGGGCCTGCAGGGTTTCCTCCCACGGGGTGGGCAGCATCGCGTACTTCATTAGTATCCGGCCTCCACATCGACGCGGGTGGGCATGGCCTCTCCCCTCTTCCACGCCGCAGCATTGGCGTTGAAGATGGCGCCTAGGTGATATTGAGCTACGTGCGCAGAGGCGGCCATGTGGGGCGTCATGGTGCAATTAGGCAGATCATAAAGGGGATGGCCATCGGGCAGCGGCTCGGGATCCATAACCTCTAAGCCGGCGCCGGCGATGTCGCCGCTGCGCAAGGCTTCCACGAGGTCATCGGTTACTACGGTGCTGCCGCGGCCGACGTTGATGAAGATGGCGGAGGGCTTCATGGCGCGGAAAGTGGCGGCATCGATAAGCCCCTCGGTGTCCTTGGTGGCCGGGAGGATGCAGAAGATGAAATCCGCCTCGCCCCAAACGTGCTGGGCTTGGTCCATGGGCACGACCTCATCGGCGCCTTCCACCGCGCGGCCGGAGCGATTGATCGCGGTAATGTGCACGCCAAAGGGCTGCAGGAGCTTAATGAGCTGCTTGCCGATGCCCCCAGCGCCAAAGATCGCTACCCTCTTCGGCCCTTGCTGGTTATAGAGCCAGGCCTGGGATTCATCCAGCTCCTTGGCCACCGACCACGTAGCAGCTTGGGCGAAGGCCTTGTGGTGGTGCGCCTGGGAAAGGGCCAACCCGAGTGCGGACTCGGCCACTGGCTGGGCAAAGGCGCCGGCGGAGTTGCACCATGGCACGCCGTCTGAGGTAATGATGCCTGCATCAATGAGCTGATTGACGCCGGTAAAACAGTGCTGCACCCAACCGATATTCTCCGGCATCTCCGGGATGCGGCGCGGGTTGGGCGCATTATTGATATAGACCTCGGCGTCCTCGATGCTGCTTACGCGTTGGTGCCCGGCAGCCTCGATGTCTTCTACCATCGGCTGCCAGGTTTCCGGTCCCATGAAATACTTCATGCCCCAACCATACGGGGAATCTCGGACTCGGGTTTAGATGCGGGAAGCGAAGTTGGAGAGGTAATCCGCATGGACGACGGAACGGCGCTGCTCCTCAGGAAGCTCTTCCATCTTCTTGCCCTTAATGGCGTGCAGCTCCTCGGAATCGAAGCGCACTTCACCGCGGCCGATGACCTCACCATTCGGGCCCAGGATGTCGATGATTTCTCCCTTGTTGAACTCGCCTTGCACATCGGTAATACCAACGGCGAGCAGCGAGGTGCCGCCCTTGGTGACGGCCTCCTTGGCGCCTTCATCGAGGCGGACGGCTCCACCGGTATCGGCGCAGTAGAGCGCCCAGAACTTCCAGGCAGACAGCTGGCGTTCCTCGCGGGTGTGGAAGACGGTGCCCACGGAGGCGTCGGCAAGCGCGGGCCCAATATTGTCCGTAGAGGTCAGCAGCACTGGAATGCCACCGCGGGTAGCCAGGCGTGCCGCGGAGACCTTGGTGGCCATTCCGCCGGTGCCGACCTTGCCGCCATCGCCAGCAACAACGCCCTTCAAGTCCTTGCCGGTGCGCACCTCATCGATGAACTTGGCATCCGGCTCGGCCGGATTCTTATCGTAGAGGCCATCCACGTCGGAGAAAAGGAAGAGCGCGTCCGCGCCCACCAGGTTGGCCACCAGCGCCGAAAGGCGGTCGTTATCACCAAAGTGCATCTCGGACGTCGCCACCGCATCGTTCTCGTTCACGATCGGGATGGTGCGCAGCTGGCGCAGGCGATCAATGGTGCGCTGCGCATTGCGGGCACGGTCGCGGTGGCCGGTATCGGAGGCGGTCAGCAGGACCTGGCCGATGGTGCGCTTATAGCGCGCAAAGGACTGGCCCCACACAGAGGCCAAGTGCACCTGGCCTACGGACGCAGAGGCCTGCTTGGTAGCCAAATCGGTGGGACGCTGGTGCAGGCCGAGCGGGCCCATACCGGCGGCAACCGCACCGGAGGAGACGATGATGACATCGGAGCGGCCCATGCGCGCATGGACAGCATCGACGATGTGATCGATCTTTTCTTGGGAAACGCGGAAATTTTCATCCGTGAGGGAAGAGGAACCAATCTTGACCACTACGCGCTTTGCCTGCGCGATGTCGCGGCGGAGATCCGATTCAAAACCGGACGCCACCGGATTTTCATCGAGCGGTTCCGGGAAAGGGGTATCAGCGGTAGGACCGTCAAATGGCTCTACCGGAAGCGGAAGGATGGGTTCTTTCTGTTGATCAGAAGACATACCAACCGAGTTTACAAAGCCCATCCTCCAGCACACCCCAAGAATAGGGGGTTCTGGAAACTAGCCCTGCCACCTATCGCGGTTAGCGCCCTCGCGAGTGACCTCTTCATCGGTGCCGTAATCGTATTCATCGACAAGACCACGGCGCGCCTGCGAGGCGCGCTTGCGTTCGGCGGCGGAAACGCGGCCGGTGCCCTTCAGGCGGGCGTCCTCGCCACGGCTTGCCATCGTTGGATCGCCACCAGTCATCGGCTCCCACTCGAAGGTGATGCCACCGATGGTTACCGGGCAGCCCTCCACTGCGCCCTGCTCGCGCAGCTCATCTTCCACACCAGCCTTGGCCAAGCGGTCAGCCAAGAAGCCCACTGCCTCATCATTTTCAAAGTCAGTCTGGGTAATCCAGCGATCAATCTTCTTGCCCTCAACAATGAAGCCACCCTCGACCTCAGGATCAGGCTTCACGGTGAAATCAGCAAACGCGCCGGTATGTTTCTTATGCCCCTGCGCCTTGGGATGGATAACGGTGTGGTTCTTATCCTTTTTCGGCAACGGCTGGGCCTTGCGGTGCTCGGTCACCATATCCATGAGCCGGAACTTCAGCGGGTCCAGACCCTTGCGAGCTACTGCCGAAATAATAAAGACAGGCCAGCCAAACTTCTCTTCCAGATCATCCTTGACAAATTCCGCCAGCTCTTCGGCCTCAGGCACATCTGCCTTATTCAAGATGATGACGCGGGGGCGCTCACGCAGATCCCCCAAACCAGTATCTTCCTGCAAAGCCTCCTGGTACTTTGCCAACTCATTTTCCATCGCCTCAATATCAGAGACCGGATCACGGCCGGGCTCAATAGTGGCGGTATCCACCACATGGGCAAGCACCGCCGTGCGTTCAATATGGCGCAAAAAGTCTAGGCCGAGCCCCTTGCCATCGGCCGCGCCCGGGATAAGCCCCGGCACGTCCGCGATAGTAAAGGAGCTATCTCCCATATCCACCACGCCCAGGTTCGGCTGCAGCGTGGTAAAGGGATAATCACCGATCTTTGGCTTCGCGGCCGACAACACCGAAATGAGCGAGGACTTACCTGCCGATGGAAACCCCACCAGCCCTACATCCGCCATGGACTTCAGCTCGAGGATCAGATCATGGGCCTGGCCCGGCTCACCTTGTAGAGCAAACCCCGGTGCCTTGCGGTTCTTTGAGGCCAATGCGGCATTACCCAAACCGCCAAAGCCGCCTTCTGCGGCCACGAACCGCGTTCCCGGAACGGTAAGGTCCGCAAGGGTTTCGCCCTTTTCAGTGCGGACCACCGTGCCCGCCGGGACCTCCAAAATCAGGTCTTCACCGCGAGCACCATTGCGCATATCGCCGGCACCGTTGCCGCCGCGTTGCGCCTTAATATGCGGGCGGTAGTGGAAATCCATAAGAGTATGGATTTGTTCAGAGACCTCGAGGATGATGTCACCGCCGTGGCCGCCATTGCCGCCATCAGGTCCGCCCAAAGGCTTAAACTTCTCGCGGTGGACAGACACACAGCCGTGTCCACCGTCGCCTGCTTGCAGGTGCAGGACGACGCGGTCAATAAAACGTGCCATGTTCGCCTTCTCCTCGAATTATCGTGGGATCTGAAGTCTATCAGTTACCTTCTGAATTCAAACTAAACCAACGGCCAGCGAGGTTTAGCGCCCAGCCCCCGATCCACCTTCAGCATCTCCAACCGCAGACTGGTGCTCCTGTGCGGCTTCTTGTTCTTCCCGCTCTTTTCGCTTCTTTCGTCGGCGTCGGTTTTTCCACAAAATGAGCAACACAGTAAGCAAAACGATGAGGACGACGGCAATCATCCACCATGACCAACCGAACCCAGCGGGCGATGGCTCCGGATTCCCGGGATCCAACGGATAGCGCTCCGCATGAACCAATAACCTATCGGTATTAAGCCCATATGGGGTACACGTAATGAGCGTAATTTTATCGTGCCCTGGTTCATAGGTAACGGCTTCATAATCATCGGGTTTAACTACTTCCCGGCTGGTCATTTTGTACCGCAAACGCTCCCCCATTACGTCGATGAAGATATCGTCGCCTTCTTTAAGGGTAGGCAAACGGTCAAACATAGATGCATTGACCATGCCGGTATGCGCCGACAGCACCGCATTGGTACCATCCCCACCCACCGGCAAGGTTGACCCAAACATGTGACCAGCCCCCTGATACAACACCTTTGGCGCGGTGGTATGGAACACCGGCAAATCCACATCAATCGACGGAATACGAATGCGGGCAATCATTCCCTGGGGCCCATCCACATTCAGCTGCGACATATAGTCTTCCATCCCGGGATCCGTGTTCACCGGTGGCCGAGCGTGTGGCCCCTCTGCCAAAAGACGGTCATTGTATTCGTGGGCCCGTTGTAGCTGCCGCTCCTTTTCGTCTTGGCTTAAATCAGCGACCTGTCCACTATAGGCTTCTGTTTGTCGCATCAGCTTATTATGGTTTGCCAGTGTTGATACCACTGGGTACAGCAACAGCAAAGCCCCCAGAAGCAGCGCGATGATAGACACTGCATTGCCCTTCTTGCGCTTATTTTGCGTCGAGGCCAGCCTATCCTTCGCGCTTGTTGTCACAATTAACCCTCGTCCTTTTCGGTTGCTGTGGCTGAATCTTCCTCGTCATCACGGCGCCGGATCAACAAAATGATACCTACGAGTATCAACAGCACCGCTAGAACTGTCACGCCAATAACGGAAGCACCCGTGGAAGCGAGGCTGCCTACAATACCGCCGTGTTCTCGAGGTTCATCGCTAGTTTCGGGATCGCCTTCTTGGGGCGTCAACGGCCCTGTGTGCCCATCTTCATCTGGGGGCGTGGGAAAACCTGGAATATCACTTGGCCTATCCGGGCGCGGCTGAGAGGAGCCTGGCTCCTCAGGTTCAGCGGAGGGTCGCGATGTGGAAGGTGCCGAGGCGGAAGGCTCCGGCTCCGTATGCTGCGTTACCGCCGGAGTGGGTTTTGAAGTGGTGGTTCTTGACTCAGAGGGCGGAAAACACGATTCAAATTTATAGATAGGAACGTTGGTGCTTGCCGACGCCTCCACCTCACTGCGCTGTGCATCCATGCCATCCGTGGCTAATGTAGTTGTTGCACGCAGCTCTCCCGTAGCATCTTGCCTAGCCCGTGAACGAAGCGTGACCTTAACTGCGGTATTGGGGTCTAATTCACGAAGCTGCGCCAGCTTATCTAGAGCTTCCTTTTTAAGTTCAATAGTGACGCTGCCTTTTTTCTTTTCCACGGTGTAGCTCTTCGCATCTAGCTCGAGAACTTCCCCTGCACCAACAAGACGTACGGACTCGACTTCAACGTAGGTAGCTGACTCTGACTGAACCGAGTCCGTGCCACCATCCTGTGCTTCATGCATGTCCGATAACTCTGTGGTGAGCCGATAATGGCCAATCGACCCATCCGTGCTCGTATTCGGGGTAGCAGCAGAAATCTCGTATTTCACCACACCGCCAGGGGCGACCGCATAATGCTCACTAGGAACTAAGCACGACGTCCGCGGAACAATACTGACGTTGAGGACTTGTGCTTTCAACTCCACCCGATGTTCTTCACCATCACCAGTAATAGCTATGACAAAGGGAGCATAAGACACGCTCGGATCTTGGGAACCTGGGTTGTCTGCGATGTCAATCAAATAGATCCCAGGCTTAACACCGCGGAAGGTGGCTTTGCCATCGGCAGTCAAAGCCTCATCTATGCGGACGAAGTCCTCTGGGCTGTCTTTGAGCAGCCGGGGAACATCAAGGGCCGGAAGATCCTTAGTGCCCACGCCGTTGATGCGCGAGAGCACCAGTTTTCTATCTCCAATTTTCCCAAACCACTCGGCCCCCACTGACTCAGTGAGATCGACGTGCACGTCGCTGGCCCGACCGTTCAACGTTTGAGCAGCTGCTACCGCGGTTTCTCCTGTACCGAAAGATGGCACTACCAATGGTTGTGCCGCCAAGCCCGTTAAGAGGCTAGCCGCAACAACTCCCGCGCGAAACATGCGCGGCCGTCGTTGTCCTTCACCCACCTTCAAGACCTTCCTTCGACAGGGCGTCCAAGGGCACGCCTAGCCACGAGCCCTTGCTGCTCAAAAACTATTCCGACGCCGACTCTAGGCCGCGCCGGAATAGGCAATAATCGCAGGCTAAGCGTTACGACGCTTCAGCTGATAAGCAGCACCACCGATGAACAGCAGGGCGCCAAGGCCCAAGATAATCAACATAGTGCGCATACCGGTGGCCGGGAGCTTGCCCCAGATATTATCCTTCACGTCATCCACAGTGGCGGTAAAGATGACACGCTCATCACGTTTGTCCTGCGAAGCCGTCAGGTGCTGTGGGTCTGGGTTTACCAAATAGCCTGCCGGTGCCTTAGTCTCAACCGCACAGTAATCCTTCTCCGGATCAAATTGCAGGAAGTAGCCGTCTGCTACCGCTGCCTTGGTCTTATCGGCACCTACAGCCTTAAGGGTGGCGTCCGCAGCAGCTGTACCTTCAGCGTTGGCACCCTTAATCGGGGCAGCACCATCAGCTACCGTCCACTTTCCACTTTGTTCGGTACATTCAAAGACCTGGAATTCAGCACCCTCACCATTTTTATCGTCCTCGGTGGGATTACCATTCAGGTTCTTAGTAATGGAAACATCGTTGTAGTGGGTGACCGTCGGACCGTCTGTTTTATCTGTCGGCGAGGTGTTGATGTCATTTCCGTTGATATGTTCAACAGCGGTGTTGGTGATCTGACCGTTGGCCGGAATCTTCACAACTTTTGCATCGAACTTAATTTCCACTGCCAAATCTGGGTGATCAGCTCGCGCCTGCGCCAGTTTTTGAAGTCCCGAATCCGTGAAATCGACGGTCAGGTTCTTACCAGAAATCTGTACGGTGTAGTCTTCGCCACGAACAAGATCGACGCCCTTGGCTGCAACGGAAACTTGGTCTGGAGTGCTTGCATAATCAAGGTATTCGGACAGATCATCCGTCACCTGCAGCTTTGGCAGGGTACGCGCACCACTCTTATCGACGTCGCCAGCGGGAACCGGTGCGGTGATGGTGTAGCCAATATTATCTCCGACGTTGGCATTGTTATTAGTGGAAGTCTTCTTTGGCTGAATGAGCTGGTTCTTTGGCGATACAGTCGGATTGTAGTTAATAGACCCGTCTTCTTGGGTCATAGGAATAGTGACCAGGAACGGCGAACCAACAGTGTACTTGGAGCCTTGCACTGGAAGCTCAGTAACCTTGTACAGGCCTACTGGAAGACCATCAAACTTGGCAGTGCCGCTTGCATCGGTGGTCAGCTCTTTAGCCTCAAAACCAGAGTCAATCGTTGCGGCGTCGGGACCTGCAGCGACTTTATCTCCGGCTTCCTTCCAGCCTGCAGCGGTGTCGAGAGTATTGTCCATTTGAACTTTCTCGATCTTGAACTTCATGCCCTCGAGTTTGTTCTCGGAGCCTACTTCACCACTACGCTTGTCAATCGTAAGGGAACCCGTTGCTTTGGCATCAATGGTTTGGCGGGCCGAAGCAGAAGGAGCGGCAGCGGTTGTGGTGTCGCCAGGCGCAGCAAATGCCGCAGGGCTAGCAGCGGCCAATCCGGCGGCGAGTGCAATAGCGAAAGTCTTGGAAACAATACGAGACATATAAGGGTTGTCCTCTCGTTAATACCCATTTCGACTTTTCCAAATGAGCCGACAGAGTTGAGTGAAGGAAATTCTGAACAGAGTATATGTGACTACATAACCCCAGCACAAGCGGAAGAACCATTAAATCTAAGCATCGCAAAATAGTATCTAACGAATACTGATTCCAGATCCTCGCACGGGCGTTTTCACCCATGGAGATACTTATTGCGAAGCTCCTTCCGCAGGCAAAGTTTTGGGTCATATTTTAGTTTTCTTGCAAACTAGTCCTCCTTTAATAGGACTGCTTTAACCGAAATTCGGCCCTAATCGCCGCGAAATCTCGCGGCCATAAAACACGCGCTCCAGCCGTTCATAGACCTGAAAGCGCTGCGCATTCTTTGAGGACACTGCCCCACTGTTCCCGCCCCTTTATTTCAAGGAGCAGAAACAGTGCGCGGCGCTTTAATCTTGACCGGTTGGACAATCTTCTTCGTCATCTTCATCTGGACGACGCAGATAGCGCCACAAGCCGAAGCCTAAGAGGATCAACCCAAGTACCAGTACCCACACCAAGGTCTGCATTCCGGTTTCTGGCAATAGACCTCCGATGAGCCCAGAAGGTCGAAGCGCTCCGTGAGAATCACTAGCGGAGGTAGTGAACTGGTGCCCGCCCTCAGAGGCCTGCGCGGTCACCTTTACTTCAGGCTGGCCTGAATCCGGATAGCGATAGGTCTCGTCCTTATCTCCTGGGATTACAACGTCGAAGGAGCAAGCGAAAGATTCTCCCTTAGCCAGGGACTGTGGCGGTGCACATACGCTCGACGGAACGACTCCATCTTCACCTACTTGTACCGATGTGCCGTCCTTAACCAAGGTTAGTCCGGCAAGAGAAGCATCTTCGATCCGGAAGTCGGACAGATCATACGCGCCATCATTGGCTACCTCATAAGACATACGCATCTTCTCGGCTTTTGCAGGCAACAAGGTGGTTCCAAAGAGATCGCCGGTTAGGTTACCCAAAGGCGTGCCCTCAATCGACTTCGTGACGCTTATACCCGCGAATTTGTTATCGGCGGTCAGCGTCCAACGGTCACCAGAACGGGAGGTATCTTTCCCGTCTGTCACCGGCCGAACCGTGAACGATACCGGTCGAATCGGCTCAGAACCATTTTCCTTGGGGGTGCTAGGGATAGCCGCAGAGTGTTCAGTATCTGCTTCTACCAAATCGCCATGCTGAGAAATACGGAAAATCGAGTCATTGTTCTTCACACCGTCATCTACTTCATTAACGGTGCAAGGACTGTTCACCGGAATGTTTTTAATCGTATAACTTTGTCCTGCCTTAAGCGTGAACGCATTGCTCTGCGAAGAATCGCTCAACGCTGGATCGCTACACGAGTGCTCGAACCCGAAAGTAGCATCCTTGCCAACTGCCCCATCTGCAGTCTTGGCAAAGGTGGCATCATAATGAGCCCTAGGGTGGTAAATATCCGCACCGATTACTAGCTCCGTCCTATCCGAAGGAAGATTTCCAGCCGTAGCGAAAGAGTACTTGAGGTTCTTTTTTTCGGCAGATACGTCTTCGGTAGGAATATCCGAAAGCAATCCTCGTGCACCATCACGCTCGCCTTGTGACCATTTGGTGTACTGAGTCAACGGGGTTCGTTGGCCGTTCGTCACCTCAAGTTCGCCGCGGGGCTGTAGTGCTGGACCGCTGAGCTCCAGTTCACAGTCAACACCCACTGGCAGATCCATAGTTTGGCCATTTGCTGGGGCTTGGTCCGATTGGGAAAGCTCTGTAGCAGCAACAGAAGCTAGTGGGAATTGTAGAGAGGCCGCCGAGTCAGCGGGGGCCTTGCACACGACTTTAGCTTCATATCCTTGGGAATCAGCGCCCACCAGGTAACCAAAGTTACTCAAGACTAGTTTCACAGGAGCAGTCCGTCGCTCAACGCGATTGACAAAATGCAGGTCCTGAGCGTCACTTGCGTCTGGGGCTGGCGCATACGCAGTCACGGTTCGCTCGTCTGGTGTAATCCGCAAAGTCTGCGGAGTGCTAGAGCTCTCTTCTTCAGCGAACCTGCAGTAAGAACCAGCAGGGACGATAGCTTCGTCCGAAGCTAAGGACAAGATGGACTCATCACCGTTTGAACCTGTGGCGTTAAATTCCGATTTCTTCAACGTCGACGGCAAGATATAGCTCGACTGCGGACGCAGCTTCTCTGGAATAAAAGAGGTCTCGCCAACATTATTTGTCTGGTAGCCAATGGCCTTGCACTGCATAGTGAAATTGAAAGGATAATTCCCCGGAATTTCCTTTAGGTTGCCATCTTTACCCACTAGATCCTTACGGATCTTTACCTTTGAGGTTTCGTACTCATAGTGGTTGTCGAGACGAATCTTATTGTCATTCGGTTCATCCACGGTAAGGAACTCTGGCGAGGTTGTCTTTTCATTATCCAGCTTCTGATCTGGGTAAGCGTTTCCACCTTGCCTATCCACCACCCAGTCAACATACGCGGGCCGTAAGTACGCATTTAGGTCATCGCTGCCATCGTTCATGGTCAGTTTTAGGGAGCCAAAGTGGTCACCAGTAATCTGGCAATCCGCACCCACCGGGACACCGGTAAAGGTAGTCTTGCCTTCGCCCTTAATGGATCCGCTTTGGCTCTGTAGTACTGCCTCGTCTCCCGTTTCCGGATCACGGCAGACTAGATCAAAATGGTGATCATAAAGCGCATCCTGCAGATCCTTATTGGCATTCTTGTACTGATCACGAATGCTTTCGCTCGGCAAAACTGCCTGTTTGCTGAGCTCAATATACGTGGTTCGACGGGAATAGGTATTTACGAAAGTTACGTTGACACTGTCGGAATTGCCTACGGTAAACTTCGCCCTTCCTCCCTCGGTAGGGGTTCCGTTGACATTAATCGACTTGTTCAGGGTGATGCCCACCGCTGTGGTTGTGTCTCCCTCGGAGGCAGTACAGTCAGAGCCCACGTTGACCTGGATAGGTTCGCTTGGCCGTCCTTGTTGAACGGTCGTTGTCACGTCAATGCCTGCGGAACCATCTGGGTTAGTACATTTCAGTTCGACAGGGAAGATACGCTCCGACTTAATCTTGCGGCGTGCATCAGAAATCAAGGAATCAGGGTCATTAAACTCCACCTGCTTGGAGTCCTCAACCGAAGATTGAATGAAGTCATAGTGATGATGCACGTCCATGGTTGATTGGTCACCAATAGTGAACTGTGCCCCATCGCCAATATCGTTGCCTTCAGTATCGTCCGCAGCGTACAAGTATTCTGAATCATTGCGAATTGGATATTCGTTGCCGCTTTCAGAGGTCCGCTTCTTTGAGTCTCCAGACTCTTTTAGGGAGCAATTAGTACCCTTCGGGATTTTCTGGGCAGGAATAACTACCTGATCGCCGGATTTAAGGTCAAAATTGGTGGTATAGCCATTGTCACACCGCAATGAATACGACAACGATTCAGGTGCAAGAGTACTCCGCCCGCCTGTACGCAAGGAAACCGTAAGGCCTTTTCCGGCAGGAGTGAATGTATTGGTTACCGTTGCGGTATTGTTCTCGGCGTTGACCGTTGTCTTTGCGCTATCAACATCTGTGCTGAAAATAATTCCACCAGCAACATTTGGTGTCTCTTCAGTGAAGGTGCAGTCATTGCCATAGGGAACACCCAACTTTCCATCTTGGCTATTTAGCTTCGAGGCAAGGTCGGGATCATCAGATACCAACCGCATCGTTCCATCACCTGGCACGACTACTTTACCGCTTAGCTCAACAGGCAGAACCTTACCGTTATCTCCCGCAATGTTTCGGGTTCCACATCGATACGTGAAAATATAGGAATCGGGTAGCACACCCTCGACTTGTGAATCTACAACCTTATGCAGGTCGACGGTTCCCAGTTTTGGATCGTAGATGTTTGAAACCGTCACAAGGTTGCGGTCTGTGCCAGAAGCCTTGCGAATAGTGGTTATTTTTTGAGATTTTGCGTCGGAATTATCCAGTTCCGTTACCTTGTCGCTAGCATCCGAGGCGCGAACCTTAGCACCTTGAAAGTGCGTAGTGGTGGTATCTCCTGGTTCATTTTCCCAGACTAAACAATCTGCACCGATTCGTACTTCGCCGACGCTCTTTTCGCCGTCCGCCGCGGTGATTGTAGTTCTACCCTCACTTACGGTTTGTCCCTCAGAAGAGCAACGATAATTAATATCAAAATTTAATGCCTTTAGCTCGTCGTTACCCGCGGCCAAACCTGTTATCTCTTTGCGGATAACTAGAGGCGAAGTTAAATAGGAATAGCTGGTTTCGAAGTGTAGTTCCTTTGTTTCGCCTTGCTTATCCAAGGTGAAGTGAAAGCCATTGTTTCCATCAGGATCAAGGTGCTGGCCGTTAAGGGAACCGTCGCGCTTATCCAGTTTGATCGTTTGGCGTTGCTGCTCAGTAAGGTCAGTCAACGGGGTTAAGACGCAGTCGCGCCCCACTGGAAGATCCGGAATCGTCACGGCGTTGGTGGGGTTAGATTTAGTCAGATCAAAGGAGACTTCTCGCTGCCCCAAATTGGTGCCCTCACACCGCACGCCGAATCGGTAGGTTCCCCCTACCTTCCCGTCGCTGACAGGCTTTCCCAAAATGTGCTTGCTCAGTTTCAGCGAAGCTTTTTGATAGTCATAGTTATTTAAAGCTTTGGCTGAACCCGCAACAACACCACTGGTGTCTCCTGCTGCGGGGCTAAGATCGACCTTAACGGGGCTATTAATATTTCCTGAGGCCTGTTGCCCATTCCAAGACAGACTGAAATCGATCCCTGCACCGGGTTGACCACCATCCGTCAACTTCTCAGTTACAGTACAACTAGCGCCCTGAGGCAATCGATCGATTACGGTGTTTGTACCACGCTCGAGCTGTACGTCATCTTCCAGCTTGATGTCTGGGTATGCAGTCGTGAACCCAGCAGGCGCGGTGCACTTATAATGCAACGTAAATTTTTGTAGCTGCACGTCACTAAAGTTCGCAGCTGAACCTTCTACGTTCTTGCCCAGGGTCAAAGAAGCGGGCTTAAATTTTGACTTCCATACAACGCTACAATTAGGTTGTCTAGTTTCGCTTGAAGGCAATAGCAGCCGAGACGTTCCACTCGCGGTATCTTTTTCAAGAGAGTACCCATCAGGAACGCTACCCCCTTTAATTACCTTGGTCTCGCTAGCTCCCTCGGAGGATTTAAGCGTACAGGTCCATACGGGGTCATACCGATCGAATGCCTTGTCCTTTGGATTAGTCTGCGACCGAAAGCCAAGCCGGTCCTGCGCAGTACCCGTCGTGTCCAACCTGCGCATCGCAGTGGTATAACCATTTTCTGGTGCCGGCAAATCGGTATCCGCATTCCCGTCACGTAGGAACGGAGTATAGCTAGCAGTTCGGGTTTGACCGCTCAGCTTTTCCTCGGTCGTGGATTCTACTTGGGCGAAATCCTTGGCGGAACCGAAATTGATTCGGCTCAATGCCACGCCCATGGCGACGGCTTGGGTACCGTTGCGAAAAGAGCCCATGCTGATTTCCATTTTTTGCGGTTTATCCACTCCAACGATCCAGGAAGCGTGACTGCCGGTTTGCTTTGAATGGCAGACAAAACCGCGGCTCCTTCCATCGGCGGCTGAGCCCCACTCCTTCTCTATTGGTTCAGTACCCGCACCAAACTTGAGTTCACAGGCACGTTTCTCACCGGTTCCTGATTTGAGCTCGGTGGGTGCGCTTACTTGTCCTCCGTCCACGCTGATCATTTCACCGGGACCGCCCGCACCGGTTGATTCCGCATCGGCGACTGCGAACCGATAATTCGACACGGGAGAAGAGTTGTCCCCTCGTTTGACCACTATGTTATCCAACGTGAACCTAGTGAAGCTATTGTTGCCGCCCGTCATTTGCAGGACGTCCTTGAGATCTTCACTTCCTTTTTCAAAGAAGCCAGGCTTGCCAAAGACGGCTAGGTTCCACGAAGGATTGGGTTCCGCAGTATAGTTGGTCGCCGAGTCTTTAGCAGCAATCGAGAGATCAAATTCAATGGTGTAGTCGCCAATCTTTCTGGTCTTGTGACCAGGCGTGGTCATGTTGCTAACATCCAACCAACAAATTTGGCTCGCCCATGGCTCGGTTACGCCGGTTCCCTTACGGAAGGCGCAGTCCCCAAATGGCGAGCCAGTGGTCGTCGAGGTAGTAGCGGCCTCAGCCTGAGGCTCATTGTGAGGCACTACAAGGAGCGTGAACCCGACTAAAAGGATCGTTACACAGGCCATCAACCGCACGGTGAGCGGACTATGGAAACGATGCTGGCTATTGGCAGAAAAAGCCATATTTGCGTAATCCTTCCGGTTACAAAACCGCCGAAAACTATATGATCCGTTTACCGCATAAACGCACAATCTCAGCGCTATTCCTCAAGTATGTTACTCGGTAAATTAGACCTTTCCAACCGTGTGACAAGGATAAATGAAGAACTTATTGGGTTCCCGTCAAGCTAAAATCAAGGATTTTATTTCCCCATAGAATCTATTCCTTCAAGTGCTCCATCACTGGCGAGTTGGAGGAACGGCTCTGCATGCAAGTCGGTTCTTGAGAAGCAAAACTTGAAGCGTTCTGAGCGACATTACGCCATCGCTATTCCAATAGCTCAATTACCCCGAAACCACCGCATTCATTGTTATTCGCATATGCGGCACAGTGTCACCTAGGTGACGCCTACCAGATTCCTAAAGCTCTACATCGGTAAGGCAGTTTATTTGCCCTCCCCCAAAGCCGACGTGAGAAGGGAGCGGTCTGTGGTTCCGCAGCACCAGAACCAAGATCGCTTGTAAAACGAAAATATCCCCGAACCACTCCCATTTTAAGTAAGAGCTTGTTCGGGGATCTATTCTTAGTCGACTTTAGTTAAGCAGTCGCCTCTGCAGCAACCTCTTCAGCCGGAACAATGTTGACCATGCGACGGCCACGCTTGATACCGAACTCAACGGAGCCAGCTGCAAGCGCGAACAGGGTATCGTCGCCGCCGCGACCTACGTTCTCACCTGGGTGGAACTTGGTGCCGCGCTGACGCACGATGATCTCGCCGGCATTAACCTGCTGACCACCGAAGCGCTTGACGCCGAGACGCTTGGACTCGGAATCGCGACCGTTGCTGGAGCTGGAAGCACCCTTCTTGTGTGCCATGTGGTTTTCCCTCCTTTAGGGATAATTACAGCCGGTTAAGGCTTACTTGATACCGGTGATCTTCAAGGTGGTCACAGGCTGACGGTGGCCCTGACGCTTCTTGTAACCAGTCTTGTTCTTGTACTTCAGGATATCGACCTTCGGGCCCTTACCCTGCTCAACGATTTCTGCGGAGACAGAAACCTTCTCCAAGTCGGAAGCCTTGGACTTAACATCGGCGCCATCGACGAGCAGAACCGGGGTGAGAGCTACGGCAGAGCCTGGCTCACCCTCGATCTTCTCGACCTTGACGAGGTCACCTTCAGCAACCTTGTACTGCTTGCCGCCGGTCTTGACGATCGCGTACATAGAGGGTTACCCCTTATCTAAACTCGCTCGGAAGCAACCGGGGAGGCCGCGTTCCGAATGGACACTTACACATTGCGTTTAGTTCCCGCGCGAACATGCCCGCACAGCTCACTAAGTGAGTGTCGGACTGATCCAGCGCCGTGAGTACTAAACAGCGACTGTCAAAGACTACCCCGTAGCGGGCACAAAATACAAACCACGCTTTTTGTGCCCGCGTGGCGTAGCCCTAAGACGTGCTTCGCCGTGCTACGCGGCGTCGGCCACGCCCAGACTTAGCGCGCGCATTTTCCTGGGGTGCACCGCTTCCTGCAGCCTGCTTTTGAGCGGCGTTATCCTGCGCCTTTGGGGCCTTGGCGCTTGCCGACGTCCCCTTCTTGCGCACCGCCCTCTTCTTTCCACGGCGCAGCACCATGGTCTCGCCCGTGGTCGCCTGCTGGCCAGCACCAGAACGCTCCGGCGAACCATCCTCCTGCGTCGAACGGCCCGGGGCGGTCTTCGCTACCTTCGGATTCTCTGCTACCGCCTTTTTAGGAGCGGCCTGGCGCACGGCACGGCGACGCCCACGGCCCTTGCCACCGGCGCGCTCCGCGCGTGCGGCGCCAGCGGCCTTTTCATGACGCTGCTCGGCGGACCCGCCCGCCTGCTTGTGTTCGTGCTCCTGCGCCTTTTCCTTGACCTCGTGCGGCACGCGCGAGGTGCTCCGGCGCTTGGCCTGCTGGGTGCGCACCGAACGACGGCGGCCACGCCCGCGTCCCTTGCGCTCTTCGCGCGAGGTCTTCTGTCCGTGCTGGTCTTTAGCCCCGCTGGCATTACCGTCGGCGTCGGCAGAGTCCTGCTCACCAGAGACCGCGAAATCCTGCGGCTGCGGGCGCCTATCGGAGCGCGAATTGCCGCGGGTGCGGCGCTTACGGCGCGGGGAAGCCTCAAACTCGGCTACTGCCTCGGCATAGGTCTTTTCAGTTACTTTCTCCGGAGCAACTTCCTTTTCCGGTGCCTTCTGCTCGCCGCCTGCAGCCGTGTGCGTGGCCTTCGACCGGCGGGTCGCCCGCCGCGGCTTCTTGCCACGCTTGGAGCCGGCCGCTGCACCAGGGTGTGCCTGCGCAACGGCACCCGAGTCCGCGTCCGTATCGGCATCGGGGACGTAGGAATTAAATTCCTGCACCTCATCGCTCTCGGCAGCATTATCCGCCGCGGCGTACGCGATAGCCTCGATATCGGACACTTCAGTCTGAGTCTGCTTGCGAGCGCGGCGGCGACCGCGTCCACGTCCTCGCTCCTTGCTGCGGTCGTGGTCTCCGCTGTGCTCGTCCGAACCGGCCTGCGACTCAGCCGGACCGCGCTCGTCCACAACGACGTTTGCTACGAGGTCTTCTAACGACGTCTTGGCAGATTCCCGTGCGGCCTCTTCGCTCTCGGTACCGTAGACCGGCGCCTGGGTTTTCTTGAAGCGCTTGGGTTTGGAGGAGCTTTCGGGGGCGTCGTCAAGCTCGTGCTCATGCATCGCCACCGCAGCCGGGTGCTGCTGCGGATCATGGTGGTGCTTCTTGTACCCCTTGGACTTGCGGCCAGAATGCTTGGAGCGCTGATCGTCCTCGGCCTCGTCCACCGGATACTGGTGAATGATGATGCCACGGCCGTTGCAGCACTCGCACTCGGTGGAGAAGGTCTCCACCAGGCCGGTGCCCAGGCGCTTGCGGGTCATCTGCACCAGACCCAGCGACGTAACCTCGGAGACTTGGTGACGGGTGCGATCGCGGCCCAAGGCTTCCTTCAGGCGGCGCAGCACCAGATCCTGGTTTTCTGGCAGGACCATATCGATAAAGTCCACGACGATCATGCCGCCGAGATCGCGCAGGCGCATCTGGCGCACGATTTCTTCGGCCGCTTCGAGGTTATTGCGGGTAACGGTTTCTTCCAGGTTGCCGCCGGAACCGGTGAACTTGCCGGTATTGACGTCGATGACGGTCATGGCCTCGGTGCGGTCAATAACCAGCGTGCCGCCCGAGGGCAGCCAAACCTTGCGCGAGAGCGCCTTATGCAGCTGCTCATCAATGCGGTAGGCCTCGAAGGCATCCTGCCCGCCGTGGTCCTTGGCGCGGTAGCGCACCACGCGGTCCGCAAGGTCCGGCGCCATGGAATCCACATAGGCGCGGACGGTATTGAAAGAACGCTTGCCATCGACGATGAGCTCGGTGAAGTCCTCGTTGAAGAGATCGCGCACCACCTTGATGAGCATGTTTGGTTCTTCATACATGGTCACCGGCTTGGCACCCTTGGAGGACTTTTCCTTCTTGGCGTGTGCCACGATGTCCTCCCACCGGCTGTGCAGGCGGTTGACGTCGGTAGCAATTGCCTCTTCTGGGACGTTTTCGGCGGCGGTGCGGATGATGGCGCCGCCATCGCCTGGAACCACGCGGCCGAGGATATCCTTTAAGCGCTTGCGCTCCGGGGCGGGCAGCTTGCGGGAAATGCCGGCGCTGCGCCCGCCCGGCACGTAGACCAGATAGCGGCCAGCGAGGGAAATCTGGGTGGTAAGCCGCGCGCCCTTGTGGCCGATGGGATCCTTAGCCACCTGCACCAGCACCTGGTCACCAGACTTCAGGGCGTTTTCGACCTTTCGGGCCCGCCCGTGCAGCTTGGTCTTGCGCCAGTCGATTTCACCGGCGTAGAGCACGCCGTTTCGGCCCTGTCCGATGTCCACGAAGGCCGCCTCCATGGACGGCAGCACGTTTTGGACGCGGCCCAAGTAGATATTGCCAATGAGCGAGGCCTGGGACTCGGTGGTCACGAAGTGCTCGACCAACAGGTCATCTTCTAATACGCCCACCTGGGTGATAATGCCGGCGCCGTCCTCGCGCTCCTTATCGCGCACCACCATGGTGCGCTCCACGGCTTCGCGGCGGGCAAGGAACTCCGCCTGGGAGACGATGTGCTGGCGGGTGCGGCCTTTTTCGCGCAGCTCGGCACGACGGCGCTTCTGCGCCTCGATGCGCGTGGAGCCGCGGATCGCCTTCGGCTCTTCAATGTGCTCGGGCTCGTGTGCCTGCTCTTCACGCTTCGAACCCGCGCCGCGTCCACGGGATGCGCCGCGGCGCCCACGGCGGCGGCCCTCAGACTTTCCGGAACCACGGTCGGAGCCGGAGCCGGAGCGCTCACGGCTTTCGTCGGCGGAATCCGCCGCGTCCTCATTGTCATCGCGTGCGGCATCGTCGGTGGTGAAGTCCTCCTCTGCTGCATCTACTGCCGGTGCGAATGCCGCTGCCTCGTCCTGCTGCGGGGCCATAAAGATCGGCGCAAAGTCATAGTGCCCGGAGTCTTCCTCGGATTCAGCGCGCGGGACGATGTGCGGGGCGTAGTAGTCATCCTCGAAGTCCTCGCCGGCCTCGGCCAGCGCCTCGTGCAACTTCGCCGCATCAACCGTTCCGGTATCGAGCGCGCTAGCCGGTGCTTCGTCCGCCTCATCCGCAGGTACTGCTGCTTCGGGTTGTACCGCTTCAGCGTGCTCGGCGTCCTCGGCGGCTGCGCCAGTTTCGGCTGCGGCCTGGGCCAGCGATGCCTCTACCTTGTCTTCGATCTGGGAGATCTCATTGTCCACGTTCTTGCGCACGCGGTGGCGCAGGTGCTCTTCGTCTTCCGCGGACTGCTCCCCTTCCCCTGACTCGGCGGCATCTGCCGGCTCTTCAGGCGCTACAGCGGCGGACTTACGGGTGGCCTTGCGGGCGCGCTTGGCACGCTTCTTAGCTGGCTTCTTTTCCTGTTCCTCGTCCGGGGTTTCTTCCGGTTGCGCAGCGGCCTTGTCCTCGGGATCTTCAGCCGGTGCTGCGGTGGTGTCGCTCGCGGGGGCGTCGGCAACCGCGGCGGCGTTCGCTACAGCGTCCAGCACCTGGCCTGCTTCCTCGCGGGAAAGGGAGCTCTGCGCGCTCTTTTTCAGGCCCATATCTTTAAGCTGTGCCACCAGCTCGCGCGAGGAAAGCCCCAGCTGCTTGGCCAGGGAATACACGCGGGTTTTGTCCTTGAGCTGGCTGCGATCCAGGTTCTGGGCCAAAGACGCCGCTGCCTTGAGGCTTTCAGTTGTTTCTTGAGAGTTCTGTGCCACCATGTTCGGGCTTACTCCTGTACATCGTCTGTATTTGGCGCGGCCTCGGGCGCAGGCACGGCCGAAGACCGTACCGCCGCCGCACGAGGCATAGTGCGCGCTAAAAAAGTTTGTGGGATATGAAGTTATGCCGCGTCTCGTACGCGCTATCCCCCATTGTGTCACAGAACCGCGGGCAAGCTGGCAGGCGGTGTTATGTTGGCGGGGTGGCAGAACTAGCACGAATCCCCGCCCGCGAACTGGCGCAGTACCGACAGCGCAATGAAGTCCCGGTGCGCTCGGCACTTTATTTTGGTGTGCCGACCGGCTTTGCCGTTGGCTTCGCCAACACGGGCGTGGATTATATGTTGATGGCAGCCGGTGTTTTTGCCGTCTTTGCGGTGCTGGGGTTGGTGCACCTCATTCGCAATTACCCGCGCGGCATCAACGCTGCGCAAGAGGAATTCCGCGATGGTGACTATCCCACGATTGCTTATATCGCACCGTTTATCCCCATCGCGGCACCACTGGTCATGGCGCCACTGAGCGCGGCCGGCCTGCTCCCAGAGGTAGAGCTGGCCCCGCCCGTTGCCGGTGTCCTATCCGGCGCGTGGTGGTCCTTTGGTTTGCCGCTGGGTATATGGGGCATGTTTTCCCAGTCCTTCCGCATCGGCCGGCGCCGCATTAACAAGATCCTGGAAAAGGACCCGCTCGACGGGGTCACGGAGGCTCGCTTGCAGCTTGCCGACGCCCACTCGGACATCCTCACCGCCCTCGTCGCCACCGGCGCGGTGCAGGGAAACACGATTAATTCCACTGCCCTCTCCAAGTTCATGCGGGTAGACCTCGACCCTCTATCCGAGCACCTCGATGCTTTAGCAAAGGCGGACCTGGTGAAGCTCAGCCGCATGGGACTGCGCACCGCGCCCGCAAAGTGGACCATCACCATCACGCCGACTGGGGTTCGCTGTCTGTATCAGGTGGGCCGGCGTTAATTTGGCAAGCTTTTGTCTCCTGGGAAAATTTTCGGACCTATCCAGAGCATCGCGTAAACAAGTCCTACGAGTACTGGGATTTCAATCAGTGGCCCAATGGTACCGGCAAGGGCCTGTGCTGACGCGGCGCCAAAGGTGCCGATGGAAACTGCAATGGCTAGCTCGAAGTTATTTCCGGCTGCGGTAAAAGCCACGGAAGCAGACTGTGCGTAGTTCATTCCCCCGGCTTTTGCTACGCCCAAGGCAAGGAAAAACATTCCAACGAAGTAAATAACCAGCGGAATCGCCACTCTCACCACGGCTGTCGGCTGGGCTACCAGCTGCTCGCCTTGCAGTGAAAACAGCAGCACGATGGTGTAGAGCAAACCAATCATCGCCAAAGGCGAGACTGCCGGGAGAAAACGGTCTTCGAACCATTCGCGTCCTTTGATCTTTTCTCCCCACACCCGTGAGAGCACACCGAGCAGCAGGGGGACTCCCAAAAATACGAGCACCGCGGTGACGATGGACCAGAAAGAGAAATCAGCAGAGGTGGTATCTAGCCCCAACCACCCTGGCAAAATCTGCAAATAGAACCATCCCAGCACACCGAACATGGCTACCTGGAATACAGAGTTTATGGCGACAAGAACGGCGGTGGCCTCCCGATCGGCGCAGGAGAGATCGGACCACACAAGGACCATTGCGATACAACGGGCTAGCCCAACGATAATCAGGCCGGTTCGCAGCTCCGGCTGATCGGCAAGAAATATCCACGCCAGGGTGAACATCAATGCAGGCCCCACCAGCCAGTTCAACACAATCGATACCACCATCAACCGGCCATCGGCAGCAATATCTCGGGTCTTTTCATAGCGGACTTTAGCCAGGGGCGGATACATCATAACTAGCAGGCCCAGCGCGATTGGAAGAGAAATACCGCCAACCTCTAGAGCAGACAGTGCTTCTCCAATGCCTGGCAGGAAGTGGCCTATCAATAGCCCCACAGCCATGGCCATGATGATCCAAACGGGAAGGAATCTATCGAGAAATGACAACTTTGGGCGTTGCGCAACGGCCATGGCTCTCCTTGTGCGACGAGGAATTCAACTTTCGATCAGTACTTTAATCACCCATATTGATACTCGTCAATATAACGGAGTGGGAGGAAGGCTCCTTATACTGTGTGCATGGACTCCTCCCCTAGCAATGCCGACAACACCCCGGATGCACAGTGCTGTTCCCTGAGCAGTGGCCCGCTCAGCCAGGGCGACTCCCTCCGCTTTTCCCAGCAATTTAAAGTACTTGCTGACCCAGCCCGCCTGCGCCTGCTATCCATATTGTGCGACGAGGGCTGCGGCCCGATGAGTGTTACGGAGTTGACCGCGCTTTCCGGCCTTAGCCAACCGACGGTATCTCATCACCTCGGCAAGTTGAGGGAATCCGGTCTTTTAATCAAGCAACAATCGGGCCGTACCGTTACCCATCGAGTGCAAAAGGAAGCCTTCCGCACACTGCGCCAGTTGCTCTCCTTCGATTAGGAGAACTCCAGTCCTAGTCTGCGAAGTGAATGACCTCGCGTGCAATATCCTCAGCAATGATCTGCCGCGTTAGGCACCTTCAACTCCCAGAACAAACCCCTGCTTAAGTTCTGCCTCTCTACGTATTTGCGGCTTTGCCGTTTCAATACTTATTCAGGATAGGGCCGGATACTCGGTTTGCGGCTCTACGTCTGGGCTTATGGGTCAAGCAATAAATAAAGCCCGAGCCTACAGGCTCGGGCTGAACGATGCGCTAAGTGCGCAGACGTTTAGAGGTTCGGGAACCAGATAGCGATCTCGCGCTCTGCAGACTCAGGGGAGTCAGAGCCGTGCACGATGTTCTCGCCAACGGTCAGAGCGAAGTCGCCGCGGATGGTGCCCGGGGTGGCCTTGGAAACTGGATCGGTGCCACCGGCCAGCTGACGCCATGCCTCGATGGCACGCTCGCCCTCGACAACACCAGCGATAAGCGGTGCAGAGGTGATGAACTCGACAAGGTCACCGAAGAATGGCTTGTCCTTGTGCTCCTCGTAGTGCTTCTCCGCGGTCTCGCGGTCAGCAACGCGCAGGTCGAGCTCGGCCAGCTTCAGGCCCTTGCGCTCGATGCGGGAGATGATTTCGCCTACGTGGCCGTTCTTTACGCCGTCCGGCTTGATGAGAATCAGTGTACGTTCAGTCATGCCCCACACTGTACCGAAACCGCACGCATGCGTCGCGCGCTGGGGTATTCCTTTGGGGTAAAAGTGTGGGGTTCTAGGGCTACGCGAGTTGTTTAACTATCTCTTCGGCGCGCTCCTGCGAGGTGCCCCGAAACCACAGGCGCACCTGGCCTACTGCGGCGCCAAACTGTCCATTAGCCAGCAGGCGTTGCAGCTCCGCGCGCTGTTCCTTATCCAAATCCTCGAAGGATGCTTCTTTGGCCGGCTCGAAGTTGCTCCGCAGGGCCAAAACCAGAAAAACGCCGCCAATGATGAGGGCAACTAGCGGTAGCCATGGCGTTCCCGTAGCGGCGCGGGCTACCACCGCGGCGATGCAGGCGAGTGCGGCAAGGACGAGACAGAGAGTGCGCATGGGCGCTAGTCTATCGCGTCTGCCCCACCAGCCGAAGGTATCGAGTTTATTTCTCGTTGAGGTGCTGCGTGGTGAGGTAACCGCGCTTCATGCGGGCGATGAGGTTGCTGCGCAGGTAGACGGCCAGCAGCCACTCCATGCCAAAGATGATGAAGATGGCGGCCACCGCCCAGTGGACCATAAAGCCCACAATGACGCACAACAGCTGTGCCCACACAATGACGGACAGCGCCCATTTCTTATTCATGAACGCGATCATCACGAGGTGGAATACCACTGCGGCAATGACGAAACCGTAGTTGAAAGGGGTCCACAAGGTGCCGTCATAGAGCTTGTACAGCATCGGCAGTGCGAAGGATAGGGCAAGCGCCTCCATGGTCAGGGAGCTGGCAATGACCATCCCGTTAAAGCTTTTGAGCGGATCCTTGACTGGGGCTTGGCCCATGCCGAGGGGGCCGATCTCGCTTTCCGGGATCTGTTCTTCGCGGCCGCGGGTGCGGCGGGGCGGGCGGGGTTGGTGCTCTCCGCGCGGGTGGTGATTGTCGCGGCTCATGCAGGTTCCTTTCCAAACATCGCGCGGGCATCGCCAGCGGTGACGACCGAGCCGGTGATGATGATGCCGGAGCCGGATTGGACCTCGGCGTCCTCGGCAAGCTCCACGGCCTGGGCATAGGCGCCCGGCAGGCTATCGGCTACGTGCACGCGCTCTTCGCCAAAGATATCGCGGGCGGTCTCTGCCAAGTCGTAGGCATCGAGGGCGCGCGGCGAGGAGTTTTGGGTGATGACTACCTCGGTGAGGTAAGGCTCAAGTGCGGTGAGGATGCCGATGGAGTCCTTATCCGCGAAAATGGACAGCACACCGATGAGGCGAGCGAAGTCGAAATCGCGGTCCAATGCAGCACCTAGGGCCTTGGCGCCATGTGGATTATGGGCGGCGTCAATAAACGTCGTCGGCGACGTGCGCACGCGTTCCAGGCGGCCGGGCGAAATCGCTTGGGCAAAACCATTGCGCACGGTCGCAACATCCAGCGGGTGGCCGGCCGAGGCGCCGAAGAAAGCCTCCACCGCAGCAAGAGCCACAGCGGAATTTTTGGCCTGGTGCTCGCCATGCAGGGGCAGGAAAATGTCCTCGTACAGGCCGCCAAGGCCCTGGATAGTGACCTGTTGACCGCCGACGGCGATGCGGGACTCGAGGGCGGCAAATTCGGAGCCGGAGCGGGCGACGCCCGCCTCGACGTCCACGGCCTGCTGCAGGATAACCCGCATTGCTTCCGGATCCTGTTCCGCGATGACCACAATGTTTTCGTTTGGAGTCAGCGGATCATCGGCATCCTCGCGCGGCTTGATAATGCCGGCCTTTTCACCGGCAATCTCTGCGAGAGTGTCGCCCAGGTAATCCGTGTGGTCCAAGCCCACCGGGGTAATGACGGAGACGTCCGCGTTGACCACGTTGGTGGCATCCCACCGGCCGCCGAGGCCGACTTCAACAACGGCGACGTCCACGGGGGCGTCGGCAAACGCGGCATAGGACAAGCCGACGAGGACCTCGAACTTGGACATGGGGACGTCCGACTGGGCATCGACCATCTCCACAAAGGGCTTGATCTCGTGCCAGATGCGCACATAATCGCGCGGGTGGATGGGCTGGCCATCGATGCCGATGCGCTCCGTAACGCGCTGCAGGTGCGGGCTGGTGACAAGGCCGACGCGGCGGTGGAAGGCGCGCAGGAGCGAATCCACCATGCGCGCGGTAGAGGACTTGCCGTTGGTGCCGGCAATGTGGATGACGTCGAAGGAACGCTCAGGATGGCCGAGCAGATCCATGAGCATCTCGATGCGTTCGAGGGAAGGCTCAATCTTGGTCTCGGGCCAGCGCTCATTGAGCTCTTCTTCGACCTCTGCGAGGGCGCGCAGCTCTTCGGCCGACACCTCTTGTGGTGCGGCCTCGTTGTACTCGTCCTCGCTGCCCATGCCCAAGTTGAGCGTCAGGCCGGACTCGGTGATTTCCACCGGGCCACCGTCGGTGCCTTCTTTGAGGGCATCGACGATTTCGAAGTCCTCAGTCTCCTTGTCCTTGTCCGCCACTACTTCAGGCCCTCCAAACGGCTGGTGATGCGCTCGACCTCTTCGCGGGCGACTTGCTGGCGCTCCTTAATCTTATTGACCACTTCTTCCGGTGCCTTGGACAAGAAGTTCTCGTTGCCCAGCTTCTTGCCGGTCTGCTCCAGTTCCTTATTGGCCTTGGCCAGGTCCTTCTCCAGACGTTTGCGTTCGGCTTCTACGTCCACCGCGCCGTGGGTATCCAGGGTGACCTCCACGGTGGCCTGGGAAAGGCGCACCTCGATGGAGGCGGAAGGATCGAAATCCTCGCCCGGGGCGGTGGTATTGGCCAGGTTGCGCACCAGTTCCTCTTGGCCGGCGAGATCCGCCGCGGCGAAGTCGAGGCGTCCCGGCACCTTCTGGGAAGGCTTTACGCCCTGGTCGGAGCGGAAGCGGCGCAGCTCGGTGATGAGTTTATCGGCGTCCTCGATGCGGCGGGCGGCCACCTCATCCTTGGTGGCGCCACCATTGGTATCGGCAACGGTAGGCCACGGTGCAACGACGATGGACTCGCCGCCGGTCAGCGCCTTCCAGAGCACCTCGGTGACGAAAGGCATGGTCGGGTGCAGCAGGCGCAGGACGACATCGAGCACGCGGCCCAACACGATCTGGGTATTGCGGCCCTGCTCGCTTACGCCATCGCGCGGGATCTGGGTCTTGGCAATCTCCAGGTACCAGTCACACAGCTCGTCCCAGGTGAAGTGGTAGAGCAGCTCGTTGGCCTTAGCAAACTGGTAATCATCCAGGTAGGCATCCACCTTGGCGCGGACTTCTTCGGCGCGGTCGAGGATCCACCGGTCGGCGTCGCTAAGCTCCGCGCGGTTCGGCAGCGTGGCCACTCCAGCGCCATTCATGAGCGCGAACTTGGTGGCGTTAAAAAGCTTGGTGGCAAAGTTTCGGGCGGCCGCAGCGGCATCGGAGCCAAGCGGCAGGTCCACGCCGGGGTTGGCGCCGCGGGCAAGGGTAAAGCGCAGCGCATCCGCACCATAATCGCGCACCCAATCCATCGGGTCGATGCCGTTGCCCAAGGACTTGGACATCTTGCGGCCTTGCTCATCGCGGACCAGGCCGTGCAGGTACAGGTCCTTGAACGGAACCTGCGGGCGTCCATCGGTGCCCTCGCCCAAAAGCTCCGGGGTGTGGGTGCCGGCAAAGGTGCCGAACATCATCATGCGGGCCACCCAGAAGAACAAGATGTCGTAGGCGGTGACCAGCACGTTGGTGGGATAGAACTTCTCCAGATCCGGGGTCTTTTCTGGCCAGCCCAGGGTGGAAAATGGCCACAGCGCGGAGGAGAACCAGGTATCCAGCACGTCCGGGTCCTGCTCGTATCCTGCCGGCGGCTCCTCATCAGGACCGACACAGACGATGTCTCGCTGGCCGTCCTCGCCTTCTGGCCCGTACCAGATAGGAATGCGGTGACCCCACCACAACTGGCGGGAGATGCACCAATCGTGCATGTCATCGACCCACTCGAAGTAGCGCGGCTCGAGCGACTGCGGGTGCAGGGTGGTATCGCCCTCGCGCACGGCGTCGCCAGAGGCCTTGGCCATCTTGGCCACGTCCACGAACCACTGCAGGGACAGGCGCGGCTCGATGGGCTCGCCGGAGCGCTCCGAGTGGCCCACGGAGTGGACGTACGGACGGATTTCCTTAACAATGCGGCCCTGCTCGCGCAGCGCTTCCCGGATCTCAACGCGTGCTTCCTCGCGGGTCAGGCCGTCGAAGCGGGTGCCGGTATTGGCAATGTGGCCGGTGGTATCGATGACCGTGGGCATCTCCAGGTTGTGGCGGGTGCCCATTGCGTAGTCATTCGGGTCGTGCGCCGGGGTGATCTTCACCGCGCCGGTACCGAATTCCATGTCCACGTAGTCATCGGCGATGATCTTGAGCGTCAGGTCATCGCGGAACGGGTGCGGCAGCTCCTTGCCCACCAAGTCAGCATAGCGCTCGTCGTCTGGGTGTACGGCAATGGCAACGTCACCCAGCATGGTTTCTACACGGGTGGTGGCCACGATGAGGTGCGGTTCATCGTCATTGAGCGAGCCATAGCGGATAGATACCAGCTCGCCCTCGACGTCCTTGTACACGACCTCGATATCGGAGACGGCGGTCTCTAGCACCGGCGACCAGTTCACCAGGCGGTTGGCCTGGTAGATCATGCCCTCATCGTAGAGGTTCTTAAAGATGGTCTGGACGGCGCGGGAGAGGCCATCATCCAAGGTGAAGCGCTCGCGGGACCAGTCCACGGAGTCACCGATGGCGCGCATCTGGTTCTGGATGGTGCCGCCGTACTGCTCCTTCCACTCCCAGACCTTGCCAATGAATTCTTCGCGCTCATAGTCCCAGCGCTTTTTGCCCTCGGTCTCCTTGAGCTTGGCCTCGACCTTGGTCTGGGTGGCAATGCCGGCGTGATCGGCGCCGGGCAGCCACAGGGTGGCGTAGCCCTGCATGCGCTTGCGGCGGATAATGGAATCAATCAGCGTGTGGTCCAGGGCGTGGCCCATGTGCAGCTGGCCGGTCACATTTGGCGGCGGCAGCACGATGGAATAAGGCTCGGCCTCCGAATTCGCATCCGGAGTGAAGTAGCCCTTTTCTACCCAGCCCTCATAGAGGTCCTTCTCTACGGCCTGCGGCTCCCACGACTTAGGCAGCGCATCGGCGCGGTTGGTACCAACTAATTGCTCATTATTTTGCTCAGTCACCTGGCCGATTCTACCTTGCACGTCAACCGGCTCAGCCAGGCAGGGTGCGCACCGAGTATGAGGTGCGCACCGAGCACGTTCTAGAGCAGGTCCGCCACGGCTTTGCGCTCCTCACGCAGCTCGGCCACAGAGGCCTCGATGCGCTCCTTTTGGAACTCAGTGAGCTCCAGTCCCTGCACGATCTCCCACTGGCCATTGCGGCTGACTGTGGGGAATCCGCAGATAAGACCCTTGTCGACGCCGTAGGATCCGTCCGATGGCACCGCCGCAGTGCGCCACTCCTCGGTGCCATGAATCCAGTCATGCATGTGGTCCACGGCTGCCGACGCCGCCGAAGCAGCCGAGGAGCTGCCGCGAACCTCAATAATCTCCGCACCACGCTTGGCCACCTTGGGGATCATTTCTTCGCGGTACCAGTCCTGGTCCACCTCAGCGTTGGAGTAGGTAATATCCGGGAATTGGCTAGCAGAATGGTTGCCCCATACCGCCACCTTGTTGAAATCGGTGGTGGACTTTCCGGTCTTCAGTGCTAGCTGGCTCAGGGTGCGGTTGTGGTCCAGGCGCATGAGGGCAGTGAACTGGGAATCATCCAAATCCGGGGCATTATTCGCCGCGATGAGGGCATTGGTATTAGCCGGGTTGCCCACGACTAGCACGCGGACATCGCGCGCGGCGTAGTCATTGATGGCCTTGCCCTGCTTGGTGAAGATGGCGCCATTAGCCTCCAGCAAGTCGGCGCGCTCCATTCCCTTGCTGCGCGGGCGAGCACCTACAAGAAAGGCGGCGGAGGTGTTCTCGAAGGCTTCTTTGAGATCATCAGTAACCGTAATGGAGTTAACCAACGGCAGGGCGGAGTCATTGAGCTCCATGGCTACGCCTTGGGCCTTTTCCACCGCAGCGGGAATTTCCAGCAATGCTAGGTCCACCGGGGTGTCCTTGCCATACACATCTCCAGCAGCGATGCGCCACAGCAGCGAATACGCGATGTTGCCGGCGGCGCCGGTGACAGTGATTTTGACGGGCTGAGTCATGATGTAAAGCCTCCTCAATAAGGGCTGCGACAATGTAATCCATCACCGAGCTTAGCCCCATCGCCAGCATCCGCGCTGTGAATCTGGCCCCCTCTTTTGGAGGGAAAATCTAGGGCACTTGCGTTAAATTACCCCCATTTACCTCCAAATTAGCGCCCCCAATGGGCCAGAAACTCCCGCACGGGGTGATTAATCGGGCATGATGGGAAAAGGAAATGCGGGATACTCCCCCGCGCTGCACACCCAGAATGCATAGGGATTGCCTACTCCCGCACTATTAGACATCAGTTCACCGCGCCACCGCCGCGCCGCAAGGATTAAGGACTTACGCAATGAGCACTGAGAATACTGACCCACTGCAGGCTGCAGACCAGGCGGATTCTCCTCACGCTGCCCACGCGGAATCCGTCAGCATTGACTCCGTGGTGGACGTTGCGATCAAGCAGTTTTCCCGCTTTGGCTTTACAGAAACCAAGCTAGAGGCCATCGCCCAAGAATCCGGCATGTCCAAGCGCATGATTCACTACCACTTTGGCGATAAGAAGGGCTTGTACCTGCGCGCGCTGAGCACCGCCGCGCAGCGTCTCAATCCGCCTGAGGATGCCCTGGAAATCGATACCGCAGTTCCGGTCGAAGGCGTGCGCAAGTTGGTGGATTGGCTTTTCCGCGAGCGCGTAGCCAACCCGGAGGCCATCCGCATGCTGGTATGGGAAACTAACCAGCAGATTGTGGACCCGGCACAGCAGGCTATTGCCGACGTCGCCGGAGTGGCCCTCCACCTTGACCGCTTGCTGCTCTTGGGCCAAGACGCCGGCGCCTTCCGCCCCGGCATTTCCGCCAATGACATCTTCACCCTGATTTCCTCGTTGACGGTCTACCGCGTGACCAACCAGGTGATGGTGGAAAACATGCTGGGCGTGAACTTCAATACCCAAGAAAATATCGATGGCATGCATAGGCTCACCGTCGATGCAGTGCTGGCGTTTTTGACCGCCAATATTCCGGACTCTGGCCACGAGTCTTACCTCACGTCGTCCTCGTTCGATACAGAGGAGGGCGACGAGGCCTCCCCGCAGGATATCTACAACGAGGAGTAATAGCGCGGGCCTTCCGGTCCACGCCCTACCCTGCCACAGCCCCGCCAGTAGGCGCTGTGGCAGCTAAGGCCTAGGCAGATTCTTTTGCCTCATCCTTATAGCTAAACTGCGGCTCCGCTCCCTCGGTCACGCACTCCGACGTAATGTGCACCGTGGCAATATCCTCACGGTCCGGCAGGTCGTACATGACCGGGACCAAAAGCTCTTCCATGATGGCGCGCAGGCCACGCGCGCCCGTCTTGCGCTCCAAGGCGAGCTCCGCGATGGCGTCCAATGCCGCAGGCTCGATGTCCAATTCGCAGTCATCCATCTCAAAGAGGCGGCTGTACTGCTTAACCAGGGAGTTCTTTGGCTCGGTGAGCACCTTGACCAAAGATTCGCGGTCCAGGTTATCCACCGTGGCCACGACAGGCAGGCGGCCGATGAACTCTGGAATAAGACCGAACTTCACTAGGTCCTCGGGGCGCACCTGGGAGAAGAGATCGACCTTTTCGCGCTCGTCCTTGGTATCCAGGTTGGCGCCAAAGCCCACGCCCTTCTTGCCCACGCGATCCGCAATGACCTGGTCTAAGCCCGCGAATGCTCCGGCAACAATGAACAAGATATTGGAGGTATCCAGCTGGATAAACTCCTGATTCGGGTGCTTGCGGCCACCTTGCGGCGGGATGGCCGCCACGGTGCCTTCCAGGATCTTCAGCAGGGCCTGCTGCACGCCCTCACCGGAGACATCGCGGGTAATGGACGGGTTCTCCGACTTACGGGAAATCTTGTCCACCTCATCAACGTAGATGATGCCGCGCTGGGCACGCTCCACGTCAAAATCCGCGGCTTGCAGCAGCTTCAGAAGGATATTTTCCACGTCTTCACCCACATAGCCAGCCTCGGTGAGGCTGGTGGCATCGGCGATGGCAAAGGGGACATCGAGAAGCCGGGCCAAGGTCTGCGCCAGGTAGGTCTTACCGGAACCAGTAGGCCCCAACATCAAGATATTGGACTTGGAGATCTCCACCTCATCGCCTTCGGCCTTCTCGCGGCGGGCCTCCAACGCCGCCGACTCTTCGGCCTTAATGCGCTTGTAGTGGTTATACACCGCCACAGACAACACGCGCTTGGCCTTGTCTTGGCCAATGACGTACTTATCTAGGAAGGCGGAAATCTGCGAGGGTCGAGGCAGGCGCACCTCTGCATCGGAGGATTCTTGCGCCTGCTCTTGGCCTAGTTCCTCTTCGATGATCTCATTGCATAGCTCGATGCACTCATCGCAGATGTAGACACCGCCGCCGGCGATGAGCTTTTTCACCTGCTTCTGACTCTTGCCACAAAAGGAACACTTGAGCAGGTCAGCGCTTTCTTGCATACGTGCCATTAAGTTCTTTCACACTCGCTTTTCGTACCGCTATCCACAGTTGGAAGGACGATTCTACCCTTCCGAGCGGCTTAATCTTCATCTGTTTCTACCTTAGTAAATCAACCCGACAGGCCCTTCATTCATTCCCTCCCGCGTGGCGAAATTCCCAGGCCTTTCCTGCTCTTGCGGCCTAAACTAGAAGGTGAAATCACCCTCATCCCACCCCTTTTAGGAACAGGAGCATCATGTTCGATCTCACAGGCCGGGTAGCCATCGTCACCGGCGGTGCCTCCGGCATTGGCCGCGGCATCGTCGCCTCGCTGCGTGAGGCCGGCGCCACCGTTGCCATCGCCGATATCAACCTAGACCACGCCAACACTACCGCTAAGGAGTTGGGTGCCAGCGCCATTCGCGTGGACGTCACCGACCGCGCTTCGGTTAAGGACATGTACCGCCAGGTCACTGCCCAGCACGGCGGATTCGACATTGTGTGCTCCAATGCCGGCGTCTTTCCCAACTGCCCGCTGGCAGAGATGACCGATGATGAGTGGGAGGCGATGTTTGCCATCAACACCCACGGCACCTTCAAGGTGGTCCAAGAGGCACTCCCCTACCTCAAGCAACGCCGCTATGGGCGCATCGTCATCACCACATCTATCACCGGCTCACACACGGGCTTTCCGGGTTGGGCCCACTACGGCGCCTCCAAGGCCGCCAAGCAGGGGTTTATGCGTTCAGCCGCGCTGGAAGTGGCCCGCGATGGCATCACCATTAACGGCGTCCTCCCAGGCAATATCCTCACCGAGGGCCTCGAGACCCAAGGCCAGGAGTACCTCGATCAAATGACGCGGTCAGTACCGCTGCACCGCCTGGGCACCCCGCGCGATATTGGCACTGCGGCAGCCTTCCTGGCCTCGGAAGAGGCAGGCTACATCACCGGCCAAACCCTCGTCATAGATGGCGGCCAGCTCTTGCCTGAGACTCCCGAAGCCATACTGCCGCCGTGCGATTAGCCGCGCTTGCCGACGCCCCCCATGTGCACAAAGCACGAGGCCCCTCACTACACAGTATGCGGCGAGGGGCCTCGTGGGATTTCATTCATTTGCTGCTTACTGCAGCCAGTCGAAGTCGAGCAGGAAAAGTTCTGCATCGAGCATCTCAAGTTCATCCGGTGCATGACCGGTGACGGTTTCTAGCGCCTCTGCAACGTCCTTAGTCGTAGCAGGGGTCTTATCAGCGTCAAGCAGGGTTTCTGCCACCAAAGCACGAACTGGAGCTTCCGAAATGGTGTCCAGGCCGGTACCAGTGGTGGAGCTCTTGAACGCATCAGCGATGCCGTCCATCAAAGAACGCATCATGTTCATTTCTCACACCTCCATGTGGCTTTCTCTCTGTTTGATACAGAGGAATATACGCGACATACCCTCGTTAGGCAACCCTTTGGTCGCTTTAAGTTAACCTTTTGTTAACTTAAAGAAAGTGTGTCGCACGCCACATTAGAGGTTTACCCCCAAGGAAGGACAATGACTTAGAGGTCACCAAACGGCGTGAAGCCAAAGTAGTGGTCCAGCGTATCGCGGGCAATCCACATGATGGCCACCAGGATAACTACGGCCAGCACCGCATAGACAGTCCAGCCAAGCACCTTCATCTGAGGGCTTGCAGGGGTATCGCCAACAACGACGCCGTTGTCGTCGCGAATGGGGTCACCGGTCATACACCGCATGCCCAAGGAGAAAAGTAGCGGAATGCCAGCGCCGAAGACCAACGCCAAGCCTGCAACGTGAATGAGGGACTGGAAGATTTCTGCAGCAGTCATGGTTTAGCGCTCCTCTTGAACAGTAGACGGCGCGGAGGCATCCTCCGCATTGGTAGCGGACACTGATGCGGCGCCGGCAGCAACTGGCTCCTTGCGGTCAGAGCCCGCACCCATGGAGGAATCCACGGACTCGGAGTTTGGATCCCAGTCGTTGTTGACGTTGGAAGCATCCACCGGGTTCATGCGGGAACGGATGACAATGAGCGCGGCCATTGCCAGCAGCAAGACGAAGTCCACGATGGCACCGGTTGCCACGTTAGTGAAGGAGGAGACGCCATACGCTAACCACCAGGTAGCAAAGCCCACGAACGCAGCGCACGGCAAGGTGATGAGCCATGCGGACACCATGCGCATGGCAACACCCCAGCGAACCTCAGCACCGCGGCGCCCCAGGCCGGTACCTAGAATGGAACCGGTGGACACGTGGGTGGTGGACAGTGCCATACCACCGGTAGCAGAGGTGAGGATGATGGCTGCAGAAGTAGCTTCAGCGGCCATGCCCTGTGGGGACTCAATCTCCACCAGACCCTTACCCAGGGTGCGGATAACGCGCCAGCCGCCGGACAGAGTGCCGGCCGCGATAGCCACAGCACAAGAAACGATAACCCAGGTTGGAATGCGGGCGTCTGCAACCGCATGCCCAGAGGCAACCAGTGCCAGGAAGATAACGCCCATGGTCTTCTGCGCATCGCCAGCGCCGTGCGCCAGGGACACCAGGCAGGCGGTGACGATCTGACCGTGGCGGAAGTGCTCGTTCTTAGCCTTATTCGGGATGGTGTTGGTTACCCAGTAGATAAGGAACGTGGCACACGCCGAAACCAGCGCCGCAATGATAGGCGAGGCAACGGCCGGGATAATGATCTTGCCGGCAATGGAAGACCACTCCACGCCAGTCGAGCCCATCGCAGCGAAGGCGGCACCGATGAGGCCACCGAACAGGGCGTGGGAGGAACTGGACGGCATACCCAGCAACCAGGTGAACAGGTTCCAGATGATGCCGCCGATAAGGCCAGTGAAGACGACCATCAACAGTGCCTGGCCGTCGGTATCAGCGGCGGCGCCAGACAGGTCGTAGGAATCAAGGTTAACAATGCCCTTTGCCACGGTCGCAGCAACATTGACCGAAAGGAAGGCACCCACAAGGTTAAGCGCTGCGGAGATGGCTACCGCGGTAAAAGGCTTCAAAGCACCAGTGGCAATGGACGTAGCCATCGCGTTGGCAGTGTCATGAAATCCGTTCGTAAAGTCAAAGGCAAGGGCGGTCACCACCACAATGCCGAGGATAATCAGAGTCGCTGTCACAGCGTTGGCCCCTTGGAAAGAAAAGATGAACACGGTACGCATCTGCGGCGCCTTCACACGTCGCGGACGAAATGCAGATTACTCCTGCACCTATCCGCAGACAATTGCTTTTCTTTAACATTTCCTTTGGTTAACCTTTTGTTAACCTGCTGGGGCTCAGAATCGAGCCCAAGAGAATTCCAAAGGGATAAAATTTCCCCAGCTAATGCCAATTAAATGCCCCCACCTCCCCTGCTTAACCCGAGTGATAAAAACCACTTAGGGAGTTATGCCAACATCACGCCGACATACCTCCCATTTAAGGGTGTTTTACAGCATCTAGCGGAAGGTAGAGAACTTCTTTACCACCCAGCGGCTTAGAACAAGCAGGATGGCACCCAACACGATGGATATAACACCAAGGGAGATGAAGAAGGTATTCTCCGCGCCTGCATCATCCGGGTTATAGAAGCTAGCCAAGGAGCCGGCCAGCGAGGTACCCATAGCCACCGCCATCATCCACACCGCCATCATGCGGGACGGGAATGCCACCGGCGCCACCTTGGTGGCAAGCGCATTGCCCACCGGCGAAAGAAGGAGCTCCGCCATGGTGAAAAGGAAGAGGATGAAAACGATGACAAACATCGGGGTGGAGTTCGCTTCCGCACCCGAGAAAGGAAGGAAGAAGAACAAGGAGATGCCGATGACGATATTGGCTACGCCGAACTTTACTGGGGTGGACCACTGCCTATCCCCTAGCTTCGTCCACATCGTTGCGAAGACAGCGGAGAAAATAACAATAAAGATCGGGTTAATGGACTGTACCAGTGATGGCGGGATTTCCCAGCCAAACATGTGGCGGTCCAGGCGCACATCCGAATAAATCGTCATCACCGTAAACTGCTGCTGGAAGATTCCGAAGAACAAAACACCGGAAATAAACATCGGAATAAACCCCAACAGGCGGTTCTTTTCCTCCCGGGTCACCAACTTCGAGGTATACATCTGTGCCCACAGATAGATTGCTGCAACCAGAGCAACCGTGGTGACAATATTGGACAGCCAATCAACCTGAATAGCACCGGTAGCCAATGCCACCACCATAACCACGATGATGGCTGCAACTACCACCACACCCATGAGCAATTGCTTCCGGCTAGCCGGGTTTGGAACCTCGTGCCCCGCATCCTTAATGGTGGTCTTGCGCATGAGCGAATACTGGATCAGGCCGAGCGCCATGCCAATTGCTGCAATACCGAAACCCCAATGGAAACCCTGCCAGCCCCACAGCGCGGTGGTGAGCAGCGGACCAACAAGCGCGCCGATATTAACGCCCATATAGAAGATGGAGAAGCCACCATCGCGGCGCGGGTCATCGCGACTGTACATAGCACCAAGCACGACCTGCGCGGTGGTCTTAACACCGCCGGAGCCGATGGCAATAAGGACGAGGCCAATAGCCAAACCAGTTATTTCGGGAACAAATGCCAAAGCAATGTGGCCAAGCATCACCATGCTGGCCGAGTAAAACAGTGTGCGTTCTGCACCCAAGACACGGTCAGCAACAAGAGAAGCCAATAAGCAGGCCATGTAGACCAAGCCACCGTAGGCTCCCACAATAGACGTCGCGTCCGCTCGGTCGAGGCCGAGACCACCATCGGTAGTGGAGTAATACATGTAAAGCAAGACAAGAGCTTGCATGCCATAGAAGCTAAATCGCTCCCACATTTCCACGCCAAAGAGGTTGGCCAAGCCCCATGGGTGGCCAAAGAATGTACGTTCGCCGCTCTGCGGCGTGGGCGTAGCAGCCTGGGCCACCGCGTCAGATGTGTGTTTCTCCATAAAAATATCTGACCACTTGGAGGCCTAAATCACAAATCAGTCATTATAAGTTTAGTGTCGCACGATAGAAATAAACCTAACGACCTGCAGATATTGCGCAGAGAGACTTACCCCATTCGGGTGCAGCAAGAATTACCGGGCATTGCCCCTTCCCTGCCCTACAATGCTGAAAGCCCCTGCCTCACAACCGGAATTCGGTTGAGCGGCAGGGGCTACCTAGAATGAGTTATTCCAAATTAAGCGTTGAGCTTGCGGTAATCAAAGACCGTATCGATGATGCCATATTCAACGGCTTCCTGAGCGGTCAGAATCTTATCGCGATCCGTATCAATGCGGATCTGCTCAGCGGTACGACCGGTGTGCTCAGACAGGGTGGTTTCCATCAGCTTGCGCATGCGCTCAATCTCGGCGGCCTGAATCTCCAGATCAGAAACCTGACCCTGAGTACCCTGAGTTGCCGGCTGGTGAATGAGCACACGGGAGTTAGGTAGCGCGGCACGCTTACCCGGCGCACCCGCAGCCAAGAGCACAGCGGCGGCGGAAGCAGCCTGACCCAGGCACACGGTCTGCACATCGGGACGAACGTAGCGCATGGTGTCATAGATAGCCATCAACGCGGTGAAGGAACCACCGGGCGAGTTGATGTACATGGTGATATCGCGGTCCGGGTCCTGGCTCTCCAGAACCAGCAGCTGGGCCATAATGTCATTTGCGGAAGTGTCATCCACCTGGGTGCCCAAGAAGATAATGCGCTCTTCAAAAAGCTTGGAATATGGATTGGTTTCCTTAGTGCCCTGTGCGGACTGCTCAATGAAGGACGGCAGAACGTAGCGGGAACTTGGCATCTGGGACTGATTCATAGTGATTTTCTCCTTATTCCCTAGTTACTCAGCGGGCCGTTGACGGACTCAATGACGTGGTCAACAATGCCGTAGTCCTTGGCCTGCTGGGCGGTCATCCAACGGTCACGGTCGGAGTCCTTGGTGATCTGCTCAAAGGTCTGTCCGGTGTGCTCGGCAATGAGCTCGGCCATCTCGCGCTTGGTCTGAGCAAATTGCTCAGCCTGGATGGCGATATCCGCAGCGGTACCGCCAACACCGGCAGAAGGCTGGTGCATCATGATGCGTGCGTGCGGCAGCGCGAAGCGCTTGCCCTTGGTGCCGCCGGAAAGCAGGAACTGACCCATGGAGGCAGCCAGGCCCATGCCGTACGTGGCAATATCGCACGGCGAGTACTTCATGGTGTCATAAATAGCCATGCCCGCAGTGACAGAGCCACCCGGGGAGTTGATGTAGAGCGAAATGTCGCGAGTGGGGTCCTCGGCGGACAGCAGGAGGATCTGGGCGCACAGCTTGTTCGCAATCTCATCATCGACCTGGGTTCCCAGGAAGATAATGCGCTCGCGCAACAGGCGCTCGTACACGCTATCGCTCAGATTCATACCCGTAGACGACGAGTTCATTGAAATCTTCTCAGACATTAGTGGTTCTCCTTCAAGTGAAGAATGCTTTAACTGGCCCCACCTTACCGGCATTCCTCTCAAACTTGGCCTCTGTTCGCTATGAGCGTTGGGCCACAGCGCCAAAGGCGCACACGGAAGCTGGGTTAACATTTACTCATGTCTGTTTCCGAGCTGTCCACCAGTACCCAGAACTATTTGAAAGCTATCTGGGGGCTAAAGGAATGGTCATCCGAGCCCGTTACCGCCACGCTTATAGCGAAACAGCTGGGACTCAAGCTCTCCTCGGTTTCCGATGCAGTGCGCAAAATGGCGAAGCAAGGGCTCGTGTCACACACGCCCTATGGCTCTGTGGAGTTAACCGAACTTGGCAGGCAGTACGCATTGGTCATGGTGCGCCGTCACCGATTGCTTGAGTCTTTTTTGGTTCAAGCATTGGGCTACACCTGGGACGAAGTCCATAATGAAGCCGAAAATCTCGAACACGCGGTGTCTGACATGCTCATAGAACGTGTGGATAAGTTCCTTGATTACCCCACTAGGGATCCGCACGGCGATCCTATCCCTACGGTTGATGGACAGATCACCATCCCCAGTGCGCATCGCCTCACCGACAGCGGTGCACAATCGCAGGTGACCGTGGAACGCATTTCTGATTCCGACCCACAACTGCTGAAGTTCCTTGAAGAGCGCGGCATTGTCACTGGGGCTGTTCTTAGCACGCGCGAGGGAGCGCCCTTTTCAGATTCTCTCGAAATACAGGTGGCCGGCGGCACTCAGTGGGTAGTACTTGGACGCCCAGCTACCGACGCAGTGTTTGTAGCACACCACAACCTTTAGACATTCCCCTTTGCATTAATCCTGCTCTCACCTGCCCTTTTCAAAACTACGTTAGACCGTAGTTGCAACTACGGCATTGCGTAGTTAGTCTTTTCGAATATCACCTACCCCACTTATGGCTAAGGCCAGGATGAGCAGGATTGCCATGTCAGACTCACCAGATTTGGTGTACTTTTCCAGCGTTTCAGAGAACACGAAAAGATTCGTCGAACGCTTAGATAGACCCGCGGTGCGCATTCCACTGCGCCCCAAGAAAACCGGGATGATCCAGGTTTCACACCCGTACGTACTCATCGTTCCCACCTACGGCGGCGGCTCGCTCAAACGCGCAGTCCCCAAACAGGTCATCGACTTCCTCAATGACCCAATCAACCGCTCCTTTATCCGGGGCGTTATTACCTCAGGGAATACCAACTTCGGAAGTGCTTACTGCGTCGCCGGACGCATCATTTCCGCCAAGTGCCACGTACCGGAGCTGTATCACTTCGAGCTTCTCGGCACCCAGAAGGACATCGCCGCCGTAAAGCAGGGCCTTCAGAAGTTTTGGGAGCAGCAAAAGCAGCTAACGATGACACCCCATTAATCCCCCACAAGATGAAGAACACATCCGCATCACACAGATTGGAAAACACAATGTGGCCTCTTGATGCCACCCCCACACAGACTATTGGCGCTACGCCCCGCACCGCTTCAGCAGACAATGCCGGCGGTGTCGGCAAGCGCAAGAGCTACCACGCACTCAACGCGCAGCTGAACTTGTTCGACGCTTCTGGAAAAATCCAGTTTGACAAGGACATTCAGGCAGCACAAGACTATGTCACGCACCATGTCGCTCCCCGCATGCATCAGTTCGATTCCACCAAGCAACGCTTGGAATGGTTGGTTGATAACGAGTACTACGAGCGGGATTTCCTTGAGCTTTATGATGACGCCTTTCTGTGCGCCATGTACGACAGAGCACATCGAGTTAAGCATCAGTTCCGCACCTTCCTCGGCGCATTTAAGTTCTTCACTTCATATGCACTGAAAACCTTTGATGGCTCCCGATTCCTAGAAGGCTACGAAGAACGCGTCGCCACCACAGCTTTATACCTTGCACAGGGCGACGAAGAGCTCGCAGAAAAGCTGGTGGATGACATCATGACCGGACGCTTCCAGCCCGCCACCCCTACTTTTCTCAACGCAGGCAAAGCCCAGCGCGGCGAAATGGTCTCCTGCTTCCTCCTGCGAATCGAAGACAATTTGGAGAGCATTGGCCGCTGCGTGAACTCTGCACTGCAACTATCAAAGCGCGGTGGTGGAGTGGCCCTGTTGCTGAGCAATCTGCGCGAATCCGGAGCCCCGATCAAAAAGATTGAGAACCAGGCTTCCGGCGTAGTCCCAGTCATGAAGATTCTCGAAGATAGCTTCAGCTATGCCAACCAATTGGGCTCCCGGCAGGGCGCTGGAGCCGTCTACCTGCATGCGCACCATCCAGATATTCTTCGCTTCCTGGATACCAAGCGGGAAAATGCCGATGAGAAAGTCCGCATCAAGACTCTTTCGCTGGGGGTTGTTATTCCAGATATAACCTTCCGTCTGGCCAAAGAGAACAAGGATATGCATCTTTTTAGCCCGTATGACATCGCTCGCGAGTACGGCGCAGCCATGTCTGACATGTCCATCACCGAGTACTACGACGAGCTGGTTGCCAATCCGCGAATCTCTCACACGACCATTAAGGCCCGCGAGTTTTTCACCACGCTGGCTGAGCTTCAGTTTGAATCCGGATACCCCTACATCCTCTTTGAGGATACGGTCAACCGCGCTAATCCCCTCAAAGGACATATCAATATGTCCAACCTGTGTAGCGAAATCCTCCAGGTCAACACGCCATCGACCTACGGAGCTTCGGGTGACTACACCACCGTTGGCCAGGATATTTCCTGCAATCTAGGTTCGCTCAACATTGCGAAGGCTTTTGAATCGCCGGACTTCGGGGAGACCGTCGAAACCGCAGTGCGTGCCCTCACGAAGGTTTCAGACCTGACGAATATCGAAGCTGTTCCCTCCATCGCTCACGGAAATGCTTCCATGCATGCCATTGGTCTGGGCCAAATGAATCTCCACGGCTTCCTTGCTTCACAGCGTATTCCTTATGGCTGCGCCGAGGCACTGGACTTTACAAATATCTATTTCCTCACGGTGACCTACCATGCGCTCCGCGCATCCCATGCACTCGCGGTTGAAAAAGGTCAACGATTCACAGGCTTCGAAGAATCCACCTATGCCACTGGCGCCTACTTTGACAAATACATCGACCAAGACTGGGCGCCAGCCACTGAACACGTAAAACAGCTCTTCCACGAAGCAGGCGTGCAGATCCCTCAACGCGAGGATTGGCTACGGCTCAAGAATCAAGTGATGCAAGACGGCATCTACAACGCCTACTTGCAGGCAGTTCCACCCACTGGATCAATTTCCTACATCAATGACTCCACCGCGTCCATCCACCCAATTGCCTCCAAAATTGAAATACGCAAGGAAGGCCGCTTGGGGCGCGTGTACTACCCCGCGCCGGAAATGACCAACGACAACCTGGAGTATTTCGATGACTCCTACGCCGTGGGATACGAAAAAATCATCGACACCTACGCCATGGCCACCCAACACGTGGACCAAGGGCTTTCCCTGACCTTGTTCTTTACCGCTGATACCACCACGCGGGACATCAACAAGGCACAAATTTATGCCTGGAAAGCCGGAATCAAGACCCTCTACTACATCCGTTTACGCCAATCCGCGCTCCAAGGAACCGAGGTCGAAGGCTGCGTCTCCTGTGCTTTGTAGGAGCACGGTCCTCCCCCTTGTCCACAACCATTCACTCAGAAAGAAAGAAGCTATGTCGTCAACATCGAATAGTGCTGAACTAACCAGCATTTCAGTTACTCCGCCGAGCTACCGGCATGATCCTTCAGCCCGCATCCGCGCCATCAATTGGAACCGGGTGAGCGATGACAAGGATCTTGAAGTGTGGAACCGTCTAACCGCCAACTTTTGGTTGCCAGAGAAGGTCCCGCTTTCTAATGATCTCCCGGCGTGGCAGAAGATGACACCCGAGGAACGCAACCTCACCATGCGGGTGTTCACGGGACTCACCACCCTGGATACTGTCCAGGCCACCGTGGGTGAAATCTGTCAGATTCAAGATGCCCGCACCGAACACGAGGAGGCCGTGTATACCAACATCGCCTTCATGCAGTCAGTCCATGCCCGTTCATACTCTTCAGTGTTTTCTACCCTGAGCAGTACAAAGGAAATTGATGAAGCATACCGCTGGGCGGTGAATAACGACCTTCTCCAGGCACGCGCTAAGAAAGTTCTCGCGCACTATTTTGGGCCGGATCCACTCAAACGCAAGGTGTCATCGACGTTGCTTTCCTCGCTGCTTCTCTACGCGGGTTTCTATCTTCCCTTGCACTTTTCTGTCCACGCCACCCTGACAAATACGGCAGACATGATCCGCCTCATTCTGCGTGACAAGGCAGTGCACGGCTACTACTCGGGTTACAAATATCAGCGCGGTCTGGAATCCACGACCCCGCTACGGCAGAAGGAGATGCATGATTTCACCATTTCTTTGCTCGAAGAGCTTTATGCACTAGAGCTGGACTATTCCGGCGAGCTATATGAGCCTTTGGGACTCATGGATGATGTAGCCGTGTTCGTTCGCTATAACGCCAATAAGGCACTCATGAATTTGGGCTACCCGGATTATTTCCCGCCCGAAGAAACGGAAGTGAACCCAGAAATCCTCGCGGCCCTAGCCCCCGGAGCAGATGAGAACCATGACTTCTTCTCCGGATCTGGTTCCTCCTATGTCATTGGTACTGCTGAAGAAACGAGTGATGATGACTGGGATTTCTAAACCTTTTCCGCGACCGGACCAAGGAAGCTGGCTTGAGACCATCGCGCTGTTTGAAGCCATCCGCGAAGGAAACCAACCCGCAGCCATGCGGCTGTTGAATACATCCGCCGCACGAGAGGCCGTCCTCGGGGGGCTTCTAGGACTCATCGAACTGTACTTCCGCCATGAAGAAGGAAACAAAGTAGATGGCTTCCTCACCGCCGCCCACGCTGCCGGCCCACCACCGGCCTTTGGCTGCAAGCCTTTTCTCCCTTGACCACGTCTCCCTACACCCAACTAAGAAAGAAGGTTTACCATGACCACCCCACGTATCAGCGTTATCGTCGGCAGCCTGCGCCGAGAGTCATTTGCACGCAAGATTGCACACGAGGTGCTCACGATGATCCCTGAAGGCTACGAGGCAAACATCGTGGAAATCCGTGACTTGCCGCTCTATGACTTCGACTACGATGACCCCGCCGTCACGGACAAGCCCACTCCGGCTGAGTACACCACCTTTCGCGAGACCATCAAGAACTCGAGCGGGATCCTCTTCATTACGCCAGAGAACAACCGCACTATCCCTGCCTGCCTCAAAAACGCAGTGGACATCGGCTCTAAACCCAACTCAGATGTGGCGTGGAAGAACCTTCCCGCAGGTATCATTAGCCACTCTGTAGGCCGCATGGGCGGCTACAGTTCACAGAAGAACCTTCGCCTCGCTCTGTCCTACTTCGACATGCCGCTCCCTGGTCAGCCCGAAGTATTTCTGGGCCAATCCCCCACCCTTTTCGAAGAGTCCGGACATCTCAATCAACGTACCGCAGACTTTGTCAAGGATTACGTTATGCGCTTCCTGCAGTTGACCGACGAGGCCTTTAGAGCCAAGAACGGCTAGCGGTATCCCCAGCCAACACACATCACATCACGCCCTCTTCGAAGTACTCAAAGACTCCTAGAGGGCGTCCACAATGACACAAACCCCGGATTCAGGCTCATCCTTGAGTTACCTGAATCCGGGGTTTCATGCGCGCTCGCCACCACACATGTGGCAGCAGCGCGTTACAAGTGGGAGATTACTTCTCCTCGGAAGCTTCTGCAGCGTCCTCTTCTTCGATTTCACCGAAGTACTGGTCAACGTCTACGTCATTGCCCTCTTCATCCTTGACGGTGGTGCGGCAGATAGCGGCAGCCAGTGCCTTGCCACGGCGCACGTCAGAGAAGAGGTTAGCGATCTGGCCGTTGGACTGCAGCTGCTGGATGAACTGGTTCGGGTCCATGCCGTAGGACTGAGCGGTGAACAGGATGTGGTCGGTCAGCTCCTGCTGGGAAACTTCCGGCTCTTCCTTCTCTGCTACAGCGTCGAGGAACAGCTGGGTGCGGACGGACTCTTCTGCCTGCTCGCGGGTCTGCTTATCAAACTCTTCGCGGGAGGTGCCCTGTGCCTCAAGCAGCTGAGCCAGTGCCTTCTCATCGTGAGCCAGCTGGCCCAGGATCTGGTGCAGCTGGGAGTGTGCCTGCTCGTCCACTACGGACTGCGGCAGTTCGAATTCAACCTCAGACAGTGCGGACTTCAGAACCTCATCGCGGATCTGTGCAGCCTGCTCAGCCTTCTTGGTCTCCTCCACCTGGGTCTTGGTGGACTCACGCAGCTCGTCCATGGTGTCGAACTCAGAAGCCATCTGAGCGAACTCATCGTCCATAGTCGGCAGCTTGCGCTCCTTGGACTGCTGGACGTGGACCTTGATGGTGGCCTCTTCGTCCTTGTGCTCACCGGACTGGATGGTGGAGGTGAACTCGTTATCCTCACCGGTCTTCATGCCGCGCAGGGCAGTGTCCAGACCCTTGATGAGATCATCGTCGCCGATGCGGTAAGACAGACCCTCGGTGGAAGCGTCTTCAATCTTCTCGCCGTCAATCTCAGCGGTGATGTCGATGATGGCGTAGTCGCCGGTCTTCATTTTGCGCTTGGTGTCCTTGAGCTCACCGAAGCGCTCTGCCAGCTCCTCCAGAGCCTTGTCGACGTCCTCTTCGTCAGCCTTCAGGGCCGGGACGGTAACGGAGATCTTGGAGAAGTCCGGAATCTCAAACTCAGGGCGGATATCAACCTCTGCGGTGAACTCCACGAAGTCCTTGTCCTCGATCTTGGAAATGTCAACGTCCGGCTGGCCGATGACCTTCAGATCGTTTTCCTTGACTGCCTGCTCGTAGCGGGAAGGCAGCATGTCATTGACAACCTGCTCCAGGATGGGGCCGCGGCCGAAGCGAGCATCAATAAGCTGGCGCGGTGCCTTGCCCTTACGGAAACCTGGAATAGAAACCTGCTGCGCGATTGCCGCGTAAGCTTGATCGATTTCCTGGTCCAGCTCCGCAAACGGAACGTTGACGGTGAGCTTAACGCGGGTATCGCTCAGCTTGTCTACGGTGGTCTTCACGAGTGAATCTCCCTGGCTTCATTGTTTTACGTACATAAACTTAAAGGGGGTCCGGAAATCCTTATTAGGGCATTTCCAGACCCCCATACGTCGGGGCGACAGGATTTGAACCTGCGACCCCCTGCTCCCAAAGCAGGTGCGCTACCAAACTGCGCCACGCCCCGTATGTAGGCCACCAAGTTGCCTTGGCTGCGTTGCATACCTGAGACAGTGTACCGTGTCCGTTTTAAATCTCCTAAACGGACCCCCACCTAATGGAATCAACGCAGCACAGAGGCCACTTTTGACAGCCATGCGGCTAGAAATCGAAATCAAACATTCCGTCAAAGAATCCGCCGCCATCACCATCGCCAAGGCCATCAAACAGGCCGCCGCCGTCATCGCCGCCGCCCATGTCACCGGCGCCGCCAGCATCGCCAGCGTCACCACCCATGTCGCCAGCATCGCCCATGCCTTCACCGCCACCCCAGTCGCCGCTTTCAGCAGCGGCCGCGGAATAGCCAATGCCAGACATACCGGAGAATAGGGCATTAAACATCATGGAGTAGCCCACCATCCACACGCCGGTCTGCAAAGCATCCGCCCACCACGGACGGGAATACCAACCTGCCGGAACCGGACGGCCGGCCACGGTTCCGCCTGGGTAGTAGTTCGGGGTATCCGCGGAGGCGTACGGCGAAGCAGTGATCTGCTGGCCATTCGCTTCCACCGTGCGCTTTTCCGTCACCTTGCCGGCGGCGCGCTGCCCCTCGAGCGGTGGCAGCTCTGGGCCCGGGTTCATGCCCATAATCTCGCGCGCGGCATTCACATAATGCATGCCTTCCAAAGCGGACTCACGCGCTAGGTTCGCCTGCTTTGCGGTGGTGGCGCGTGAAATCGCCGAGTTAGCTGCCGTGAAACGCTCGGACGCATCGGCCATTGCCTGTTGGGAGGCAGAGTCTGTGCCTGAAATCTGCATTACTTGGCCACCCAGGCGTTCAATCCACCGGCGAGCGTCAGCTTGTGCATCAGCCAATTGCTGCGCTTCTCGTTCCTCGCGGCGTTTTTGGGAGTTGCGCGAAGACATAAACCACGCGCCTCCGCCCACTGCCAGCACAAGGAGCAAAATTTCCACTACGATCATCGCTTTCTATTGGTAGGGCCATTCCTCTTATAACAACGGCTCAAGCGCCACCCTAGTTCCCTATTTTCATTTTTGCCCCCGCGTGCGCTAAAGTATGGCGCAGCGTTCAATAGCGCGCTGTGGGAATGTCGTATAGTGGCTAATACCTCAGCCTTCCAAGCTGAAGACGCGGGTTCGATTCCCGTCATTCCCTCCATTTTTCGCCCATCGTTCAGGTGGGCGATTTTTCGTTTTCCGCTTACTCCAGTACCCCATCCCCGTTGGACCCACATGGTTTACGGCGGACACATGCGGCGAAGTGTAGGGGGCCTAAACGACAGAATGTGTTGTTTTGCGGCGTGTCGGGCTAAACGACATTTTGTGTTGGTGGGGTTTAGCGCATG
>NZ_JASPHM010000008.1:0-23962 GCF_030229215.1 Corynebacterium sp. MSK150
TCACGCCGGTACTCCGGCGTGTACTTCTTGCGCTGTTGACTCACAATGAACATCCTCTCCTACGGACACAAGATCCGTACAAATAGGGTGTCCACTAAACGAGGGTAACCTCATTACGCGGATGAATGCCACAGGCTAAAGCGGCATCTTTGCGCCCTAAAGCATTCGCACGCAGTTGCAGATAACTACACCGGCCAGTTGTGGCCGCAGCTTTTCGGCCATGCGGATTGCGCTTCCACAAACCAAGCTCAATACCGATCCGGTACACCGGAGAAGAGCCTATAGAAAGCTGGCGCGCAATATCCATCGGTGCCACACCTTCCAGCCACAGGCGAGCTATTTCCTCACTGTCATCCGAGCTAGTAGTCCTGTGGCGCTTGCGCGGCAAGTCCAACTCGCCAGCAAGCCGATAAGCCACCGACCGCGCTAAACCAACCACCCCAGCAGCCGCCCGTATTGAACTACCAGCCCGAACCAACGACGCAAACCGCGCCACAACAGCAGAATCCGGAACCCATTTCGACTCCACACAATCACCTAACCCATGTCAGGTGTTTCCACGACCACTAGAAATCAAGCTGTTTCACGTTCGCCGTACTTACACTAGGGAGATAAAACCCATTGAGCCTTAGCATCCAGGAAGCGTGGACCGCACCGTGTCGAAACCTTCACAGCCGCCCATTCACCAACGCATCCGCGCGGCCATGACCCTGCAGCGAACAGCCGCTTTAACGGCGTTCTTCTGTGTAATACTCGCCTTCCTCGGGGCATTCTTTTCTCCCACCGAGGACCAGCTATCTTCCGCCCTACTCGGCCTCACACTCACCGTCGTCACGACTTGCGCTTACCGCTGGCCTATCAACATGTCAGTGGCTTTCGTTGTCATCTGGGTAGCTGCAACACTACTGACCAAGACTCCATTTATTAGCTCGGTATTCTTAGCGCCGATCTTTCTTGCCGTCATTGCATATCATGGACACCACGGGCGCACTTTCCTGATCGGAATGGTCCTTTGGCTAGGTGGCCTAATTGACCCCACAGAGCCCAGCATGAATATCGACCCTGCACCAGCCTTCACTTGGGCCATGCTGATCACTATTGGCGGAGTCATCGGTGGTACGTTCGCCCATTCCGCTGATCGTTATAGGTCCGCCATGGTGGAATGGAACAATGATGTCAAGCGACGCCAATCTGACCTCGCAGAGACTCTGCACAATTCGGTAGTTTCTAGCCTGACAGTAAATACTATGCAGCTAGAAGCTCTAAGCCTCGAGTACGCTAACCAGCCAGAGCTAGCCCAGAGTCTCGATAAACTTAGCGATTCCATGCGCTCTTCAATGTCTGAAGTCCGTGCACTTACCAAGGTTTTGCGCAACGACATCGATGGCATTAACGACGGCACAAGCTTTGCAACCACCACGAAGCCTTCGAACTTTGCTCAGCTGCTGTCAGAAGAGCAGGAACGCCTGTCACGACTCAACCGAGCACCAGTCGTAGAGGTTTCCGGCGAAGAATTCGCGCCGGAATTCCCCCGAGAAATCCTGGATCCAATCGCAGCAATTACTACTGAGGCCTGCCTCAATGCTGTCAAATATTCGCCACCTGGCGCAGAAATTCTGATTTCTGTCCGACCTCATCTGGGGTGGACACTGGTCTCAATTACCAACCCCGTAGCGAAACCTACAACTACAAATGCTGATATGTCTTCCGGCATTGGACTGTCCTCAATGAATCGTATAGCCGCGACTATAGATGCTCGTGTCGACACCAACCTAGAAGATGGAAGCTGGGTTTTGACTCTGTCGCTGCCGCCAAGCACACATAAGGCACGTTAGATCCAGCACTCCGCCTAGCAAACACCGAGTTCGTCCATTAAGCTATCGCTTGTTTCTAACTAAATTGGTTTTTATTGAAGGAGCCCGCAGATGCAGGCCGCACTCGCTACTTTTCTCGCACCACTAATGCTGTCCACTTCACTCCTGGGTGGTCTCGCGCCTGGAGACCTTTCCTCCACAACTGAGTACAAGTCTGCCGTGGATATTGCATTCGGATGCCCCGCACCATGGTGCCCGAAATCGAAGTAAAAACATCCCTCTTGGTCGTCGATGACGACCCACTTGTCCTTGAGGCCTTGGGGCGCTATTTTGCCTCGGCTGAGGACATGGAAGTGCGCGCCACCGCAGAAAATGGCAAGGTCGCCCTCGAGCTTTTGCAAGAGCAGGACTTTGACGTCATTGTCGCGGACATCCATATGCCCGAGATGGATGGCACGACCCTCTTGCGCGAGGTCAACAAATTGGAAGACCCTCCGGTCTTTGTTGCGATGACCGCGATGGACAATGACGAGACCCTCAAAGAGGTCATGTCCAATAAGGCTGCGGCCTATATTCTGAAAAGCTCCAAGCCGGTCTACATTTTAGATACCGTGCGCGAGGCCGTGCGCGGTGGCACGGTTGTCACCCCGCAGTCGCTTACCCGTTTGTTTGAGCAGCTTCCTAATTGGAACGCTGAGGGAACCAGCGCCGATGCGGCAGCCGCAAACGCAAAAATCAAGGACAATCACCACATCTCTCCTGCGCTAGAGCAGGTCCTGGACTTGGTCTGCCAAGGAAAGTCCAACGAAGAGATTGCCAAGAGCACACATTATGCGCCGGGCACGGTGAAGAAGTATGTGTCCACCCTACTCAGTGAATTCCACGCCAAGTCGCGCCTCGAGCTGGCAGTGAAGGCGCTTAAGGCCGGCTACGGTTCTTAGAACCCAATTGTTGGACAATCCGGGGGTAGATTACCCCCGGATGAGTCAATACCCCCTCTAAACCCCACATGCTGGGGTTTATTTTTTGTTTTTCTACCCCCGTATACCGTTTTTCAAAGGAGACTAGCATCACGTTTACCGCTTTCCTATAATTACGGCAACACAAAAGTTCATAGTATTTCCGAGGCAACAATTGGAACCTGAACCTGCAGGGTTGCCGCACGTCAGAGCGTTATAGTGCTCGCGTTTTCCTTTAGCCTTACATAGTCACGTCATAGAAAGCAGGTGAGTGTTGAACACCAACCTGGCGCGCGTTCGTCGCAGCAGCGATAGGCCTCCCGTCCGCATTCGGCCCGCATAGTGGCCCGCTGAACATCGCACTTCACTCCGAATCCCTGCGACCCTCACTTTGCGTCGCGCGCACCCGCGTGTTCGCTCCTCACCCAGCTGCGCCCTGCAGCACCACATAGCTCACCGCTTACGTCCCAGCCGTCCGTATCGCCCGACAGCCCACTGTCCGGCACGAATACTGCTAGCGGCTACGGGGATGTGACCCGTTTGAAGAAGAGGTAGAACCCATATGACTTCTCCTGCCAATACCCGCTTGCCCATCTCTGATGATGTGGAAGCAGTCCTGCCCGCAGCGATTAGCCGCGCACACGACTGGTTGAAGTCCACTGCGGACGAAGAAGATAAGGCCACCGAACAGCTCGCGGACCTGCTGCGCGATGAAGACGGCGTGAAGTTCACCATGGACTTCGTCGACCGCGTCATGCGCCCAGAAGATGACAAGGTTGCCGCGCACGCGCTGAAGGATATTTCTTCCCACTATGACCCGTCGTTCCTGGGCAGCATCAATGGTGCACTCGTTGGCGCCGGTGGCTTCTTCGGCCCCATCCTGCCGAACCTAGTCATGCCGGTAGCCCGCCTATACATGCGCAAGATGGTTGGCCACCTGGTTCTAGACGCAGAGTCTGATGCCCTCAACAAGATCCTGGACAAGGCCGCCGAATCCGGTGAGCAGCTTAACCTCAACCTGCTGGGTGAGGCCGTACTCGGTGAGGAAGAGGCGAAGTCCCGCGCGGAGCGCACCCTCAAGCTCATCCAAAACCCCCGCGTGACCTACGTTTCGGTCAAGGCTTCCTCCATGGTGGCCCAGCTCAACCACTGGGATATCGACGGCTCGGTAGAGCGCCTCAAGGAGCGCCTGCGCCCGCTGTATCAGGCTGCAGCAGACCGCACCGACAAGGTCTTTATCAACATGGACATGGAGGAGTACCACGATCTCCACCTGACCATCCGCCTGTTCAAGGAGCTGCTCAGCGAACCGGAATTCCTCACCCTGGATGCCGGCATCGTGCTGCAGGCTTACCTGCCAGATACCTTCGATGCGCTCAAGGATGTCGCTGACTTTGCCAAGGAGCGCGTGGCTAAGGGCGGCGGCAAGGTCAAGGTGCGCATTGTAAAGGGCGCGAACCTATCCATGGAAACCGTGCAGGGCGAGGTCCACGATTGGCCGCTGGCTACCTACACCAACAAGCTCGACGTTGACGCCAACTACTACCGCCTATTGGATTTCATTCTGCGCGAAGAATACGCCGATAGCGTCCGCATCGGTGTAGCAACCCACAACCTCTACACCGCGGCAATGGCCTATGAACTGGGCAAGAAACGCGGCGTGCTGCACATGATGGATTCGGAGATGCTGCAGGGCATGTCCCCAGCCCAGCAGGCAGCGGTGCGCAAGGTCTTTGACGGCCGCCAGATCCTCTATACCCCGGTTGTCCACGCAGAAGACTTCGACGTCGCCGTGTCCTACCTGGTGCGCCGCTTGGAGGAGAACTCCGCGCCGCAGAACTTCCTCTACGCCCTCTTCGCCCCGGGCGAGGAGCCGTTGGCGGACCAGGAAGAGACGTTCCGTCGGGCCGTCGCCAAGCGCTGGGACACCTTCGCTGGTGCCCGCCGCACCCAGAACCGCCTTGAGGAGGACGGCCGCCAGGCACCGCGCACCGGCCGCTTTACCAACGAGGCAGATACTGACCCGGCGCTCGCGCCGAACCGCCAGTGGGCGCAGGAAGCGCTCAAGCGCAATCCGGGCGAGCACGGCATCGCGGAGGTTACCGACCCTGCCGCGGTCGAAGGTCACATCGCTCGTGCCAAGGAACTGGGCACCGAGTGGGGCAAGCGCCCTGCCGCCGAGCGCGCCGCCGCACTGGAGGCCGTGGCAGATCAGATTGCGTCCCAGCGCGGCAAGTTCATCTCCGTGGCTGCGTATGAGGCCAATAAGACCGTCACCCAAACCGACCCTGAGGTCTCTGAGGCGATTGACTTCTGCACCTACTACGGCCAGTCCGCGCGCCTGCTGGAAGAGTCTTATTCCGAGTTCACCCCGCACACCGTCACCGTGGTAACCCCGCCCTGGAACTTCCCCATTGCCATCCCCACCGGCGGCATTGCGGCTTCCTTGGCGGCGGGCTCGGCGGTCATCGTCAAGCCAGCACCGCAGGTGGTTCACTGCGGCAAGCTCGTGGTGGAGGCCTTCCGCACCGCCCTCGAGGCGCAGGGACTAGACCCGGACCTGGTCCAGCTCGTGCTTACTGATGAAGGCGAAGCCGGCAAGGCCCTGCTCTCCCACGATGACGTGGACAATGTCATCCTCACCGGCGCCTCCGATACCGGCGCGCTCTTCCGTTCTTGGAAGCCGAAGATGAACATTATGGCGGAGACTTCCGGCAAGAATGCGCTCATCATCACCCCAGCCGCGGACCCGGATCTGGCCATCGATGATCTCTACAACTCCGCCTTTGGCCACTCCGGCCAGAAGTGCTCGGCGGCCTCCCTGGTTATCTTCGTCGGCGCGGCCGGCAAGTCCGAGCGCCTGCGCACCCAGCTGCTGGATGCTGTCAAGACCCTTAAGCCGGGCCCGGGCTTCGATATCACCACCACCATGAACGGCCTGGCGGAAGAGCCGAGCGAGAAGCTCCTGCGCGGTTTGACGCAGCTTGAGCCGGGCGAGAAGTGGCTGCTCAAGCCGGAAAAGCTCAACCAGGAGGGCACCCTGTGGTCCCCGGGCATCCGCGATAATGTGCAGCCGGGATCTTGGTACCACAAGAACGAGTGCTTCGGCCCCATCCTGGGCATCATGTACGCCGATACTTTGGAAGAGGCCATTGCCTGGCAGAACGACACCGGCTATGGCCTGACCGGCGGAATTCACTCGCTTGACGACGCCGAAATTGAGTACTGGATCGACAATGTTGAGGTGGGCAATGCCTACGTCAACCGCGGCATCACCGGTGCGATTGTCCAGCGCCAGTCCTTCGGCGGTTGGAAGAAGTCAGTCATGGGACCGGGCGCCAAGGCTGGTGGCCCGAACTACGTGGCGCAGATGGGCGAGTGGGCCGATGGCGAGCTCAAGCCGCGCAACGTGGACATTGCCCCAGCAAGCCTCGCCGCGCTGCACCGCCTGCGCGATAACCTCTCTGGCAAGCTCACCGAGGAGGACATCACCTGGCTGTGGCGCGCCGCTGAACTGGACCAGGTGGCGTGGCAGGAAGAGTTTGGCCGCGACCACGACCGCACCGGTTTGGTTTCTGAAGCCAATATCTTCCGCTACCGACCACTTCTGACCAAGCTGCGCGTGCGCGTGGGCGAAGGCTACGAGCTGCGCGAGGTTGCTCGCCAGGTGCTGGCCGCCGCAATTACCGGCACCGCCACGGAAATCTCCGCCACCCCGGAGGTTGCCACCCAGCTGCAAGACCTCGGCTTCGACGTCAAGGCCATCACCGACGAGGCTTTTGCTACCGACGTGGCCAATGACGCCTCCTCCCGCGTGCGCGCCCTGGGCACCGTGCCGGATTCCATCTACGAGGCCGCGGTGCGCTCCAACTCCGTGGTGCTGGACCAGCCCGTGCTTGCCGACGGCCGCCGTGAGCTCATTCCTTACCTCCTTGAGCAGGCAGTCTCCGTGACCATGCACCGCTTCGGCATTATCCGCAACGTAGGTAACCTGCGCGACGAGTAATTCCCGGCCGCGTCAGCGGACGCGCTCAAGGACGCGTTGAAGGAACTGCACGGAGGTAGCGCCCCGCCCGTGGGCCGCTACCTCCTTTTTCGTGTATGCGCTGCGAGTTTTATGTGGCATAGTGGTAGACAATGTCTACGTCACATAATTCGTCTTCCCGCGACGAGGCCAAGCGCCCGTCTGCGCAGGAAAGAGGCAACGCAACACAGATCCAAAAGCCAGGCGAGGAAGATTCTCATACCCTCGTCGCTTATGATGACGCGCACCTTGGTGCAGAGGCTGCCAGCGAGCACCCTGCCGAGCGCGACGATAAATCCGCTGTTCTGGCCAAGGACTTCCGCACCATGGCCAAGGTCTCGGTAATCTTTATCCTTATCGTCGCCGGCCTAGCGCTGGCCGGCTACCTGCTCAAGTTCATTTGGGTAGGCCTGCTGCCGGTCTTGCTCGCCATCCTCGTCTCCACGGTGCTCTACCCCATCAGCGCGTGGCTGCGCAGCAAGGGATTCCCGCGCTCGCTCGCGGCGGTGAGCACCTTGCTCGGCCTCATCATCATCTTCTGCGGCGTTTTTGCCGCCATGGCCCCCGTAGTCACTAGCCAGAGCCAAACGCTCATTAACCAGGCCGAAGACGGCATTAACCAGCTCACGGAGATGGTGGAAAAGTCCCCCATCGATATTCAAAGTGACCAGCTACAGTCCGTACTCCAGGACGTGGTCAAGTTTGCCAAGGGCCAAGCCTCCACCATCGCCACCGGCGTTATCTCTGGTTTCTCGATGGCCAGCTCCATCGTCGTGGCCGCGCTGATCATGCTCTTTGTCACCTTCTTCATCATTAAAGACGGCGACAAGTTCCTGCCGTGGCTGCGCAAGTACACCGGAAATTCCACCGGCTGGCACGTCACTGAGCTGGGTTCACGCATCTGGAAGACCTTGTCCGGCTTTATCCAGGCGCAGGCCGCCGTGGCAATGGTGGACGCAGTCCTCATTGGCCTTGGCCTGTGGGTGCTACAAGTTCCGCTCGCGCTCGTCATCGCCGTGGTGACGTTCTTCGCCAGCTTCATCCCGATCATCGGTGCGGTCACCGCCGGTGCCCTCGCCATCATCATCGCGCTGGTCTCCAATGGCCTGACTAACGCGCTGCTGGCGCTCGCACTTATCATCATCGTCCAGCAGGTGGAGGGCAATGTCCTCCAGCCGATGCTGCAGTCCAAGGCAATGGGCTTGCACGCAGCCGTGGTCCTGCTTTCCGTGACCGTCGGCTCTACCCTGGCCGGCATCGTCGGCGCCTTCCTCGCCGTCCCCGTGGCCGCAACCATCGCTGTTGTCGTGCGCTACCACGCCGAGATGGCTGCACTGCGCTCCGGCGAAGTCGAGCCCTCTGATATAGACATCATCACCGGCTCCAAGGACGATCCTGCAGACTCCAGCGACGTGGCCTACGAACACGCCGAGACTCCACGCGACAAGGTAGAACAGCTCTACCAGTCCATGAGTCCGCTGAGCTAAGACTCAGCCACCACTAGCAGCGCGCCGGCCCTCCCCGGCGCGCTTTTAGTTTTTAGCGCAGAAAGCCTAGGTCCGTAGCGGCCGAGGCGAGCTGGCGCGCACCGCGGTCAAGGACGTTGGCCCAGGTGCCCTTGGATTCCTCATTGGCGGAATCGGACACCTGCTTGAGCAGGGTGCAGGGCACATCGAAGCGCTGGCATACTGCGGCGATGGAATAGCCTTCCATGTCGCATAACTGCGACTTCTTAGCCAGCTCGGTGCGCAGGGCGGTATCGGAGACAAACATGTCGCCCGTGGCCAGTCCGCGCACCGGCAGGCGGCCGGAGGTCTCGAGCTCGATGACCTCTGGCAGCAGGTAGCGGTTGATATCGGTAAGCACTTCTAGCTTGAAGTCATGCTTGGTGACCTTATTGACTTCGAAGACGCCAGCCATGCCGTCGACAAGCGCGCCGGCCGTGCCAATGTTGACCACGCGATCGGGAAGGGCGCCGTTAGCGCGGGCGTCGGCAAGAGCTTCCGTCAGCGCAATGGCCGCCGGAACCGTACCGATTCCGGTGATGAGCAAGGGTTCGCCTTCCGGAATGTGGGCGGCTTCCGCATCTACGGCGGCGACGAAAAGGGTGCGTCCGTTGAGATTCTCCATGCCTGCGAGAATACCTGCCCGCCCTAGTCAAAGTTCAATGTGCGGTTCTTCTGGCGCAGGCGAATCGTAATGTTTTTCTGTCCGGCGCCGAGGGCAATGATTTTCCCGCTGAGCACCCGGGCGACGGCCAGGTCCTCTTCCGTCGGTGCTTCGGCCGCCACCCGCGCCGTAGGCAGCCAAGCATCGTGCGGGTCTGGCGCGCCGAGGTGAATGAGCCGTTCGCGCTCCACGTCGATCCAATAGCCCTCCGTGGCCATGAAGCGGTCGTGGCTCCCTTCGAAGGAATCGCGGCGCCACCCGCCCTCGGCCACGCGGAAGACAAAGGGGCAGTAGCCAAAACGCGAAGGCACGATGTAGCGCGTCTGGGGGCTGACACGCCAATGGCCGCGCGCGGAACTCCACACCTGGCGGTAGGTATCAGCCAGGCTCATGCCCAACCGCAGGCGCTGCTGCCGGTCCTCATCCAGACCGGCACCATCTACCTGGGTGTTTAGCTCCCCGAGCCGCGTGGCATCGGCCACGTACATGCCCAGCCACGCTTCCTCCGGAGTGGTGTACGGGCCGGTGATATCACGGTGGAAGGAATCCGGCACGGCTCTTTCCGCATCCTGGGGCAGGCGCTGACGGGCGGCAAAGGCCCACAGGCGCGGATGTCCCATGCGGTACAGCATCACCGTCGCCCGCGGCAGGCGGTCGTGCACCTGCTGACGCGTCAGATAATCACCCGCGCTGATGCGCCGCAGCAGCTGCTTAGCGACGTCCCCCTCTACCTGCTGCTCCACACCCGGCGCGACTTCCATCTCCGGCAGCTGGCTCAACAGCATCAGATCGATGATGTCTCCCAAATCAAAGACCTTGCTCAATTCCGTCTGCGCCTCTGGGCCAAAAGCCTCGATTGCGTGATATCCCAGTGCACCGCCCAACCGGCGGATGAGATCCGGGGACACGCTCACCCGGTTGCGGGTCGCGTGCAATTCCGCGGCGTTGAGATTACGGTCCAGGCCCACGAGGGCTCCTTCCTCCCCCTCATCGGGGATTTAATTCTTGGTCATGCTTGGGATTAAGCCGGACATTGGCCTTTGCGCGGTGCCCTTCATTGGGGTCTCGTCTTGGGAAAAAGGCGTCAGATAGAAGCCCTTCTAGGAGATTGTGGGACTCCCCAGCTTCGTCGCTGTTGGTTCTCGGTCACGCAGCTTATGACGTACTTAATCCCTACGAGTTACATCGCAGGACAGTGGCGCGTTGCAATTACCCCTTTCATAGTCCCATTCGAGAGAATTCTTGCAACTCTTATGCCTATAGTATGACGCGGAATGATTCTTAATCATTCCCTTTCTTTCGCATTTCTCTTTCTGGCCAGCGCACAAAGGAGCCTCCCCTTTGAATGACAAGAATTCTTGGGGTTCATCTGACTCAACCCCATATTCAGATTCGAACGGACCTGCATCCCCTATGCGGGACTCCGGTACTGGAACCAACGCAGAATCTTCGGGCAAAGGCACGCGCACCGCCATTATTGTCGTTGCCGCCCTCGCCATCATTGCGCTTATTGGCGGTGGTGCCTGGGCACTAACGGGAAACAAAGATTCTGATGAATCGAGCAGCGCTGAACCGAATTTTCATTCTCAAGAAAACAACAGCGAGGAAACCACCGAAGAGACGACTTCTGAGAAAGAATCCACGCCTGAGAAGAAAGCTGAGACTACACAAGCTAAGGGCGCTAGCACTCGACCTTCCACAGAGGAGAAGTGTGGAACGCTAGCCGATAACCTAATGGACGTTCCAATTGGCACGCTTCAGCTGTTTTGCGATGGCACCTGGCTTTACATGGCCCAAAAGCAATCCTCAAATTATGGACTGTTCTACTGGACCGATAATGAGTGGAAGTTGTACCGGTCTGACAATACGACTGGAGACTCCGTCAATCAGTGCTACGACAAGGGCAAGTTGGACACGGCTGGCGCCCCGAAGGAGCTGATCAACCAGCTCCAACTCTGCGATGCACAGCAAACGCAAACTCCAAAGGTTCGCGACAGGCCCATTACCGCTGAGGAGGAATTTCCGCCCGAAGATTATTGGTACGGCGAATGCGACGGCAGCTATGTGCTCATCGCGGAATCGGTCATCATCCCGCCGACAACTGATCCGATTTCTGAGCCCTACCGAGTGCACAAGAAGTACCCAGGCTCCAAGATCATCAAGGGCGGCGCGTGTAGTTCCCTGCGCAGCCGCACTGAAGGCGGCTCTATCTATGCCATCATCTACGAAGCCGGTCACAGCGTGGACAAGGTCTGCGAGCTCAAGGCCAAGTACGGCGGCAATGCCCGTTCCCTCAATAACGACGCGGATTTCTCTGACCCCTGCTAATCCAGATTCCGCGCTCAATTCCCTGTCACTCCCCTTCTGCTGCGTTGACTCCCTACACCCGCTACAACGCAGCGTGCACCCCTTTGACCTTTCATCTACCGCCTCAATGTGAAAGCAATATCTTATGCCTAAATCATCTGCCCACCTAGGACAAATAAGCCGCATAGGCATTGCAACAAGTGTCGCCCTCATTAGTTTCTCCTTGGCTTCCTGCGATGACGAAACGTCGGATACAACCGCACAGGAGTTTTCAGTGGAGCCGGCGACGACGTCCGCTACAGAAGAAAGCAGCGATGCCAAGCCGGAAGAATCGCCCACTGACTCAGCTGCGACAGAAGAAGAACCTACTCGGCCAGTGCCCCCGAACGTCGTGATGGATGACGAGCAGCCGAGCCCGGAAGCCGACACCACTTCGTCGTGTGGCGCAGCTGATGCCCAAACGGCATTCTCCGAAGGCGTATCCCAAGTCGCTCCGTGGGGCACCATCGGATGGGAACTCTTTGACTCCTCCGGTTATGACCCCTGCGCATCCCTATCGTGGGAAACCCTGATGATTGAGGGAGGAACCAGTTCTTCGCCTTTCCACATCATGTTGTTTAATCACGGCGAATACTTGGGCACCGCAACGGCAAAGCCCTATGGATTCGCCCCCACTATTGAGCGCGTGAGTGATTCCGAGATCGCGGTAACCTACCACTGGCCGCGCGAAGGTGAAGGCAATGCCAACCGCTCAGGCACAACCAACGCAGGCTTCCGGTGGGATGAAGGACAGCAAAAGGTAGTCATGTCCGGCGACGTTCCGCCTATGCAATAGTTCGATGTAAAACAAGCACGTTTCGCTAAATTTTCACCACTTTGGCGGCGAAACGTGCTTGTTTTGTTTGCGGAGGCGGCCGCGGTGCGGCGGAGCGGTGCCTCGAGGGGAACGCAAAAGCCAAGAAGTGGCCGCGTTCTAGGCTTTCGCGGGGAGCCAGGGGCGGTTATCGTGGCCGTAACGTAGCCGAAGGAGAGATAGGAATGAGCGAGAAGACGTTTCAGCAGAAATTCGGGGTTTTCGCGCTGGTGGCGGCGGTTGTCTTGCTGATCGTGAACTTAACCGTAGTAGGGCCTACGGTGTTCGGTATCTCCACGCCGCTGCTCCTCGGAATCACGGGCATCATAATGATGCGCAGTGAGAGAAGCAGCAGCGGCGCACAGGACGACTAACGCAGGCGGTGGCCTACGAAGCCGGCGGCAAGTGTGTTGCCGGAGGATTGATCGATGAGCAGGAAGTTGCCCACCGCGCCGCGGGCGGCATAGTCCTCGACGGGGAGCTCGGTCTGGGTCTGGATAGTGATGTGGGCGATGTCGTTCATGGCGACGGACTCGGGGTCCTCAACATCGGAAACGCCATCAAGATCCAGGGTGCGGGTGACGGCGGCGACGCGGGCCTTAACCAGGGAAGAGCCGTAGCGCAGCTTAAGCATCTGGCCGGGCTTAATGTCCTTTTCGGTCAGGCCGACAACGGTGGCGTCGAATTCGCGAGCGGCCGCGGGGCGCTGCGGGCCAGCGAGGATATCGCCGCGGGCGAGATCGATGTCGTCGGCAAGCAGGAGCGTGACGGAGTCGCCGGTGGCGGCGGAGTCGGCTGGGCCGTCAGCAGTGTCGATCTGGGTGATGGTGCTGGTGCGGCCTTCAGGGAGGCGGACCTCGTCGCCCACGGAGATGGAGCCCGCCTTCACGCGGCCGGCGTAGCCGCGGTAATCGGAGGCGTGCTCGCGGATGACGTACTGGATGGGGAAACGGAAATCCAGCTCATCGGCGCGGCCGGTGGCCACGGGGACGGTCTCGAGAACCTCGAGGACGGTCGGGCCGGTGTACCACGGCATAGTGGTGGAGCGCTCGACCACGTTATCGCCCTTGAGCGCGGAAATCGGTACCACGGTGGTATCGGTAATACCCAGGCGGGTGGCGATCTGGTTGAACTCGGACTCGATATCGCGGAAGACCTGCTCGTCGTAATCCACCAGGTCGATCTTGTTCACCGCGAGGACCACGTGGCGCACGCCGAGGAGGGCGGCGACGTTGAGGTGGCGGCGGGTTTGTTCGACGACGCCATGGCGGGCGTCGATAAGAAGCACCACCACCTGGGAGGTGGACATGCCGGTGACCGTATTGCGCGTGTATTGCACGTGGCCGGGGGTATCGGCGAGGATGAAGGTGCGCTTATCCGTGGCGAAATAGCGGTAGGCCACGTCGATGGTAATGCCCTGCTCGCGCTCGGCACGCAGGCCGTCAACAAGCAAGGAAAGGTCCATGCCGTCGAAGCCACGGTCGGTGGAGGTGCGCTCCATGGACTCGACCTGGTCCGCGAGCACGGACTTGGTGTCATAGAGCAGGCGGCCGACGAAGGTGGACTTGCCGTCATCAACGGAGCCGGCGGTGCACAGGCGCAGGGTATCGCGCTGCTTGAGGGCGCCGACATTCGGCGCGAGGGTAGTCGTCATCAGAAGTAGCCTTCCTTCTTGCGGTCCTCCATGGCGGACTCAGAAAGTTTGTCATCGGCGCGGGTGGCGCCGCGCTCGGAAAGGGTGGAAATGGAGATCTCCGCGAGTACCTCGTCCGGGGTCGACGCGGTAGATTCCACAGCGCCGGTGCAGGACATATCGCCCACGGTCCGGTAGCGCACGGTGCGGGTTTCCAACTCCTCGACTTCGGCCGGTCCGCCCCATTCACCAGGCGCTAGCCACATGCCATTGCGCTTAAATACCTCACGCTCGTGGGAGTAGTAGATGGAAGGCAGCTCCAGTTTACGGGCGCCGATGTATTCCCAAATATCGGACTCGGTCCAGTTGGAGATGGGGAAGACGCGGACGTTTTCGCCGGCCATCTTGCCGCCGTTGTAGAGGTCCCACAGCTCGGGGCGCTGGCGGCGGGGATCCCACCCGCCGAAGGAATCACGGATGGAGAAGATGCGCTCCTTGGCGCGGGCGCGCTCCTCATCGCGGCGGGCGCCACCGCATACGGCGTCATACTCGCGCTCGGCGATGGTCTCTACCAGCGGCACGGACTGCAGCGGGTTGCGGGTGCCATCGGGGCGTTCTTGCAGGTCGCCGCGGTCGATCCAGTCTTGGACGCGGGCGACGTGGAGGCGAGCGCCGGATTCTTCCACGAGGCGGTCGCGGAAATCGATAACCTCAGGGAAGTTGTGGCCGGTATCGACGTGGAGCAGCTCAAACGGCACCGTGGCTGGGGCGAAGGCGCGGCGGGCTAGCTCGAAGACAACGACGGAGTCCTTGCCGCCGGAAAAGAGGATGCCTACCTTGTCGCACTGCCCGGCCACCTCGCGCAGGATGTGGATGGACTCGTTTTCTAGGTCTTTTAAGTGTGGGGAAAGTGTGCTCATTATTCGTGTAACCCGCATTCTGTCTTGCCGTCTGCAAATACGCGCCCGGATCGGGCATCGTCGCCTTCACCAACTGGGAAGGTCAGCGGTGCGCAGCCGATGGAGCGGTATCCCTGCAGGGTGAGTGGGTGGATGATGAGGTTATTGTCCTCGATGTAGCGGTCCGTATCGTCCAGATCCCAGGTAATGATGGGCGAGATCTTCAATCGGCCGGTGCGGTCGAGGCTCAGCGCTGGGGCGGTGGCGCGGTGCTCAGAATCGGCGCGGCGCAATCCGGTAACCCAGCCGGCATAAGGGTCCATGGCCATATTCAGCGGCTCGACCTTGCGCATGCGGTTATAGGCCGCGGTATCGCGGGCGTAGAGGCGCGGACCATAGACCTCATCTTGTTCCTCGGGACTAAGCAAAGGCAGCACGCGTACGAGCGGGAGGTCCGGGTAGCGCTTTTCTACCTCGTCAGCTACCTGCAGGGTTTCCGGGAAGTGCCAGCCAGTATCGATAAAAAGCAGGTCCGCATCGAGCCCGGCGCGGTGAGCGAGCTCGGCCAAGACCGTGTTCTCCATGGACATGGTCACGGCCAGGCGGCCGGGTGCGTGCTCGGCGGCCCATTCGGTAATGGTTTCCGCTGAGGCGTCATAAAGCTTATCCGCCCACTGGTCCACCAATTGCTGGTTGCGCGCGGCTACCTCGGCGTCCAGCGGCGCGGTATCGCGCGTGCCTTCCGGGGAGATGCTGGGGTCGCGGTAGTTCTTGCCACCGTCCAGCAGGTTCGTCGTTGGGTTCATGCCGTCACACATTAGGCAAAAGCCCAAGGCGGCGCAGCGGATTCTGGGCGAAAAGCCGCTGAGCTTGGCGGGAGGTGCGAATAAAAAGTTTCCAATCCGTACCAAGCGGACTAGATTTACAGACAAGACAGTCTATTGCGGGCGTCCGCGCCCAGCACAAGGAGGCACTTTCATGCAGCGTATAGCCATCATCGGGGAGGGCCCGGCAGCCCTATCCACCGCCGAGAAGCTTATCAGCGCTGGCATGTGTGTGGACCTCATTACCCAGTGCACCGCACCATTCGGTCTACTCCGCCGCTTTGCGGGTTTGGCAGGCGTGCTGGGCGACGCCGTCACGGGCTCCCACTGCGGCCCCGGCACCACTCCCCGACTCCGTCTCATCGGCAACGTGCGGGTAGGACCAGACGGCGACATCACGCAGAACGAAATCCACCGCTTGGCCGCCTCGGGCAATCGCGAGCTACTCGTATTGGAACTCAAGGCTCGCGGCGTGGCCGTCACCACGTGGGAAGGCCTATGCGCCCCACTGCAGGATTTTGAAGACTGGCGCAGCGTCATCACCCGCGCGCAGCTGGCTCACGTGGGGATTTAGCAGCAGTAATCAACTAGCGCCCCACCCACCACCGGTATAAACTTGCACGGCTACCCAGCCACGGCAAGGAAAGGGGCGCGAGTCCATGGATCTGGTTCGCATTCTCATTACACGGTCGGCGCCGTATACGCCGTATTTCATCGCGGTGCTTGTCCTGCAGGCCTTATCTACGGCCGCCACGCTGTACCTTCCATCCCTTAATGCCAAGATCATCGATGAAGGTGTGTCTCAGGGCGATGTGGACTTCATCTGGCGCACCGGCGGCATCATGCTGGCCGTAGCCTTTGCCCAAGTCATCACCGCCATCGGCGCAGTTTGGTGCGGCAGCCGCACCGCTATGGGCGTCGGCCGAGATCTACGCGGCGAGGTCTTCCGCCACGTTAATTCCCTGTCCACTGAGGACATGAGCCGCTTTGGCACGCCTACGCTCATTACCCGCGGCACCAATGACGTCCAGCAGGTGCAGATGGTCTACATGATGATGCTGAACTTCATGGTGACCGCACCCATCATGTCCATCGGCGGCATCATCATGGCCGTGCGCGAAGACGCCGGAATGTCCTGGCTGGTGTGGGTGTCCGTGGCGGTACTGCTCGGCACCATCTCCGTTATCATTTCCCGCCTCATGCCGCTCTTCCGTTCCATGCAGGACAAGCTGGATTCCATCAATGGCACCTTGCGCGAGCAGATCACCGGCATCCGCGTGGTGCGTGCCTTCGTGCGCGAGGCCTATGAGTCCGAGCGCTTTACCGAGGAAAATAAGAACATCACCCGCCTGTCCTTGAACATCGGCCGGCTTTTCGTGGTGATGTTCCCGCTCATTACGGTGATCCTCAACGTGGCCACGGGCGCGGTCCTGTGGTTCGGCGGACACCGCGTGGATGAGGGCTTGGTCAACGTCGGCTCGCTGACCGCATTCCTGCAGTACCTGCTGCAGATTCTGGCGGCGGTGATGATGGGTACCTTCATGGCGATGATGCTGCCGCGCGCCATCATTTGCGCCCGCCGCATCACCGAGGTGCTCCAGCACGAGCCCTCCATTACCCCACCCAGCTCCACCACCTCTCCGGAGGCCTGCGCGGGCACGGTGGAATTTCGCAACGTGGGCTTTTCTTATGCCGGTGCGGATGCGCCGGTGCTAGAAGACATTTCCTTTACCGCTCAGCCCGGCACCACTACCGCCATCATCGGTTCGACGGGTTCGGGCAAGACCACCCTGGTTTCCCTCATCCCACGCCTGTACGTGCCGACGGAGGGCCAGGTGCTTATCGACGCCACCCCTACCACCTCCCTGGCCCGCCAGGACATCGTCCAACGCGTCTCCCTCGTCCCGCAGAAGGCTTACCTATTTAGCGGCACTGTGGCCTCCAACCTGCGCTTGGGCAGGCCCGAAGCCACCGATGAAGAGCTCTGGGAGGCGCTGCGCGTGGCCCAGGCGGACTTCGTAGAAGACTTGGACATGCCCATCGCCCAGGGCGGCACCAACGTCTCCGGTGGCCAGCGCCAGCGCCTGTCCATCGCGCGCATGCTTGTTGCCCGGCCGCTGATCTACCTCTTTGATGATTCCTTCTCCGCGCTGGACGTGGCTACCGATGCCAAGGTGCGCGCCGCAATGCGCGCCTCCTTTGCCGAGCGTGAGCAGCCGGTGACCAGCATTATCGTCGCCCAGCGCGTGGCGTCAATCCGCGATGCAGACCAAATCCTGGTATTGGATGCCGGCCGCATCGTTGACCGCGGCACCCACGAGGAGCTCCTGGGCCGCTGCGCGGTCTATCAAGAAATCGTTCATTCCCAAGAAACCGCCGGTGTTGCAGGAGGCGAAAACTAATGGCTGAGAACACCACTTCTACCGCCGAGTCCACGGATGCCGGATTTGATTCGATGGGCGGCTCCGCACCCCGCCAGGCCAAGAATTTCTGGCCCTCCACCAAACGCCTTTTCTCCCTGCTTGCTCCCTTCAAGCGCCACCTGTGGGCCGTCGCGGCGATGAATATCGTCTGCATCTTCTTGGCCGTGGTAGCCCCTAAAATCATGGGCAAGGCCATGGACGTCATCTTTGCCGGCGTCATTTCGCGCAACCTGCCCTCTAATATTTCCGCCGAGCAAGCCATTGCGGGCATGCGCGCTGAGGGACAGGACCGCTTTGCGGATATGGCTTCCGCGATGGACTTCGTCCCCGGTGAAGGCATCGATTTTAACCACCTGGGCACGCTCATCATCACCGTGATCGCGATGTACATCGTCTCCTCTGGCTTCCAGTGGTGGCAGGGAGCCATCCTCAACAAGTTGAGCATGGATATCGTTTTTGACCTGCGCGAGCGCGTGGAGGCGAAGATTAATGCGCTGCCTCTCAACTACTTTGATTCCCAGCAGCGCGGCGATATCCTTTCGCGTACCACCAATGACATCGACAACGTGCAACAGGCCCTGCAGCAGGCGCTATCGCAGCTGTTTTATGACGCGCTGCTGGTCATTGGCATCACCATCATGATGTTCAGCGTCTCCTGGCAGCTCGCTCTGGTGGCCCTCCTGTCCCTGCCGCTTACCGGTCTAGTTATCGGCGTCATCGGTAGCCGCTCGCAGCGCCAGTTCAAAACGCAATGGCGCTCCACCGGTCAGCTCAACGGCCAAGTGGAAGAATCCTTCTCCGGCCACGACCTAGCCATCGTCTTCGGCCGTACCGAGGCCATGACGGAGGAATTCGACAAGCGCAACGAGGAGCTCTACCGCTCCGCAGCTAAGGCTCAGTTCCTGTCCGGCATCATGATGCCCATCATGCAATTCCTGTCTTACCTGTCCTACGTCGCCATCGCGGTACTGGGCGGCCTGCGCGTGGCCAATGGCCACATGACTCTGGGCGCTGCCACTGCATTTATCCAGTACTCCCGCGAGTTCAACCAGCCGCTCGGCCAGCTCGGTGGCATGATGCAGCAGGTACAGTCCGGCGTGGCCTCGGCCGAGCGCGTCTTTGAGCTTCTCGACGCCGAGGAGCAAGCCCCCGACACCACCGACGAGGACCTTCCCGGCCGCGCCCAAGGGCTCGTGGAGTTCCAGGACGTTGACTTCTCCTACGCAAAGGATAAGGAGCTCATCACCGGCCTCAACCTGCGCGTAGAGCCCGGCCAGACCGCGGCCATTGTGGGCCCCACCGGTGCAGGCAAAACCACCCTGGTCAACCTGCTCATGCGCTTCTATGAGCTAAATAGTGGTCAGATTCTCATTGATGGGCACGACATCGCCCGCATGCCGCGCCGTACCCTGCGTTCCCAGGTGGGCATGGTGCTCCAGGACGCCGTGCTCTTTAAGGGCTCGATCATGGAAAACATCCGCTACGGCCGCTTGGACGCGACGGATGAAGAAGTCATTGCGGCGGCAAAGGCGACCTATGTGGACCGCTTCGTTCACGCGCTGCCCGATGGCTACGACACCATCATCGACCAAGACGGCGGTGCTATCTCCGCCGGCGAGCGCCAGCTCATCACCATTGCCCGCGCGTTCTTGGCCCAGCCCGCGCTGCTCATCCTCGATGAGGCCACCTCGTCGGTCGATACCCGCACCGAGGTCCTCGTCCAGGAGGCGATGAACGCGCTACGCGCAGACCGCACCTCTTTCGTCATTGCCCACCGCTTGTCCACCATTCGCGATGCTGACCTCATCCTCGTCATGGAAAACGGCACCATCGTGGAACAAGGCTCGCACGACGATCTCCTTGGGGCCCAAGGCGCATACTGGCGCCTGCATCAGTCCCAATTCGCTCAAGGGTAGGTCTTCGCCGGCGGTGAGCTACTCCAGCCCTACTGTCACGGTCGGCGCGTTGAAGTGAGCACCCTTGAGGTTCACCAGCTCAAGGGTGACATCGCGCAGCTCAATGTGGTCCATGATTACATCGGGCACCTCCGCATCGGGGACGGGGTGCGGCTCTGGAACACCGAGCTTGTCCAACACGGCATTGATATCGTCGCGGCTTAAATCGATATCCGCCCGGGGTGCAGAAACCTTACCCACCGCCGGGGTGGCCTTAAGCTCGGTAGCCATAATGGTCACCGGTCCGCCGCGTACCTCGGTGGTGTCCCCTCCCGTGGTCAACATGCCATCGCCGTAGCGGCCAGGCAGCGTGATCCCAAGGTTGTCGATGTCGAGGTTCTCGCCCTTCAGCTCCAGGACCCGCACATCACCGCTGGCGGTGGGGAAAGTACCCAAGGACACGGTGACATTCTTCGTCAGCGTCACCGTATCCGCGAAGACGGTACTGAAGTACGGAACCGCCGGGGCGTCTTGTGCATTAACCCGTTCGGAACCGCTCACACCGCACACGACCAAGGCACAGGTGAGTACAGCCAAGCAGCTACGCGCCGCCCGCGGCATCGCCCTCGTCATTGCTCTGCTGCTTCCTTGGTGCGGCGCTTTTTCTCACCTGGCTGCCACGCAAAGGTAAAGGCCCCGCCAATGATGCCGAGCAGGGAGCCGATGATGAAGCCGCCCAAATTGGACGTCGGCAAGGCAATAATGGCCACAATGATGCCCAGCACGCCGACATAATTCGAGGTTGCCGGCTGAAACCACGCGCCAAGGCCGAACATCGCCAGCAATACCCCGATAAGCAGCGTAGATACGCCAGAAATAGTGGAGATCATGACTAAAAGGTCAGAGATCCGGATGGTGATATAGGCCGGCGCGGCAATAATGATGCCGGACAAGATGAGCAACAGTCCGGGAAAGAAGGGCCGGCCGTTGCGCCAGCGGCGGAAGCGCTGCCAGGCGCTGGGCTTAGATTCCTCCTCGCCCGTTGCCTCCGCCGCCGGGAGGGTCTGCGTGTCCTCCGCGGTCGACTCAGCAGCCATTATCGGACCCCCTCCGCACAGTTACTCCAACGTTCTTGGCAGAAAGGCGCTGTGCACCCACGGAGGTGGCCTTCACATCGTCCGCCTTGAGAGAGACCTGCTTGGAGTACAGGCCCCACGCGCCAGGATCCGCGGTATCGCTCAGCTGATTCGCATCGATACCCACGTTGACATCCTGCATCACCAAAGAACCATCCACGTCGGTCGCACCGACCAGCAGGCTATCGGACTCCACGCTGCCCTCACCCTCAGCCTTCAGCGCTAGGGTGGCCTCCCCACCTACGCCGGGCACCTTGGGAACCGTCACGGAAAGGCAGAGATCAGAGACCTTGGCATGGTCCAGCTTGATGCGCGCGACAGGAAGGTGCTCTTCGGCCTTTTGATCATCATCAACAAAAAGCGAAAAGCCCTCTCCATCCAAGTGCCCCATGGTGATCTTGAAGAAGCTACCGGAAAGAGCCAGGTTCGCGGTCAAGCCGCCCTGCGCCACGGCGAACCCAGTAACGCCAAAAGCGGCGAGGCCTGCGGTCAAGGCCACCGCGGCCTTGGTGATATTGGTTTTGCCCATGGCGGTTTGCCCTTTCTGCGGCGGTCTAGGTCCTCTTCCTGGCGGGTTTGGCCGCGCTGCGGCTTCCGCCCCTGGTGGTACTCCGCCGCCGTGTACAGCACGTTTAGCAAAATATGGCGACCAAGTTTCTCATCTTGACAGTGTACAGCCCACCCCACCGCGATACCGCACTGAATGCAGACTCTGGGATTTCCACCCCTAGGCTTTAAGGTAGATAACAACGTGGAGCATCAGTAATAAAGGAGCACGCATGACCACCGTGTTCGGTTGGATAGCTATAGCCGCATCGATTCCGGTGTGGCTGTACTTTTTCACCCGCGTATGGGCCCTGATTAAGTTCATCCGCTCGGGCGGACCCACTCAGCTCAAGCGCACCGATAGCCTAGGCAAGCGTTTATGGCGCGTTATTGCGGAAGTCTTTGGTCATTCCCACTTCAAGGGCAAACCTCTGGTCAATGCCGCCCACTGGCTGGTGATGGTGGGCTTCCTTTTCGGCATCCTGGTGTGGTTTGAGGCCTATATCCAAACCTTCGCGCCGAATAAGGGCTGGCCGTGGCTCAGCCACTGGCCGGTCTACCACTTCGTTGAGGAAGTCTTGGGCATCGCGACGGTCCTAGGCATCGGCTTCCTCATCAGTGTGCGCCTCAAGCTTGGCGATACCGAGCGCGGCAGCCGCTTCTTCAATTCTCAAACCGCCTCGGCGCGCTGGGTAGAGTTCATTGTCTTTTCTGAGGGACTCGGCATGATCCTGGTGAAATCCACCAAGATCGCCACCTACGGGGGCGGCTCCGCCTGGGCGGATTTTTTGAGCATCCACCTAGCCAAGCTTTTGCCTGAGTCACCGGCTCTGGTGAGCTTCTTCGCCCTCTTCAAGCTGCTTTCCGGTCTGCTATTTATCGTCTTTATCTCCCGCAAGTTCCAGTGGGGTGTCATGTGGCACCGCTTCACCAGCTTTTTCAATATTTTCTTCCAGCGCAATGCCACCGGGGAAAAGGCCCTACAATCCCTGCCCACCCCGGACTTGGAAGAAGACATCACCCCGGGTAGTTGGAAGATGCTGCTGGATTCCACCTCGTGTACCGAATGCGGCCGCTGCCAAGAACTATGCCCTGCCTGGAATACCGAAAAACCGCTGAGCCCCAAAAAGGTCATGATGGATCTGCGTCAGGGTGCACTGGATAATTACAACCCACACGAAGGCCTAGACGTGCTGTCCATGGCCGGCGTCATCGATGATGACGTGCTGTGGTCTTGTACTAATTGCGGTGCGTGTGTGGATCAGTGCCCAACCGATATTGAGCACATCGACCACATTGCGGACCTGCGCCGTTTCAAGGTACTTGCGGAATCGGACTTCCCTTCCGAGCTCACCGGCCTGTTTAAGAATATGGAAAACAAGGGCAATCCATGGGGCCGGAATAACTCTGAGCGCCGCGCCTGGATCGATGAGGCCCGCGCCGATGGCATCGACGTTCCCATCATTGGTGAAGACGAGGCCGATTTCACCGATATGGAATACCTGCTCTGGGTGGGCTGCGCTGGCGCTTATGATGACGATGGCCGCCGCACCACCCGCGCCGTTGTAGACCTGCTGCATACCGCAGGCGTGAAGTTTGGCGTGCTCTCCACGGGTGAGACCTGTACGGGTGATCCTGCCCGCCGCGCCGGCAACGAGTTCCTTTTCCAGATGATGGCGCAGCAAAATGTGGAAACTCTCAACAACGCCTTCGACGGCGTCCCGGAGGGCCAGCGCAAGATCATCACCACCTGCCCGCACTGCTTTAACACCATCCGCAATGAGTACCCGGACTTTGACGGGCACTTCGACGTCTTCCACCACACCCAGCTGCTCAATCGTCTGGTGCGCGAGGGCTTGCTCAAGCCGGTGCCACGCACACCGGAGAACCGCAAGCCCATTACCTACCACGATCCGTGCTTCCTCGGCCGCCACAATAAGGTCTTCGATCCTCCGCGCGAGCTGCTCGAGGCCACCGGCGTGGAGCTGCGCGAGATGGACAAGAACCGCGACGAGGCCTTCTGCTGTGGCGCCGGCGGCGCCCGCATGTTCATGGAGGAAAAGCTCGGCACCCGCATCAATGACTTCCGCACCGAGCAGGCCCTAGAGACCGGCGCGGAAGAAATCGCCACCGGCTGCCCCTTCTGCAATGTCATGATGACCGGCGGCGTGAAGTCCTTGTCGCAGGATTCCACGTCCACCACCAAGGTCAATGACGTGGCGGTTATGCTGCGCAATTCTATCTCCCTCGACGAGTCCGGCACCCTGCCGGAGCCCCACCCCAAGGCGTTCCTGGCTACCCCGGTGCGCCACCAAAAGTCCGAGGGCACCACTGACGCCCCGCTTGCCGACGCCCCCACTTCCGCCACCCACACCCCGACCGAATCGGCACAAGTTCCGGCCGCATCGGCCGCACCCGCAGCGCCGTCTGCATCGCAGGCTCCTCAAGCGCCGAAGGCTCCCGCGGCACCAAGTGCACCC
>NZ_JASPHM010000008.1:24062-132633 GCF_030229215.1 Corynebacterium sp. MSK150
ACCCCTCCAAGTGCTCCGGCAGCACCTGCACCACAGGCACCCGCGGCACCAACTTCGCCACAAGCTCCCCAAGCACCAGCGGCACCAGCCGCTCCTGCAGCACCGGCCGCACCCGCAACGCCGGCTGCACCGCAGACTCCCGCAGCACCGAGTGCACCCACCCCTCCAAGTGCTCCGGCAGCACCTGCACCACAGGCACCCGCGGCACCAACTTCGCCACAAGCTCCCCAAGCACCGGCAGCGCCCGTCGCACCAGCTGCTCCCGCAGCACCGAGCGCACCCACCCCTCCAAGTGCCCCGACAGCACCTGCACCAAAGGCACCAGCCGCGCCGACCTCTCCTAGCGCGCCCGCAACGCCTGCAGCACCTGCAGCACCGAAACCGCCAGAGGCCCCTGCTGCGCCCACGCCGCCAAAGGCTGAGCCGCCAGCCGCACCGGCCCCGCCAGCACCGCCGGCGGCTCCGGCACCACCGGCGTCGGAAAGCGTGCCAAAGCCACCTGAATCTGAGTAGGCGCGCAGGGGCATTGGTGCGTACGCTGTAGTCCATGCATTTTAATGCGGGACTCCCCACCGATGCCCTGCTGCTGGCGGCAGGCGCAACTGAAAATACAAATTCCCTCGTCTCTTTCGCTTGGATTATGGCCGCGGCTCTACTCGCGCCGCTGGTCTCTTATATGTTGGGCTACCGCCTGCCGTCGGTGGCCCTCTTGTTGATTTTCGGCATGATTATTGGCCCTTCCGTACTCGACCTCGCCGCCGAGGACGAAGGCATCGAAATGCTCAAGGAGCTCGGCGTGGGCGCGCTGTTCCTCCTCGCGGGCTTTGAGATTCAAATCTCTACCCTCAAAACCAAAGAAGCCGGAACGGCCCTATCTACCTGGATCATCTGTGCCCTCGCCTGTGGCGTGGGCGCCTACTTCTTGGTGGATAACGTGCCAGGTGCCATCGTCGTCGCCTTGGCACTAACATCAACGGCGTTGGGCACGCTCACGCCGATGCTGAAACAGGACCGCATTCTGGGCACCAAGGTGGGCAACTCCGTGATGATTCATGGTGCCATTGGTGAGGTCGCCCCCATTACCGCAATGGCGCTGTTGCTGGGTACTCGTTCCACGCTGACGACGATGATCATTTTGTTGTTCTTCATCATCATCGCCGTTGCCGTCGCCGTCATGCCAGCGGCCATCGCCTCGACCATCCCTTGGGTAAAGGCCGCCTTTATCTCCGGTGCGGGCTCCACCAACCAAACGATTTTGCGTCTTATCATCCTGATTCTGGCCATCCTCATGGCCGTAACCGCAGTCTTTGAGCTCGATATCGTGCTCGGCGCCTTTGCCGCTGGCATTATTTTGAACCGCATCATCCCGGATGAATTCCACCGCCGCCTGGAGCACCGCCTCGATGTGGTGTTTTATTCGATGCTTATCCCGGTCTTCTTTGTGGTCTCCGGCATGAGCATTAGCTGGGATACCATCGCCAATAATCCGTGGAAGGTACTGGGCATTCCAGCCCTTATTCTGGTGACGCGTGGTCTGCCGGTCTTCCTGCGCGAAAACGTAGCGCATACCGGATCCGATATTGAAACCATCCGCGAGCGCCTCCAAGTGGGCTTGTATTCCGCCACCGGTCTGCCGATCATCGTGGCGGTGACCACCTTGGCGGTGAACTCGAAGATTATGGAACCCGAAAATGCCTCCATCTTTGTCTCTGGCGGCGCACTTACCGTCGCCCTCTTCCCATTCCTCGCCAGCCTGGTAGGAGGAAAGAAGCAGCCCGAAAAGAAGGACGAGGCAAACTCTACCGCTGAGACCAAGGACCTATAGGCAGCGTTCGCTAAGAGCACGCCCCTAGCAGGGAGGAAATTTCCTAAACTGGGAAGCGTGAGTAATAACTTTGGTTCTTCCCCTATCAATCGGACCATGCGCCTGTCCGATTCCGAGCGCAACGATGCCATCAATGACCTCGCCCGCGCCGTGGGTGAAGGCCGGTTAACCATGGAGGAGTTCGAGGACCGCTCGGACGACGTCATGCGCGCTAGCACCCACCAAGACCTCGTGCCCGTCTTTCAAGACATTCCGGCGCGTGGTTCCCACGAGGTCAAGGTCTATTCCCGCGGTGAGGTCACGCGCGCCCATAATGCGGGCAAGAAGCCAAAGTTTGCGACCGCCCTTTCCGGCTCGGTGCTGCTTGCCGTTGCCAGCCCAACGCTTATCGTGATGAGCGCGACCTTGAGCAGCCCATGGCTTTTGCTCGGGGGCGCGGTAGCAGCCGCGCTCATCCCTATCCTGTGGATTCTGCTCTACGTTGCCAAGGTGGGCCCTTCCTCGTGGCACGCCCCATCCGTGCGCCAAATTGAAAAGGAGCAATTGCGTGAGATTCGCGCGCTCACGGCGCATGAGCGCGCACAGCAAAAAATGATCGAAGAAAAGATGTGGGCCGATCGCCGCATGCAAGCCGGCGAAATTACCGGACAGGCCATGGATCTGGCCAAGCGCAAGTTCAACGAGTGGAATAAGAAATAGTCATCGCCACTGTTAAAGCGTTTTGTGTGGCTGTGAATCGTGGCACAATATTCCCATGACTTCTCCGAAACACCGCATCTTTGACCAGTCCGACAAACTCAAGGGCGTCGCGTATGACATTCGCGGCGAGGTCTCTGCGGAAGCGGAACGCATGGAGCTCGATGGCCACACCATCTTGAAACTCAACACCGGTAACCCAGCCGTCTTCGGATTCGAGGCTCCCGATGTCATCATGCGCGATATGATCGCTGCCCTGCCTACTTCCCAGGGCTATTCCACCTCCAAGGGAATCATTCCTGCTCGTCGGTCCATTGTTACCCGCTACGAGCTAGAAGATTTCCCACCCTTTGATATCAACGATGTCTTCTTGGGCAATGGCGTCTCCGAGCTCATCAGCATGACCACCCAGGCGCTGCTTAATAATGGCGATGAGGTTCTCATCCCGGCGCCGGATTATCCATTGTGGACCGCAGCTACGTCCCTGGCAGGTGGCACCCCAGTGCACTACCTGTGTGATGAGGACGATGATTGGAATCCATCCATCGAGGACATCGAGTCCAAGATCACGGATAAAACCAAGGCCATCGTGGTCATTAACCCGAATAACCCAACGGGTGCGGTCTACTCGCGCGAAGTGCTACAGAAGATAGTAAATATCGCCCGCGAGCATAACCTGCTCATCTTGGCTGATGAGATCTATGACCGCATTCTTTATGACGGCGCGCAGCACATCTCCATCGCTTCGCTCGCCCCAGACCTGCTCACCATCACATTTAATGGCTTGTCCAAGGCCTACCGCGTGTGTGGTTACCGCGCTGGTTGGATGGTGCTCACTGGCCCTAAGCACCACGCCCGTGGCTTCATCGAGGGACTGGAGTTGCTCGCCGGAACGCGCCTGTGCCCGAATGTGCCGGCGCAGCATGCTATCCAGGTGGCGCTAGGTGGCCGGCAGTCCATCTACGAGCTCACCGGTGCCGGCGGGCGCCTTCTGCGCCAGCGCAATATTGCCTATGAAAAGCTCAACGAGATTCCGGGCGTTTCTGCGGTAAAGCCAATGGGCTCGCTGTACCTCTTCCCTCGCTTGGATCCGAACGTGTATGAGATCCATGATGATGCCAAGCTCATGCTGGATATTTTGAAGGCAGAAAAGATCCTCATGGTGCAAGGCACCGGCTTTAACTGGCCGAACCCGGATCACTTCCGCGTGGTGACGCTGCCGTGGGCATCCCAAATTGAAAACGCCATCGAGCGCCTTGGCAACTTCCTGGTGAGCTATAAGCAGTAGTTTTTCTCCCCCACCAGTTGCTAATGATACTGATAGTCCATAACAATATGGTGCATGGGAAGACATTCTGCGGGACCTAGATCTCAGCCGACCCCTAGTTCATGGCGTCGGCTCTCTACTTCGATAACTCAGCATCCATGGCGAATAACTTTGCTCGGTGTGCTCGTCACAGCGCTTATTGCCACCATTGCGGGCATGGCATTGCTGTGGCCTCAGAGTCCAGCCTCCGAGCACACCTCCACCGATTTTCGGCAAACCTATGCCCTCAACCACCCACAGGTCGAGGGCACGGTCGATACGACAGACCACTCGGCTTGCCAATCGGAACTTACTGGGCAGGCCTTCGATACGCCGCCACTTATTCCTGGGACTGAGGAAGTGCAGTGCGACCGTGCCCTAGTCAACATCACCTCCGGCGAGGACGAAGGACGCATGACCCAATTGGTCACCTACGGCAATGCCGGCGATCCGCAGCTCAAACCGGGCGACAACATTGTTCTTTCCAAGGCTAATGACCCTTCCGGTGCTGTGTCCTATGCTTTCGCTGATTATCAGCGCACCGGAAACCTAGCTCTGTGGGCAGTTATCGTGGCCGTCGTCATTATCGCTTTTGCGGCCTGGCATGGCGTGCGCGCCCTTATCGGCTTGGCGTTCAGCCTAGGCGTGATCTTTGCGTTCCTCGTCCCTGCTCTTATCGACGCCCATAACCCCCTCTGGTCCGCCCTTGTCGCCTGTTCCGCCATCATTCTGTTCGCCGTTCCTCTTGTCCACGGCCTAAATTGGAAATCGGCATCGGCGGTGGGCGGCTCCCTTATCGCTCTCATTCTTGCAGCAGCGTTAGCGTGGGCCGCTATCGATAGTTCGCAGCTACAAGGCTATAGTTCCGAGGACAACCTGAAGCTACTTCTTTATATGCCCAACGTGTCCATCGTGGGCGTGCTCTTATGCGGTTTTGTGGTCGGTGCCTTGGGCAGCCTTGCCGACGCCGCCGTGGCCCAAGCATCCACCATTACCGAACTCCACGGAGCGGACCCTGATGCTCGCCCTTCACAGCTTTTCCTCTCCGCAATGAAGGTGGGCCGCGACCATATTGCCTCAATGGTTTATACGCTAATTCTCACCTATACCGGCGCGGCCTTGCCGCTGCTCATGCTGATTACCGCAGCAGAACGCCCCGCAGGCCAGATTTTAAGCAGCGATCTCGTCGCAACGGAGCTGCTGCGTTCCGGAGTAGGTGCGATGGCCTTGACCCTCGCGGTTCCCATCACTACGGCCATTGCAGCTTTCACAGTGCCACAGCGCGCACAAGCTTAGGGCCCTTATACAGAAGGCTGAGCAGCGAAATAATCACACTGCTCAGCCTTTGTACCTCAGAAGTAGAGGACCTAGAGGGTGCGCCCCAAGGCCTCAACCTTCCAGCCCGCCTGCTGCCAGTCCGCGACAGGCAGCACATTGCGGCCATCGATAATGTGCTTATTGTCCACGAGCTGGCCTGCCTGCTGCGGATCCAATTCCTTGAACTGCTTCCACTCGGTTGCCAGAATAACTAGCTCAGCTTCGCGCAGGGCATCGTCAGAGTCCGCGGCGTAATCCAAGGTGGGGAATACCTTCTTCGCGTTGTCCATGCCTTCTGGGTCATAGACGGTTACTGCCGCGCCAGCCAGCGACAGGGAACCGGCAACGGCAAGGGCGGGCGAATCGCGCACGTCATCGGAATTCGGCTTAAACGCGCAACCCAATACGGTCACGCGGTGGCCAAGCAGGGAGCCATTGAAGGCTTCCTTGGCAAGGTCCACCACGCGGTCACGGCGGCGCATATTGATAGCATCCACCTCACGCAGGAAGGTCAGCGCCTGGTCGGCGCCAAGCTCGCCAGCGCGGGCCATGAAGGCGCGAATGTCCTTGGGCAGGCAACCGCCACCAAAGCCGAGGCCGGCGCCAAGGAACTTGCGGCCGATGCGCTCGTCGAGCCCAATGGCGTCGGCAAGAGCGGTAACGTCTGCACCAGCAATCTCGCAGATCTCAGAAACGGCGTTGATAAAGGAAATCTTGGTGGCTAGGAACGCATTAGCGGAGACCTTGACCAGCTCTGCAGTCTGCCAATCCGTCACGATAAACGGGGTGTCTTGCGATAGCGGCTGGGCATAGACCTCGCGCGCTACCTCTTCGGCGCGGCTTTCACCCTCGCGCACGCCGAGAACAATGCGGTCTGGGGTGATGGTGTCCTTGACGGCGTAGCCCTCACGCAGGAACTCCGGGTTCCACGCGATTTCCACGGTGGTGCCTTCTGGGGCAAGCTCATTGGCTAGCTCTTGGAGCTCCGCCGCGGTTCCCACCGGAACGGTGGACTTACCAAAGATGATGTGATCACCCTTGAGCTTGGGCACCAGATCCGTAATGACGGCTTTCACGTAGGTCATATCGGCCGCATAGGAACCACGGCGCTGCGGGGTACCTACACCCAAAAAGTGCAGGTTGCCGAACGCGGCTGCTTCTTCATAGTCCGTGCTGAAGTCAAGACGGCCGGCCTCGATATTGCGCTCGAGAACCTCCGGTAGGCCCGGTTCATAGAACGGAACCTTGCCCGATTTAAGAGCGGAAATTTTATTGTCATCTACGTCCACGCCTAGTACTTCATGGCCAAGCTCGGCCATGCAGGCAGCATGGGTTGCACCCAAGTATCCGGTGCCGATTACAGTCATACGCATAAAGCCCCATATTAGAGGCTCTATGTGAATGCCGGTTTAAGCCTATCGAAAATTCAGGTAAGACTTCGATGGCGTCGGTCCGCGCTGACCCTGGTACTTCGAGCCCAGCGAGCCGGTGCCATATGGGCTTTCCGCTGGTGAAGTCATCTTGAAGATAGCCAGCTGCCCCACCTTCATGCCCGGCCACAGGGCAATAGGCAGGTTGGCGGTATTAGAAAGCTCGAGCGTGATGTGGCCGGAAAAGCCTGGGTCAATAAAGCCCGCGGTGGAGTGGGTCAACAATCCTAGGCGGCCGAGGGAAGACTTGCCTTCCAAGCGGCCGGCCAAGTCTGCCGGCAGGGTGAATTTTTCCAGCGTGGCGCCGAGCACGAACTCGCCTGGGTGCAGGATGAAGGACTGATCTTCTTCTACCTCCACCAAGGTGGTGAGGTCCGGCATTTCCTCTTTGGGGTCAATATGCGTGTACCGCGAGTTATTGAAGACTCGGAAATACTTATCCAGGCGCACATCTACGGACGAGGGCTGGATAAGTTCGCTGTCGAAGGGCTCGATGCCCAGTTCTTCGGCGTCAATGGCGGCACGGATATCACGATCTGAAAGAAGCACGGCCCCAATTCTACTCATGCTAAAGGCCGCGGTGTATAGTAGGCCGGAGCGTACAAACGCGCAGTGCCGACGTAGTTTAATGGTAGAACTGCAGCTTCCCAAGCTGCTAGCGCGGGTTCGATTCCCGTCGTCGGCTCCACTTGTTTTCCCATTTCATGGACTAATTTCATACCTACAGGATGGACCATGACAGCCCCTATCTTCACGCCTAAAACCACAGCGGATCTTCGCGCTGAGCGTGAGCATGTACTTCAAGATCTTGCGCCCCGCACAATCGATGAGCTCCACGAACAGCGCGCGGTTGATCAAATCTTGGTCATCGACGAGGCAACTCTGAATCGGTATGAAGCCCTGTGCTTTGTTATCGGCGACTAGACAGACACGTTTTCTCTCAAAGCTACATCTTCCCTAGCCTGAGATTCAAAAACTACCCCCACGCCAATACCAGGACGCACCGCAACAGACCCCACACAGGAAGGACACAATGGGCAAGCAGGAACCAGCGGAAAACACCGACGCAGCCAAGAAAAAAGGCACCAACCACAACGCCATCATCGCGTTGATCCTGATTCTCGTCGGCCTTGGCGTCCTGCTCTACCCCGTCGTAGCCACGCAATGGAATAACTACAACCAGTCCCGCGCCGCGGAAGAGTACGCAAAGCTCGAAGAACAAGCCCCGCCTGAGGTTCTGCACACCGCGTGGGAGGAAGCACAAGCCTACAACGCCGGGTTGGGCCAAATCAGCATTGGCGACGCGTGGACCACCACCGATAACGAAAACTCCCCCGAGTACCAGCGCTACCGCCAGTACCTGTCGGTATTGTCTGAGACCGATGCCATGGGTCGTATCGTCATCCCCTCTATCGATTCCGATCTGCCCATTTATCACGGCACTTCAGAAAAGGCGCTCTCCCGCGGCGCTGGCCACCTCTACGGCACGGACCTACCTGTCGGCGGCGTAGGTGATGGCGAGGGTCGGCACGCAGCACTTTCCGCCCACACAGGCCTACAAAATGCCACGCTGTGGGACAACCTCACCAAGGTCAAGAAGGGCGATGCTTTCTACATCGCCGCCGGCGGCGAGAAGCTCAAATACGAGGTACACGATATTCGGGTCGTCGAGCCTGCGGACACCAGCTTGCTCCACCGTGAGCCAGGCCAGGACCTCGTTACGCTCATTACCTGCACCCCCTACGGTGTTAATACCCACCGCTTGCTCGTCGCAGGCCACCGAGTGCCGATGGATCCGGAAGACGAGACCGCGTTCAACAGCTCGGGTGTTCACTGGCAGTGGTGGATGTGGGCCATCCTGGCTGCCACTGCCATCATCGTGCTTCTGCTCATCTACTGGTGGCGCAAATATGTCAGCAACGCCAAGGACACCGCGCTTGACGACGACCCGCAAGACTCCTAACCGCCAATGAACATGCAATAAGGCCCGCCCTTCCCTGGAAGAGCGGGCCTTTTCTAAAAGTAGCCGCAAGCGGTGGTTCTATACCCAGCGGCGTCGCAAAGCGAGGCACCCTGCCGCGACAATTGCGGCGCCAGCGAGAGCCCACAGGCCTACGCCCTCACCACCGGTCTTGGGCAGTGCACCCTTGGTGATGTCAGCGACCTGAAGGACGCCGATCTTCTTCACACAGTTGGCAGCGGTGTCAGACTCAGCGCACCTATTACTGGTGATCGCGGTCCCTCCGGAGAGCACCTTGATGACTGCATTGCCATTCTGATCCCACTCCGTCGAGAACTTGATCGGCGCGGGCAGCAGGTTATAGCCGTTCGGCGCCTTCGTCTCGATGAGGTAATAAACGCCAGGGGCATCCAAGCCTTCGAGCTTGACGCGGCCTGTGGTGGTGGTCGTGGACTGCTTCACCACGGGGTTAGCATCAACGTTGACGCTGCCATCCGCGTTTAGCTTCAGGTTGCCGTTAGCATCACTGCGGTGGACGGTGAACTGCGCGCCGCCAAGCAAACCGTCGGTTTGGATCTCGTCCGGGTTGTCCGGATTATAGCTCGCCTTTTCGAGCAGGACGTCCATAGTTTCCTTGGTCTCCAGCGGGATACAGTCAGTATCCTTCCAGCCGCCTATTTCTGCCTCGTTCATGAGTCCAAAGTTGGGCTCGTGCAGGCCACCCTTGGTGTAGCAGCGGGAGTTACCTGCAGGCTGGCTCGGGTACCCAGCGGGTACGGAGGTGCTATCCAGCTTTGTACGGTCCAGCTTGAAACGCACCGTTACCTCGTAGACGTGCTGCCCAGTGCTTCCGTCAACACCCTTGGGTTTAATGATCTTCGGAGTGTCATTCTTGTTGAGCTCAAAGGGGCCGGCACCTTGGTACGCACGCGGCTGGCTGGTCTTGTTGAACTCGTCCTTGAAGATCACAGTGGCCCCAGTAACCGTGGCAGCACCAACAAACCTCGGGGTGTCCGTGAGCTTGCCGTAGATCACGTCGTTGGTGTCGAAGCCAGGTGCGTCCGGTGCCTCAACTACGACGTTGTACTTCGCGGTATATTCATTCGCTGCACCAGGAACAGGTTGCGGTGTGCTGTCGACGGCAACCTTATTGAAACAGGCTTCAGTAGCGACGTTGTCATCTTCAGCCGGGCTAGACTCCCCGTCCGTAGCCTGGAAAGCAACCTTGTTCGGACTACATACCGTCTTGAGGTTGCCGTTCTCATCTTTTCGCACCGGCGCAGAGACGACATACTCTACCTTCGCGTGTCCGGGAAGGGTACCCACGTAACCCTTCATGTACCCCACCTCACCACTTGTGGCTGACGGCACGTCCATCCCGGCGTAAATGCCGCTCTCAGGTTTGATCTCATTGGGCCCCGGACCACGGCCGTTGACCACGGTAGATCCCGGACCAAAGCCCTCAAACTTTGCCGTGGGGTCGGTAGCGTTCACACCATAGTGAGTATCCGTTGGTAGGTATTCCCAGAACGTACCACCCGAGCTGGCATTGTCCGTAGTGTTTTCCACGGAGATAGTCCAAAAAGTCCGCACCTCACCGTCCACCACCTTGGTCTCGGAGCGTTGCTTCTTCACCGCAATGTTTGATTGCAGCGCTGGCGGCGGCGGAACTAGGTCGGAGGCCGCGTCCGTGTTAAATGAAGCAGGCAGGTTGTTCATTATGTTGACCAGCTCGAACTTCGGGCTATCATCATCTGGGTTGGTGATCTTTAGCTCAAAGCCCAGCTGATTCGCATTCGCACTACCCGAGCCAAAGCCCAGGTTTCCATTGGAGTAGGTCCACGCCTTGCCCCAAGAAGCAGAGGGGTTCGAGATCGTGCGCCCATCGAAGGTCTTGATGCCGGTGAGATCCCAGGTCCTGATGTCGCCGGTCTGTGTGTCAATGCGTTCAAGGATAAGCTTGTCGCCTGCCTGAGCCTTACTCTGGAAACCCCACATATACTTCTGGGCCTGCGGGAGCACCGCCCAGTCCTCCGAGTAGGACTTCTGGCTTCCTAGCACGCGTTGAGCCGTGACTTTGTCGACGTCGACCTTATAAAGGTGACGGCTACCAGAAGTGGACGTGTTGGCCACAAAGAATCCCTCGCTGGTGTACACGCCAGCGTTGAGGACATCCCGGTCGCCGCTCGTTTCAAACGGGGTACCGGTACTTCCGGCCTTTAAAATAGGCCCAAGATTATATACTTCACCGGTTGCCGGATTGATCTGAAGGAGATTTCCTGCCGGGTAGCAAGGATCACCATTTCGGCCGCGACTCTGGCTCACCGCATAGAGCCAGTTATCACTCGAATCAAAGGCTAGAGCATTGTACACCCAGGGAGTGGACTCTCCCACCTGGCGAAAGTCTCGGCCTTGGTTGACTTGACGGCTCAGAATGGAAGTGTCTCGGCGAAGATCCTTAGGTTCACTGGTTACAACGTAGACAGGGCTACCGTCGGCAAATTCAGCTGGGGTGAGATCGCGCTTTGGCTGTCTGCTTGTAACCGGATCTTGGCACTCCTCTTTCGCAGGAACGGTGAAGGAAGCTGTAAACACTGTATCGGCTGGCCCGCGGTGAACACCCTTAAACTGAATCTGTGCGGTGCCACCAATAGTAATCTGCGGCAGGATGACTTGGTATTCCTTGGCGCTAATCCTTTTGTAGGTCACCTTCGCCTCATACCAACCTCCGTTGGCACCGGTGTAATAGATCGTCAGGTCATCAGGGTTAGTCGATAAATAACTGTTAACGCTGGATTTGAGGGTAACCACCGTGCCTTGCGGAATGGACAGCTGGCCGCCAAAAAGCTCACCGGCCGGAATCTTAAAGTTCGGGATATAGCGGGTTCCCTTGAGCACGTATCCATCGTTTACCATCGTGATGGTGCGGTCGCCTGCAGCGTACGGGGTAATGTTCGGCGCCGCCATCAGACGGGCTGGGGCCGCGTCAACGTCAGCAATATCAAGCGGCTCAGTCACCTCCGAAGGGGCTTCTAAGGCTTCGCTGGATTCAGGTGATGACGTGCTGGTAGTCTCCTCGGCTACTCCACGCACGTCGACGGACATCCCGCTCAGTTCGGATTCCTCTGCGACCGCTGGGATCTTCAGTGAGAAAGCTGCCCCTGCTGGCACGTCAGTAGAAAGGCCAGCGATTCGGAAAGTCACTGAAGAACTGGTTGATTTTACAACGAGGTTGTCTCCTTCGCGGACGGGGATCACTTCGCCGTCGATAGTCAGTGTGTAGGCCGAGCCGTCGAACTCCAGTCCTGCAGTCTCAACAGTGAATTCCAACTCCTCCACGGTTCCGGCGTCAACAAAGTGGCCTTCAAATGTTGCGGAGTCGCCAACAGTCAGGCTCAGTTGGTCTGCGGAATCGAGCTTGGTGCGCAGGGTTGTGGTTTGTGCTTCGGCTACGGCACCAACGATTCCGGGCAGAGCAGCCGGTGCAGCAACACCAACAACGAGAGCCAGTGCAGCAATGAACGCCGCAAGAGCACGCCAGCGGTACACAACCGGCTCGACCGGATGAGAATCTGTCCAGGACATTAGCGTCCCTCGCTTTCTGAATTCTTCCTACGGCTAAAGGCAATCATCACGAAACCAGTGGCGATCAACACCATCGCTGCGGCAACCACACCGAGTACCTGCGCACCGGTCATCGCCAATGAGCCACTGTTCCCCGACGGAGCTGCCGGAGTGGAGGTCTTACCTGCACCTGGAGTACTCGACGGTGTTGTCTCGGGTTGGTGTGGCGGATTCCCAGGCTTAGTCGGTGGATAGTTTGGAGTTGTTTGCGGCGTGTTCGGATGCGACGGCGGAGTAGTCGGCGTCGTGGGCGGCGTTGGTGTTTCATCCGGTTTGTGAGTCTTGGCCACAATTACTCCTGGCACTGGTTTCGGATTGTCCGCCACAGTGTGGAATGGAACCGCTACCACAAATGGGTTGATCTCCCGGTAGGAGTTATCTGGCGCCGACGACGTCACTACGTAGAAGCCATCCGCTAGACCGTCAAAGGTCACTTCTCCATTGGCATCGGTGACCTGGTCCACGTGCACGTCGGTACGCCATTCACGAACCTCGGCCAGACCCGCGTCTTGCACGCGTGCTACATCGTCAGCGTTGTTTGGATCTAGGCCGGCGAGCCGGGCCAGATGTATCGTGACTCCCTGAATCTTTCCCGAAGGTGCCTGCCCATCGTCGTCGGGATTGCCCTGCGTAAGCCGAACAGTCACCGTATCCGTATCTACGGTGCGTTCCGCACCAGTAGTCTGTTGCCCGACAACCTGTACCGCACCCGCAGCAACGACGCCCGGCCCTGCGAACGCAACCGCACACGCTACTCCGACGGCAACCACTCGGGCCGACCATGCATTTGTCAACCTCTTCATCGCCTTACTCCCGCACGCTACTTTCCTTATTAATAACTTCTTGCACCCCGGTAGCCGCCTTCTGGCGACGCAGCCACCACACCAGCCAACACCCAATGACAATCACCGCAGCCAACAGCGCGTACATCCACCATTGCCAGCCCGGACCATGGGAGTTTTCAAACACCGACTCCTCCCCAGGCTCCATAGGAACCTGATGGCCACGCACCAGCAAGCGATGCGTGTTGATCCCGTACGGGGTGCACGTAATCAGTGTGACGTAATCCTGATCAGCGACTGGCCGTAGGCCATCTACCTCGCTCGGCAGCACAACTTGAATGTCGTCTACGACGTACTTCAATTTGTGGCCAGCAACCTGGATATAGAACACATCTCCCTCGGTGGCAGAGTCGAGGTGATCAAACATCGTCGAATTTGCCAGACCCGTATGCCCCGTAATGACGGAATGGGTTCCTGATCCACCGACCGGCAGGTCAGAACCATACAAATGCCCCAAACCACGCTGCAGTGTCTTATCTGCGGTGCCATGAAACACCGGAAGATCAACGTCTACTGCTGGGAACACGAGGCGGGCCATCGCTTCGGTCTCACCCAACTGCTTCAAATAAGCCTCATAGTCGGGATTGTCTACCCCGATACGGTTCAGCCACGGATCCAAGATCGGACCCGACGTATGTTCTTCGTTGTATGCATGTGCAGCATCCCACACCGAATCCTGCACCTGCGCCGGTGTCTCTTTATCCAGTCGCGCATATTCCTGCGCCACTCTTGAGGCGTTCCAATTGTTCCATGCGGTCGAGACCACTGGGTACAGCATCACCAACAACCCAACGACAACGATTACCGCCGGAAGGACTAGGCCTCCACGGAGCCTGTGCCGTCGGCCTGCATTTTGGCCTACCACCGTAGTCAACGACCCGCACCACCCAAAACAATGCCCCACGCGCTAGCGCAGCGCGACCGGGATTACAACGAAAGAGAATGAAGGGGACTGAAGTCTATACCTAGCCCAGTCCCCTCACTGGGTCGAGCACCATATTTTGATTACCCGACCCGCAGCGCAGACCATCATGGACAGTCTGCGCCACCGGAACTACGCCCGGCTATTAGTTGCGCGCGGTACGACGAGCGAACCAAGCACCAGCAGCAACAATTGCTGCGCCAATAGCAGCCAGGATGCCCACACCGGCACCACCGGTCATCGGCAGGTTCGGGGTGTCGCGCTTGATGTTTTCAATTTCAGAAACAAGGGTGACGGCGTCGTCACCCTCGAGCTCACCAGTCTTCGCGATGTTCTCGCGGGTGAACTCAATTTCGGTAACAGGGTTTTCCGGCAGTGCGTAGCCCGCTGGAGCCTTGGTTTCCTTCAGACAGAACTTCTTGATGTCGGTGACCTGTGCGTTATCTGCGAAGTCGGTGACGTGCAGTCCGTCGATGGTGATGGTGCCGTCAGCACCGGTGGTCCACTTGTCCTGCTCCTTGACGGTCAACTTACCGCCCAGCTTATTTGCCGCGGTGCACTGGTATAGCTCGAACTCAGCACCTTCCAGGACCTTACCGTCCTCCTTGCCGTCCTTCTTCACAACCTTCAGCTTGCCGTGGTAGGTCACGACCTCATTGGTCTTGTTCTTGACCTCGTTGCCGGTGTTCGGGTTGTTGAAGATGACGTCAGCCTGGTTCTTCAGCTCAGTGGTGTCGCCCACTTCCTTGCGCTTGACCTCGAAGGTCAGAGACATCTTGTCACCGGACTTAACCTTGGCAAGGCCCTGGTCGGTCAGCTTAACGACGAGCTTGTTTCCGTTCTCAGCCGGATTGTTGACCTCGTAGTCACCGGCACCCAGAGCGGTCTCTCCAGCCTTGACCTCGGTGACCTTCTGGAAGTCCAAACGCTGGTCCAGCCGATCCTCGAAGCGGAAGGCGGTCAGGCTCTTACCCGCACCCCAGGTCGGAGCATCCGCGTTGATGGTGTAGGTGTACGCGTCCTGGATGTTCTGATCTGCATCCTTGACAGTCTTCTTGGTCGTGGTTTCCGTGTTCTTCGGGTACGCGATGACGTCGTAGTTCCAGGCATCCGATGCCTCGTTAACCATCGGCACCGACACGATGAACGGAGCGCCGGCAACGATGCCGTCCGGAGCGTTAGTTTCCTCTACCAAGTAGATGCCCAAAGGCAGATCAGTGAAAGCTGCCTTGCCATCAGTGCCGGTGGTTTCTTTCTTGGTTTCCGCAGTCTTCTTGTCGTCCTTGACGTCAGCAGCCGACTTCGGGAACGCCGCCCAATCATCCTTCTGCAGGTCGTAATCGAGCTTGGTGATCTTGTAGGTCACGCCAGACAGAGCCTCACCCGGAACGCCTGCCATTTCCTTACCGGTAGCCGCAGTACCAGACTCAGCACCCTTCTTCTTGAAGAGGGTGATAGAGCCCTTTTGGTTGAAATTGATGTTTGCCTTGTTCACGGCGCCCTGCTCAGCAGCAGGCTGTGCATCGACAGCACCGTCTTGCGCCAGGGCCCCCGGAGCGGAGATACCCATAGAGAGGCCAACGACGGCAGCGAAAGTAACCGAACGAGCGGTACGAGAGATCTTGTTCACGGAAACTGGTCCTTTACACGAGTTCTGAAATGAGGCACCGCGCCTCATTGGCTGTGTGCAATCCATTCCCCACGGTTCACGCACCATGACCTGACTCGTTGCTAAGAATCTTTCGCCTGCCGAGAGTAGTTTTCAGGTGGAAACGTCTACGCAGGCCCCAACCTTAACTAACGATAGCCTGTGGATTACATAACTAGATTCTACCCCAGCGTGTTGGGCAAAGTCCCCGACTAAAGCTCCTCCCCCGCAAAACCGGCTAAACTTCTCAAGAATCCGCACGGTCCACCCAAACGTGAAGACTCCTTCTGCAGTTCAACTAATGCTTTCGAGACGTCATCTAGTTTTGTGTGAAACTGAACACATTGCCCCTTTAAGAGGGTAAGCCTGCTCGATTTTACACCCGTTACATAGAATGCAAGCTTCACGCAGGAGAGTAGCTTCCCAGAGAGCACCTTCCAACGACGACGAAACGAACCATATATGCTGCCAATACCACCAGGTAGAACATCCCCTTTGATGACCCATAAAAGGAAGCGTCACCAAGAGCGCTCAAGGTACCCTGAACTCATTTAGATTCTCAGCCTTCAACAGCCCACGTACCAAAGAGTTAATAGCGTTAAGATTCCTGACAAGAGCTCTCTACGTACTCTGAGCCTCGTCGACAGCACGAAGAAGCGCCGCATAGGCACCGCCGCACGCAAGCAGCTCGGCGTGGGTGCCGCGCTCGACCACGCGGCCAGCGTCGAGGACGATGATCTGGTCGGCATCGCGGATAGTGGACAGGCGGTGGGCGATGACCAAGCGGGTAGCATTCGCGCCAAGCACTGCCTCCTGGATGGCGCGCTCCGTCTCGTTGTCGAGGGCGGAGGTGGCCTCATCCAAGATGAGCACCCGTGGTTGGCGCAGCAACGTGCGGGCAAGCGAAAGGCGCTGCTGCTCACCGCCGGAGAAGCGGTAGCCGCGCGAGCCCACCACTGTGTCCAGACCTTCCGGCAGCGCGGCGATGACCTCGTCCACGCGCGCGGCGTTAAGCGCCGCCCACATCTGTTCCTCACTCGCATTCGGCTGCGCGAAGAGGAGGTTCTCCCGCACCGTGCCGTGAATCAGGTAGGTCTCCTGGGAGACCACGCCAACGACCTCCGCGCGCTGCTCAGGTGGAATATCGCGCAGGTCGACCCCGCCCAGGTGCACGGTGCCTTCGGTCGGATCGGCAAGGCGCGCAAAAAGTGCGGCCACCGTGGACTTGCCGGACCCGGTATGCCCCACTAGCGCGGTGGTGGTGTGGGCGGGGATGGAAAGGGAGACGTCGGAAAGCGCGTCGGTGTCGGTGCCGGGGTAGCGGTAGGAGACGTGCTGGAGGGTGAGGGAGGCGTCGGCAAGCTGCGCGGGCTCGGTGGCCTCATGAAGCTCGGGTTTTAAGTCCAGGTACTCGAAGATGCGGCTAAACAGCGCCATCGACGCCACCCACTGCGCGCCCACGTTGAGCAGGCCGGTAATGGGACGGAAGATCTGGGTCTGCAGGGTGGAAAAGGCGATGAGCGTGCCAATCGTAATGCCCGGGCGCAAGCCGGCCGCCAGGTAAATCAGGGCCGGCATCACGCCGAAGATGATTTGCGTCAGCGCCATGCGCCAGCGCCCGGCCAACTGCGATTCCAGCTCCAAACGGATGAGGGAGCGGGAGGTTTTCTCAAAGCCGTCATAGACGCGCTCCTGCGCACCCAGCGTGGCCGCCAGGCGCATGCCGGACACGGACAGGTTCTCCGAAATGGTCTGCTGCAGCGTCGCCTGCGCGCGGCTGTTTTTCTCCATGAGGCTGCGGCGCAGAACGGCGGCGCGGCGGGTCAGCCACACTGCAGGCGGCAGTACCACCAGGGACAAAAGCGAGAGGGTAGGCGAAAGCGCCACCATCGCCACCAACGTAGCCACAGTCATGGTGAGGTTGCTGGCCACGGATGTCGCGGTTGTGGTCACCATGCCGCGCATCGCCGCGATGTCATTGGTCAGGCGCGACTGAATCTCACCGCCGCGGTTATTGGTAAAGAACTGCAGCGACTGGCGCTGCAGGTTGGCAAAGACCTGCGTGCGCAGCTCGTGCATGATGGTGTGCCCCACCCGCGCCGACAGAAAGGACTGGATAACGCCGATGGCCTGGGAGACCACGGTGATGGCCAGCATGCCGCCGACGAGCCACAGCAGCAGCGCGGTGTCGTGTTCAGGAATGGCCTCATCCACGGTGCGGCGCACCAGGAAAGGCTGCACCACCGTCAGCCCGGAGGTGGCGATGATGAGTGCCACCACCAGCAACAGCGTGCCGCGGTGCGGGCGAAACAGGCCGGCGACGCGGCGGAAGGCAACCGGGTGCTGGGCCAGCTGATCGATGTCCGCCGGGTCCTTCACCGCGGTGTGCATCGGCCGGGTCATGGCTTAACCGCAGGTAACGATGGGCTGCGGGTCGTAGACCGTGGTGGTGGTCTCCCGGGAGATCTCCTTGCCGGAGAGGTCCTTGATCACGCGGGTATCGGAGGTGGTGAAGCCCGGCGCGCCGGAGGAGGGCGAGCAATCCTCGCTCACCGACTTGCGCTGCGGCTCCGTCTTGGCCCAGCGGCCGTTGTTCACAGACTCAACGTCGACGGTCTTAGTGCCCTTCAGGCGCACGGTGATCTTGCCGCCACCAAAGTCGGTCTCAATGCGGACTGGGGTATTGAAGGTATTGGTGAACTGCAGGTCGATGGCGCCCTCGTACACGGTGGCCTCGCGGCCGGCTGGGTAGCGGGAAATGTAGTACGAGTGCGGGGTGTGGGCGGTGTCTTCCATGCCCGCAAAGTAGGCAGCGTTGTACAAGGTGGTGGCAAACTGGGAGATGCCGCCGCCCACGGCGGAGCCGGAGTGGCCATCGATAATGATGCCGGACTCAACGTAGCCTTGCGCCGTGCCGCGAGGGCCCGTGTGGCCGTTGAGGGAGAAGGTCTCGCCTGGGTTGACCACGGCGCCGTTGACCTGTTGGGCTACCAGCTCGATATTCTTGCCGGAGGCAGCGGAGTAGCCCTCAGTGGTGAACTCGCCCACGGTGTCGTTGAAGGTCGCCTTCTTGGCATCGTCGGTGGTGAACTCTGCCGGGTCCGGCTTGTAGGTAGCATCCCACTCGCGGTCATCGCCGGTCACGCGCTTGTCAAAGTCCTGCATGGTCGGCTCCCAGTCGATGATCTCGCCATCTTCGGACGGGGTGATCTGCTTGTCGTTGCCGTTGAAGGAAATCTTGGCATTTACGCCGGGGACATCGGCTCCCTCGGAGCGCTCGGCCAGCAGCTCCTGCGCGCGGTTGGTATCCACGGCGAGCTTGAGCTTACCGTCCTTCTTTTCAATGCTGGTGAACTGGGAGATTTCCGGCTTATTCAGGGTAGCGGTGACATTATTCTTGGCCTTCAATGTAATGGGATTATCCAGCGCCTTGGCGGCATCGCCGGTGCGCATGGCCTCGATAGCTTCATCATTGATGGCCGGCTCTACTTCTTCTGGGTCCACGTCTACGCCCTCGGAATCGAGCCAATTATCCGTAACCGCATTGTGCAGGGAGCCGGCATCCACGGTTTGGCCGAGCTTGGGGTCGGTGACCTTGAGCTCACCATTGTTGAGCTCCAACATGCCATCAACTGGATCGGTGGAGAGATCCTTCTTCACGCGGTCCAAGGCCGGCTGAAGTTGGACCTCGTCCACGTTGGTTTCTACCGGAATATCCCGGGTGGGGCGGAAGAAGCTATACAGGCGGGTAAAAGGATTGAGGGAAGGTTCTTCAATATTGTCTACGGCGCGCTGGTTATCCAGGGCAAGGCCCGATTCGGAGGGAACGAGTTCCGTGTGGAGGTCGCCGGAGGTAACGCTCACGGGCTCGGTTTCTACGCCCGCGAGCTCATCTTCGAGCTTCTCCACGGCGGCGGTGCGATCCATGGCGGAAATATCCACGCCGTTGACGGAAACGGCGCGCGGAATCTTGTCCTGGTTTGCTGCGACATCCCAGGCATAAGCAATGCCCGCGATCAGGACAAGGCCGACCAATGCGCCGAGCGCGATGAGCCAGCCTTTAGCACCATTTTTTCCTTCTGCCTTTTTCACGCCTTAAAGGTTAACGGTTTTAGTGGCATTTTTCCTAGTCCTGTGCAGGCTCGGGTGCAGCGCCGGCCGGGGGAGCGCTGACATGGCGAGCCGCGTCCGCAAGGCGTTCGAGTGGCAGGCGGCCGCCGTTGACGGCGCCGACGACGGCGTCGATCACCGCATTAATATCGCCTTCGGTGGACCACAAGGGCATGTCGGCTCCGGCATTGAGGGAGGCCACGACGGCGTCGGCAAGCGGGAGCGAATCTGCAATCGCCTTCATGCCGCCGATGTCATCGGTGTAGATGGGCCCGTCGTACTGCAAGGTCTCGCGGGCTAGGCCATAGGCTTCCGGCAGAATGGAAGCGGGAGTCTGACCATCGCCCAGGCCGGGCACGGCGAGGTGGCCCATCATGAGCGCGGCATTGGGTGCTTGGGGAAGAGCGGTTTTAAAAGGAATGAACTCGTGGCCTTCTAGTTCTTCCAGCGGCGGGGTAACGGCCTCGGCCAGGTGGGTATCGCCAGAAGCACGGCCGTGTCCCGGGAAATGCTTGAATACGGCCTTGACCCCAGCGGATTCCAGCCCGCGGGCAAAGGCCGCGCCATACTCGCCTGCTTGGACCGGATCGGTGGAAAAGGATCGATCTCCCACCACCTCTAGGCCATTGCCATCGACGTCAAGCACCGGTGCAAAGTCCACGTTGATGCCATGCGCCTTCAGGCTCGTGCCCATCTCGTGCGCAAGCTGCTCCACCTCTTGTGGGGAACGCTCGGCCGCCATCTGTTGCGGCGCGGGATATTCGCCCAGGATCTCCGAGAAACGTTGCACGCGCCCGCCCTCAAAATCGATGGAGACCTCAAAGTCGCGGCCTACCTCCTGGCGCAGGGCATTAATATCGCGGCCCTCTTCCTGCAGCAGGTTTGGATCCGCCCAGCTAGGAATAAAGAGTCCGCCTACACCGGCATCCAGCTTGGCCTTGGCATCGTCGTAGTTGGTAACCGGCGGCATCAGCACCGAGGCGGCCATGGCGCGGATGTCCTGCTGCGGGGCGGCCTCCTGCGAAGTCTCTTCGGGCGCTTCGTGCGTCGCGGCAGGTGAGCTTGACGCAGCCGGGGTGGTGGAGTTTTGGCTCTCGTTGTCCTCTTGGGTGGAGGTAGAGCAGGCTCCCAAGGCCGTCACGAAGGCGAGGCTGGCAAGGATGCGCGGAGTTTTCATGCCTTCTAGTGTGCAATATTCCTCGCGTTCTGTCGCAAGCGGTGGGTAGACTAGTGACATGAGTAACGGCGAGACAATGCTAATTGCCTACGATGGCACCGAACGAGCCGGCCGCGCCCTCGAGTACGCGGCCCAGCTGCTGCGGCCCACCACGGTAGAAATCCTCACCGCCTGGGAGCCGGTAGCCCGGCAGACCGCACGCGCCGTCAGCCGCACCGGAATGCACCAGTCCACCGTTTCCCCGGACCGCGTCGAAGAGGATCCGGCCTATGAGGAGGCGCTAAAGATTTGTCGCCAAGGCATCGAGCTGGCCGAAAGCCTGGGCCTAGCCGGCCGTGCCCACCTGGTGGAATCCGCCACCACCATCTCCTCCGCCATCATTGATGCCGCGCATGAGCTGGACGTGGACGTCATCGTGACCGGTACCCGCGCCCTGACCGGGTTCCGCGCGTGGTGGACCAACTCCACCGCCGACCAGATTGTGCGCAATGCCGGCCTTCCCGTCTTCATCGTGCCGCAGGAAAACGAAGATGACGCGGACGATGATGAGGCAGAATACTTCTAAATAGCTGCTAGTATCTTTAGCCATGGCTCTGGAAACCGATTCTTTGAACAAGCGCACCCTTGGCCCTGCCATCGGTAGCGCTGTTGTGGGCATCGCGCTCGGCGTCATCACCATCATCGGCATCGCACAATTCTCGGGCACCGATACCGTGCCAGAAGGCAATGCGGTTTCTGCTTCCGATGCGGTTTTGGGCGGCCCTGAGTACGGATCCCGCAACTAGGTGTGCGTACCCTCCGCGGGCGGCTTGCCCGCCCCTACCCGCTGGGGATTTTTGCCCTAGCGCTCATCCTTCTCGTGCAGCCGTGGGGGTTAACGGCCGCCGATACCAAGCATGATCTGGCAGCCAATCCGCTGCACTTTCTCCGCGGGGCGCTTAGCGCCTATACGGATACCTTTACCCTGGGGCAGCTGCAGAATCAGGCCTATGGCTATCTCTTTCCCCAGGGACCTTTCTTCGTTTTAACCCAGCCACTGCCCGATTGGGTGGCCCAGCGCCTGTGGTGGTTGCTGGTCTTGAGCGTCGGCTTCATCGGATTCCATAAGCTCGCTTGCAAGGTGGGCCTGCGTGGCTGGTGGGTCTGGGTGGCAGCGATGCTCTACGCGTTCTCGCCTCGCGCGCTTTCTACCCTGACCGCCATTTCTTCTGAGACCTGGCCGGTCATGCTCGCTCCCTGGGTTATCCTGCCCTTCCTCAACACCAAGCTCACCTGGCGCGATGCCGCCGCGGCCACCATCCCGGTGGCGCTGATGGGTGCGGTCAATGCCACCGCGACCATCGCGGCGTGTATCCCGGCCGCTGTAATCCTGCTCTACCGCCGCGCCTTCACGCCCGGCGCGGCCTGGCTCTTAGGCTGCCTGGCGGTATCGGCGTGGTGGATCGGCCCGCTCGTCGTGCTAGGCCGCTATGCCCCGCCGTTTACGGAATTCATCGAATCCGCGCGCGTGACCACGCGCTGGCTCAACTTGCCAGAGATTCTGCGCGGCACCACGAGCTGGACGCCGTTTGTCGATACCGAGCGCGTTGCCGGCTATGAGCTAGCCACCGAGTCCTTCTTTGTGCTGTTCACCATGGGAATCGCAGCCGTGGGCATGTACGGGCTCACCAAGCTGCCGCGCGTGTGGTCCGTCATGCTGGTGGTGGGCATCGCTGTGCTGGGCTGCCAGGTGGCGTGGTACCTCGATGCGCTCGATGGACCGCTGGCCGCGCTGCGCAACCTGCATAAATTCGATCCGCTGGTGCGCATCCCGCTGCTGTTAGGCGTGGCGCGCGCCTGCGCCCATCTTCCACTACCGAGGAGTTTGCGCCCCACCAAGAGGCAGACGGTGGGTGCACTGACGCTGCTGTTGTGCATCGCGGTGGTCTCCCCGGCATGGTCACAGCGCTTGCTGCCGCTGGGCGCCTATAAAGAGGTGCCCTCCTACTGGCACGAGGCCACGGACTTTATCAATACCCATGCCGCCGATACCCGCACGCTTATCTACCCAGAGGCGTCCTTCGCCCGGCAGACCTGGGGGTGGACGCGCGACGAGCCGGCCCAGCCGCTGCTCGATGTCCCTTGGGCCGTGCGCGATGCCATTCCGCTCGTGCCGCCAGAGGCCATCCGCGGGCTCGACGGCGTCATGGCCGCACTCAAGGAAGATCCGGCTACCGGCGTGCGCTCCCTGCAGCGCCTGGGCATCGGCGCGGTCATGGTGCGCCACGATCTCTTCACCGGCGAGGACGAGGCCCTGGCCAGCAAGTTTGGCGGCGAAGTCCATCGCTTCGGCGAAGTCGATGTCATCCTGCTCAACCACGCCGGCATGTCCTTAGGGCCCACGGACCCAGTGCGCGTGGCCGGCGGCGGGGAAGCCTTGGCGCTTCTCGACGCCCACTCCACCCCCACCACCCGCCAGCTCGTCGATCGCGACGCCGATATCGTCACCGATACCCCGACACTCACGGACCGCAACTACGGCACCCTCGATGGCCCCATCTCCGCGCCCATGGCCGCGGACGACCCCAGCCACGTGAATAACCGTCTGCGCGATTATCCCTCCGCTGGGCCGCTTACCCAGGTGGAAACCCACGGCGGTTCGGTAGCGGTCTCCTCCTCGGCCGCCGATGCCACCGCCTTTGGCGGAGCCCAGCCGGAAAAGTCCGCCACGGCCGCCGTGGACGGGGAGAACTCCACCGCCTGGTGGCCCGCGCCGGGCGATGATGCCGGGTGGATTGAACTGCGCGGCGAATTCACCCAGCCGCGCCTCAAGCTCATGGCCACCAGCGCCACCACGGTAACCGTGCGCTCTGGCAGCGCGGCCGTAGACGTGGACTTACAGCCCTTCCGCTCGCAGGAAGTCCGCGTTCCCGGTGGCGATACCGAGTCCATCCGCGTGGAGTTATCCCACCGCACCGGCATCGCGGAGTTAGGGGTGAAAGGCCAGCCGGTCGAGCGTGTGGTGACCGTCCCGGATACCTCCCCTGACGTGCACCAATTCTTCTTCCAGCGCATGCTGCAGGATACCGGCGTGCTCATCCGCGATTTCACGGCGCCGCGCCCCATGCGCGTGACGGTGGATTCCACCAAGCCCGTGCTTATCGACGCCCACCGCTACTCCCCCGGCGAATCCCTCACCCTCAGCCCTGGCACGCACCGCGTGCGCACCACGGGGCCGTGGGTAAGCCTGCGCGAGGAGGGCTGGCAACCAGCGGGCTCCTCCGAGCCCACCGGGTACTCGATTGCAGCCGCTGATGAGGATCGCCTCTTGGTCACCGGTCGCGCCTTCAATAAGGGCCTGCGCGGCTACCTAGGCGAGGAAGAGCTCGCCCCGCGCGAGATCGATGCGGCCACCCAAGCTTTTGTCATTCCGGCCGGCCGCTCCGGTGACTTCCGCATCACCTTTAGCGCCCAACCGGTTTACCGCGCCACCCTCCTCTTCGGCGGTGCGCTGGGGTTACTTGCCCTCGGCCTGTGCATCCTGGCGGCCGCGCGGCGCCCGTCCCAGCCTGCTTGGCGCGCGCCGCGCGGCGGTGCCGCTTCGGCCGTGGTCGCACTCGGCGCGCTGGCCCTCACCGGCTGGCCGGCCGCGGTCGCGGCCATTGCCGCTTGGTTAGTGCTGCGCTGGACCACCATCCCGCGCGCCTACCTCGCGCCCGGTGTCGTGGCGGCGGCCGGGGCGATCCTCGCCCGCGCGCCGTGGACATCAGGATCCTATGCGGGCGATTCGCTCCTGCTTAGCTGCTTGTGTGCCGCGGGCGTGGCCTGTCTTTTCGCCTCCGACCGAGGAGAAGATCCCGGCCGGGACGCTCGATGAGCGTATAGCTCGCGGCCGAGACCACCACGGTGGCCACCACCGTTACAGCCAAAATCACCCAAAAGTCCAGGGGCTTCCCGCTAAACAGCGGCACCCCGGTAAGCGGAAACGCTAGTCCCAGAATGGCCACATGCCATAAGAAGATGGAATAGGACCACGCGCCCAGTGCTTGCATGAGCGGGCTGGTCAGCCAAGACTTATCCCGTGGGGCGAGCGCTACCGGTATCACCACGACTGCGGCAAAGGCCGCTCCCGCAATGATCCGGCGGGAAAATTCACCTGGCTCTGGATGCACCAGCCCCTGCGGCCCGAACCACTCACGGCTGGAAATCCACAGCACCACCGCTGCCACGAGCCACCATGCCCAGCGCGGCCGCAGCACGCGTTGCACGCGCCGGCTAACACCGGCCTCTTCGCATTCCGCGGCCAGCATTCCCACGGCAAACCACGAAGCATATGCCGGCGGCCAAATCTGCGAATTGACCTGATCCTTGGCGTAATCGGCCACAAAGGGAACAAAACCCCAGGCCCAGCTAACAACGGCGCCCAGCGCGATGGCTGCTACCCGCCAGCGCCGCGGCAGCGTACCGAGGAGCCACACCAACAAAGGCAAGGCAAGGTAGAAGAAGAACTCCACGCATAGCGACCACAGGTGGGTAAGCCCCGGCGCTAGCCCGTCCACCACATAAATCTGGGTGGAGGTGAGGTTGCTCAGCAGTTGGGTGAGGGTGAGCGAGTGGGCGTCGGGAAGCAGGAGCATCACCGCCACCACGCAGGCATAATATGCCGGTAACAGGCGCGCCACGCGCGAGCGCCCGTAGCCGGATAAGGTGTGCAAGCCGCGGCGACGCCACAAGAGGAAGGCGCTAAGGGCAAAGAAAACGGCGACAAAAAAGTCGAAGCGCCCCGCAAAGCCCCACCCGGTTCCGGTCTGAAAAGACACGTGGGTAACAATGATTCCAAGGGAGGCGACCGCGCGTAGACCGTCTAGCTCCGGCAGATGCTGGGGTACGCTTTTCACAGATGCCTGCGGCTGCACGCTTGCTCCTAACCCCGGATCGACCTGAAACTGATTGGACATATTACTGCAATGAAACGCTACCTTTGGCCACGCTCGCCACTGGCGTGGGTTGTCATTGCCGCCGTCATTTTTTTGGTGCTGGGCACCGTGGTGCCGCCGCTGTATAACAATCAGACTCGGCCGCTGGCCTTCGACCAAAACATCAACACCGTCACCGCGCCGTCGGCCGGGGTGTGGATGGAAGCGCCCGAGTTCATCGCCGGGGCCAAAGCCTCTGGCGATAGCAAGGACCCGCAGTGCCAAGAAAAGCAGGCACCCATGTGGTGCTATCTGCACCACGACCTGCTCACTATCGAGCGCAATACCACCACCTCTGAGGTGGCAGAAGATGATGCGCTCGCTAACTCCGATTCGCTCTCTCGCCTGCTCGCCGGCAATACTCCCCTTGCCCAAATCACGGAGCATTCCGTGTTGAACCGCGAGTCCACCTACCCAGTCGCTGCGCCAAAGGATAAATGGGACTTTGTCCTACCGGCGCTGGATACCGGCATGGCCCGTACCGACTTCGAGCGCGATGGAATCAACTACTTCTTTCCCTCCGGTACCGAGCAGCGCTCCTATCCGTTTTTCGATCTAGCGACGCAATCCTCCACGGCGGTGGACTTCACCACGATGGAAAGGCTCGACGGTATCCCTACCTATTCTTTCCACCACGATATCCAGCCCATTTCCTTGGCTGATATGCGCAAAAGCATTACCGCCGAGGTCGATACCGGCACCGGCGATAAGCAACTAGCGGCCAAGGATTTCCGCATCTCCGGGCCGGCGAAGCGGTTCTACGACGCCGAGTCGCGCGAACTCCTCGGCCTAGATGCCACTGACCGGGTCACGGTGGAGCCCTTCTACACCATCGGCCGCGATATCTCCGTCGAGCCCACCACCGGCACCATGGTGGACCTGCGCGAGAACATCAAAATCTTCTTCGCCGCGGACGAAAAGCAGGCCGGCACCATGGTGGCGAATGATGATACAGAGGACCGTTCCATCTTTGCCGCCGATTTGCGCTGGTCCGATGAGACCCGGGCGGAGCGCCTGAATGAGGTGCGTCCGGTCATTCGCACCATTCGCGCCTTGATGGTGGTCGGCTGGGCCGGCAAGGCTATCGGCGTTGGTCTATTGCTCTGTGCTGCCTATATGTACATGCGCCGCCATCGTGAAGGCTAGGCGTCTTTTACTCCTCGCATGGGGCGTCCTCCTCGTGGCCGCGGTGTGCTGGCCCTTTGCTTTGCCCGGCGAGTTCTTGTGGCGCGATATGGCATTGCTTGACCATCCGGCGCTTTCCCCTTCTGCCTTTGGCGGCGGCAGTCTGCCTGCCCGCAACGCACCGCAAGACGGTTTCCTTGCTCTCGTAGGCGGCGCGTGGGCGGCACGGGTGCTCATTTTTGCCGCCGCCGCGTCCTCCGCGCTCACCGCGGCGCGCTGGGCACGCTCTACAGTCGCCGCGGTGAGCGCGATGGCGGTGGCGGTGGCCAATCCCTTCGTCATCGAGCGTCTCTTGCAGGGCCAGTGGTCGCTTGCGGTGGCTGCGTGGCTGCTGCCGGTCATCGCGTGGGCAGGAAAACAACGCAGCTGGGTGGCGTGGCTAGCTATGTGGGGAGCATCGCTTACCCCTACGGGTGGTCTCTTTGCCGTGGTGACCGCGGCGGTGACCTGCCGCAAGCGGGTAGCCCTCGGCGGCGTGATCTTGTGTTTGCCGTGGGCCATTCCGGGCATGTTCAATCCCGCCGCACCCGGCGATACCGCAGCGGCGGTGGCCGCGTTTGGCCCGCGGGCGGAAGACTACGTCGGCACCGCGGGCGCGCTGCTGCGACTCGGCGGCATATGGAATGCGGAAGCGGCCATCGGGTTCGCTGTGTGCGGTGTCATCGTGGCAGTCATCGCCTTGCTCGGGGCGTGGCGGGTTCCCGCGCGGTTAAGCGTCCTCGCGGCGATGGGGCTTGGCGGGGCGATGTTCTTCTGGCTGGTTCCCGGCGCGCTGGTGTGGTCCATCGATCACGTACCGGGGGCGGCGCTGCTGCGCGATAGCGGGAAACTGACCATGTTGGCGTTGCCGCTCTATGTGGCCTCGCTGGGGGCGCTGCCGAATCTGCCAGCGGCACTGGCAACCGTGGCTGCGACCGTGCAGCTGCTGCCCGTTCCGGGACGCCTCGCAGTGTTCGCGCCGCGGGATACGGGGATAGATGAGCAGTTGGTGCGCGCGATTGACGGCCGAGTGGCCTTCTTCCCAGACCGCGCCAACCTCGTGGAGGTTCCCGGCGGCGTGGCCGTCGACCCCTATTCCAAGGCGGTAGCCATGGTGGAATCGGGAGAATTGAGCGTGGACGGGACCGTGGTGGACCAAGCCTCGCCGCAGTACCGCGCGGCACTGCGCGCGTGGGAAGAGCACGATATGGACCGGTTGGCCGAGATCGGCATTGGCGTAGTCGTGGTGGACGGTGCCATAGCCGCGGAAACGAACGCGCCGCGGCCGCAGGTTCCGTGGGCGCTTACCGCTTTGTGGATGGCGTGTCCGCTACTAGCCCTTGCAGCAATTCCGCGAACTGCTCGCCGGTCTTCTCCCACGAGAAGCTAGCGGCAAAATCCCGCGCGTTGGAGCCGAGGGTGCGGCGCAGTGGGGCGTCGGCAAGCAGCTGCTTGGTGGCCGCCACGAAGTCCTCTTCGCGCTCTACCAGGATGCCGGTCTTGCCGTTAATAACGCTGTCACGCAGGCCAAATGTATAACCTACAGTGGGGACTCCATGTTGGGCCGCCTCCATTACTGCCAAACCCCACCCCTCTTTGCGCGAGGGCATCAGCAGGGCATCGGCACGGGCCAGCAAAGCGTGCTTATAGTCCTCGGTCACCTGGCCGCGGAAGCGCACGCGATCGCTTACCCCATGCTCCTCGGCATAGGCGCGCAGGTTAGCCTCCCACCAGCCGGAGCCGATGACGTCCAGGACCGCGCCCGGGGTCTGCGCCACCGTATCCATGGCATGCTCGATCTGCTTATGTGGCACTAGGCGCGAGAGCGTGACCAGGTGCACCTCGGCCTCTCGTTCCAGGGAAGGAACATGGTCCGGAACCGGGTCCAGGCCATTGGCGATGATGTGCGCGCCCTTAATGCCCAGCGCCTCTAAATCCTCACGGGAGGCCTCAGACACGGTGACATAGGGAGCGCCGCGATACACGCGCGGGGCCACCCGGGACTCGAGGAACCAACCGAGCCGGCCGAGGAGTGGACCTGCCACCGGCCACTGTTCGCGGTGGCAATGGTGAGTAAGCAGCACCGTCGGTGCTCCAGACACCAGGCGAGCGAAGAAGGGGATGCCATTTTGTGTATCAATCACCGCATCCACTCCGCGCAGGTCCCCCAGCCCCAGGCGGCCGGCCAGCATCGCCGCCCAACCACGCGGATACACGCCAAATTTGGCGCCGCCGCGACTATAGCGCACGCCGTCGCGCACCTCCCGGCGCGCGGCATTCATGTGCTTGGAGGTGCGAAAGACCACCTCGTGGCCCTGGGCTGCCAGGTACTCGCCCACGCGCTCCAAATAGCGCTCCGAGCCACCGCCTTGCGGGTGGGTGGAATCGCGCCAGCATAGTAAAAGAATCTTCATCGTGAGGTATTAGCCTAGTGGGTTATGAGACATACCCGTGAGATGGCCACGCTCCGCCGCTCCATTCAGCTGCTGCGTTCCTTCCGCTTTGAGCAGACGCACCCGGAGATTTTTTACGGCGGGCTCGCGGAGGATACGGCCGCGCTGGTGGAGAACCTCGGCCGCGACCTGGGCGTGCAGCTTTCTGGGGCACGGGTGCTCGATGTCGGCGGCGGCCCAGGCTATTTTGCGGACGCCTTTGCCCGGCGCGGCGCCCGCTACGTGGGATTGGAGCCGGATGCGGGCGAAATGTCGGCGGCCGGTATCCACTTGAGCAATTCCGTGCGCGGCGATGGCACCAACCTGCCCTTTGCCGATAATTCCTTTGACGTGGTCTATTCCTCTAACGTGGCTGAGCACATCCCCAATCCCTGGGATATGGGCGAGGAGATGCTGCGCGTAACCCGCCCCGGTGGCCTCACCATCCTGAGCTACACGGTGTGGCTTGGCCCCTTTGGCGGCCACGAGACCGGCCTGTGGGAGCACTACATTAGCGGCGAGTTTGCCCGCGACCGCTATACCCGCCGCCACGGCCATCCGCCCAAGAATGTCTTTGGCACCTCGCTTTTCGACGTCCCCTGCTCCGCCGGCCTTGCCTGGGCTAAGAGCACCGGCGCGCTCAAACTCGCCTTCCCCCGCTACCATCCCAGCTGGGCTTGGTGGCTCACCCGTGTACCAGGGGTGCGGGAGTTTGCGGTGTCTAACCTGACGTTGGTGTTACAAATGTAGCCCCCAACAACGCTGACGTCGCTGGGGGCTAGTTAAGCCTGGTTCTTAAGAGGCGTTTTCTACGCGCTCCTTCAGGGCGTGGAACTGGTCCCACACCTCGGACGGGACGCGGGAGCCCAGGAAGTTGAGGTAGCTGGCGTTATCCTGCATATCGCCTTCCCAGTCCTTCGGGTTGACGGCAAGAGCGGCGCGAACGTCCTCGATATCGAAGTCGATGCCCTCGAGGTCGATATCCTCGGCGCGGGCGGTGTGGCCCACGACGGTTTCCTCAGCCTCAACGTTGCCCTCAATGCGGTCAATGATCCACTTGAGCACGCGGGAGTTCTCGCCGAAGCCCGGCCACAGGAAGCGGCCGTCGTCGCCACGGCGGAACCAGTTAACCAGGAAGATAGACGGCATGCGGTCGCCACCCTTTTCACCCATATCGATCCAGTGCTGCAAGTAGTCACCAGCGTTGTAGCCAATGAACGGCAGCATAGCCATCGGATCGTGGCGCAGGGTGCCGACGCTGCCCTCTGCTGCAGCGGTCTGGCCGGAAGCCAGCAGGGCACCGATCATGGTGCCGTGGTTCCAGTCGAAGGCCTGGGTTACCAGCGGAACGGTGGTCTTGCGGCGGCCACCGAAGAGGATGGCGTCGATCTTCACGCCCTGCCAGTCGTCGTACTCCGGAGCGGCGCTCGGGCACTGAGAAATCGGAACGCAGTAACGAGAATTCGGGTGCGCTGCCTTTGTAGAAGATTCCGGAGTCCAGTCTTCGCCGGTCCAGTCGATGAGGTGCTCTGGCGCCTCCTTGGACATCTCCTCCCACCAGACATCGCCGTCGTCGGTAAGCGCAACGTTGGTGAAGATGGTGTTGCCCGGCTCCATGGTCTGCATGGCAATCGGGTTGGAACCGTAGTTGGTACCAGGGGCCACGCCGAAGAAACCGTTTTCCGGGTTAACTGCGTAAAGGCCGTCCTCGCGCAGGTGCAGCCAGGCAATATCGTCACCGACGACCTCAGCCTTCCAGCCCGGAATGGTCGGGGTAATCATGGCCAAGTTGGTCTTGCCGCACGCCGAGGGGAAGGCGGCTGCAACGTGGTACTTCTTACCTTCTGGATTGGTGAGCTTCAGGATGAGCATGTGCTCAGCCATCCAGCCTTCTTCCTTGGCCATGACAGAAGCGATGCGCAGCGCGTAGCACTTCTTCGCCAGGATGGCGTTGCCGCCGTATCCGGAGCCGTAGGACCAGATTTCCTTGGTTTCAGGGAACTGGGTGATGTACTTGGTGTCATTGCACGGCCACGCAACATCTTCCTGGCCCGGCTCTAGTGGGGCACCCACGGAGTGCAGGGCGTGGACGAAATCGCCGTCGGTACCAATCTTGTCCAAGGCTTCCGCACCCATACGGGTCATGATGCGCATGGAGAGCACCACATAGGCGGAGTCAGTCAACTGCACGCCCAACTTCGGTTCCGGATCGCTAATCGGACCCATGCAGAAGGGAACCACGTACATGGTGCGGCCCTTCATGGAACCACGGAATGCTTCCGTCATCTCCTCCTTCATCGCAGCAGGCGGTGCCCAGTTATTAGTAGGACCAGCGCCATCTTCGTGCTCGGTGCAGATGAAGGTGCGGGATTCCACACGGGCAACGTCGGAAGGGTTGGAGCGAGCCAGGTAGGAATTAGGGCGCTTTTCCTCATTCAGCTTGATAAGCGTGCCCTTTTCCACCAGCTCTGCGGCCAAACGGTCAGCCTCGTCCTGGGAGCCGTCTACAAAGACCACCTGGTCCGGCTGGAAGAGCTCAACGTTCTCGCTGATCCAGCCGATAAGCTTTTCGTTTTTAGTCGGCAGCTCTCCGACGAGCCCTGGGATAGTGGCGGTCATTAGTAATTCTCCTGAGGGTGGGTATGAAAATTGGGGAAATAAATCCCCAACTGTGCCTTTCACCTCAAGATTAACGTGCTTGTCCGAATAATTTGCGCAGATTTTGTCACACCGGTTATATCCACCGCGTTTACCAGAACTTCACCAAGCGCAACCACAGATACTGTGTTAAAAATCGCCTTTTCCCATCCCCCTGTCTGGGGGTCTATTACCCTCCCCAGCGGCAATCAAAACGATCATCTTCCACCCCCAACCGGGACCACTGGTTATACCCGGATTGACCTCGCCACACGTGACCCACGGCGCGGCGTATTGCTTGGCAGGGCTAAGCAGGGAAAAATAGGCCGCAATGAATAACACAGATAACTCTCAAAACACCCGCGCTGGAGAAATGCCTCCAGGTCGCCCGCCACAGACCGACTTCAATGCCGTATTCAACAACGAGCTCGACTACCCACGCCTAGGCAACGTCACCTTCCGCCGCGGCACGCTGACCGAAAATCAGCATGAGCTTTTTGAAAAGCGCTGGCCAGAACTAGGCCGCACACTGGAAGACGAGGTCATTGACCTCGACGCCTGGTTTGGCCGCAGCGGCGCCAAGACCATCGTGGAAATCGGATCCGGCACGGGTACCTCTACCGCCGCCATGGCGCCGAAGGAAGCCGATACCAATATCATCGCCGTCGAACTCTACAAGCCGGGCTTGGCCAAGCTACTGGGCCAGATCGAGCGCGAAGGCATCGACAATATCCGCATGATTCGCGGCGATGGCATCGAGGTCATGGTGCGCATGTTTGCTCCGGAATCCCTTGATGGCATCCGCGTCTTCTTCCCGGATCCCTGGCCAAAGGCCCGCCACCATAAGCGCCGAATCATCCAGTCGGGAACACTCAATCTTTTTGCTTCCCGCCTGAAGAAGGGCGGCGTGCTGCACGTTGCTACCGACCACGCCGGATACGCCGAGTGGATCGATGAGCTTGTGGACGTAGAGCCGAGCCTGGATTACAAGGGTTGGCCGTGGCCAGAGTGCCCGCAGTTGGTGGACCGTCAGGTCATCACCAAGTTTGAGGGCAAGGGCCTAGATAAAGAACACGTCATCACGGAGTATCTCTGGGAGAAGAAATAAATGAGCACCTACCTACTTGTCTGGGATGCGCCCAATATGGACATGGGCTTAGGCTCTCTGCTCGGTGGCCGCCCCACCGCCGCACACCGCCCGCGCTTCGACGCCATCGGCCGCTGGCTGGTACACCTTGCCCAGGACGTTGATGCGGAGCCACGCGCCGATGTCTTTACTAATGTCACCCCGGGCGGCGCCGATGTCATCCGCCCATGGGTTGAAGCCATCCGCAACGTGGGCTTCGGCGTTTTTGCCAAGCCCAAGATCCACGAAGACGACGACGTAGATCCGGATATGCTCGACCACATCGAAAGCCTCCGTGAGGATCTAGCTGGCGTGATTGTTGCCTCCGCCGATGGCCAGAATTTCCAGGAGCCTTTGGAAAAGCTCATCGCGGAAGGCCTTCCAGTGACGGTCCTCGGTTTCCATGAGCATGCCGCGTGGGCCGTAGGCCACGCAGATATCAATTTTGTGGACCTGGAAGATATCGAGGGTGTATTCCGCGAGCCGCTACCGCGCGTGAACCTGGATAATCTGCCTGAGGGTGGTGCATGGCTGCAGCCATTCCGTCCCCTGGCTGCGCTGCTTAATAACCGCTAGGAGGCTGCCCCAATGTTTGAAAAATGGGGACGCTTTTCCTATGCGCACCGCCGGCTCATCCCCGCCATCATCGTCGCCGCAATCCTTGCGCTCTTCATCGGCTTTGGCTTGCAGCTCGAAGACCGCATGAGCCAGGAGGGCTGGGAGGATCCCAATGCGGCGTCGACAAGCGCGGCCCAGATCGAGCAGGAAGCATTCGGCCGCGATAACTCCGGCGATGTCATCTTGCTCTTCCATTCCCCCGATGAGAACTTCGACGCCGCCAAGCAGCACTTGGCGCAGTTGAAATCGGAGTACCCGGACCAGATTGACTCGGTGACCAGTTACTTCGACACGAAGAACCCGAACCTGGTCAATGCTGATCACTCGCTGGCTTTCGCCGCTATCGGCCTGAAAGGCGATGATGAGCAGACGCTGAAGGATTTCCGCGCCATCGAGGGCGCTCTTACGGATACCACCGCACCGGTGGAGATTGCGGGCGCCACCGCGGTTGCTGATGCTCTTGATGAGGGAATGTCCCACGATATTTCCCGCGCCGAAAAGGCCGCCCTGCCACTGGTAGGTATTCTCCTGCTGGTGGTCTTTGGCTCCGTCGTCGCGGCCTGCATGCCGCTGGTGGTCGGTGGGCTCTCCATCTTGGGCTCTTTGGGCATCCTGTCCATCCTGGCCGGTTTCTCGCAGGTCAATGTCTTTGCCCAGGCCGTCGTCACACTGCTAGGGCTTGGCCTAGCCATCGATTATGGACTCTTTATGGTCTCGCGCTTCCGCGAGGAGCTGGATAAGGGCCGCTCCACCGAGGAGGCCGTGGCCACCACCACCGCAACAGCCGGCCAAACTGTGGTTTTCTCCGCAGCCATGGTCGCCGTTGCGCTTTCCGGCCTCTTCCTCTTCCCCCAAGCCTTCCTGAAATCCGTGGCCTATGGGTCCATTTCTGCAGTCGGCTTGGCCGCGCTCCTTTCCGTCACCGTGCTGCCGTCCATTTTTGGCATGCTCGGCCCCAAGATCGATACCTGGTCCGTGCGCCGTACCTCGCGGACGGCTCGCACTATTCAGGACACCTGGTGGTATAAGCTTCCACGCTGGGCCATGCGCCATGCCCGCGGGCTGACCATCGCCGTATGCGGCCTGCTCATCGCGCTTACCCTGCCCGTCATGAGCATCACCTTCGGTGGCATCAACGAGTCCTACCTGCCGCCCGACCAGGACACCCGCGTGGCACAGGATAAATTCAACGAGGAGTTCCCAGCCTTCCGCACGGAGCCGGTCAAGCTCGTGGTGGAAAATGCCTCGAACCAGCAGCTTGTCGACGTCGTCATGCAGGTCCGCGGCCTCGACGGCCTCACCGAGCCCATGGCGCCGACGACCGCCACGAAGGATGGCACCACCGTCCTTTCCGCCGGCATTGAAGACCGCGATGATTACGCGAAGATCGTGCACGAGCTGGAGAAGGTCAAGGCCCCTGAGGGCGTGAACCTCTACGTGGGCGGTACTCCCGCCATGGAGGTGGAGTCCCTCGATGCACTCTTCCACACGCTGCCGTGGATGGCGCTCTACGTGGTGCTGGCTACATTCCTGCTCATGGCCCTAGTCTTCGGCTCCTTTGTACTGCCGATCAAGGCCATTGTGATGACACTGCTGACCTTGGGCGCAACGCTGGGCATCTTGACGCTGATGTTTGTTGCCGGCTTGGGCTCGGACTTCCTCAACTTCACGCCCGGCCCGCTCATGAGCCCGATTTTGGTGCTCATCATCGCCATTGTCTACGGCCTGTCCACCGATTACGAGGTCTTTTTGGTCTCCCGCATGGTGGAGGCCCGCCGACGCGGTGCTTCCACCGACGAGTCTATTGCGGCCGGCACCGCGCATACCGGCGGCATTATTACCGCAGCGGCGCTCATCATGATCGTGGTCTCCGGCGCTTTCGGATTCTCCGATATCGTGATGATGAAATACATTGCCTACGGCATGATTTTTGCCCTGCTTATCGACGCCACCATTGTCCGCATGCTCCTCGTTCCGGCCGTCATGCACTTGCTGCGCGAGGATAACTGGTGGGCCCCTAGCTGGCTGCGCCACGCCACCACCACTTTGACTGGCGGTGCGACGCACCGCGGCAAGACTGTTCCCTTCACTGAACTCAAACAACGCCTCGAAGGGGGTAAGTAAGTGAAGAATTGGCTGCGCCTCATCGCCTCGCTCATCGTCCTGCTGGTCTTGGTTTATGTCTTCCGCGATGAGCTGGACTTCCTGCGCGAAGGCTTCTCGCGGCTGTCTCATTCCAACCCGGCCGCGATAGCACTGGTGATCCTCGCATCCATCATGGCGGTGCTCGCCATGGGCGAGGTCATGCGCTTGCTCATTCGCGCCGGCGGCGTCAAGGTGCCGGCCGCAGAAACCGCAGCACTGACGTTGGCCGCTAATGCCTGGTCCACCACTCTTCCGGCCGGCCCAGCCTTTTCCGCCATCCTCACCTTCTATGTGCAGCGCACATGGGGCGCGTCCGTCATGCTGTGTGGCTGGTTCTTCGTGCTGTCCTCTGCAATTTCCACGATGTGGCTCGTGCTCATTGGCTTGGGCGGCGTGCTCTTTCTGAACGCGGATATGGCGCTCTGGTCCCTCATCGGCACCTTGGTGCTCATGCTGGCGCTTTCTGGCGGCCTCTTCTGGCTGACCAATCATCCGGATACCATCATGCGCTGGCTCAACCGCCAAAAGCTCATTAAGGGCTCCAAGCGCGAAGCCCTCTTGGACCAGGTCAAGAATCTGGAGGAAGTTCACCTTACCCGCCGCCAATTCGGTTGGGTGTCCTTCTACTCTTTGGCCAACCGCCTGATCGACATGGTCTCGCTATGGGGCTGCGTGTGGGCCGTTACCGGCCACCTGCCCGCCCTGCACGCTGGCGAGGACACCACGACGATGGCCGGCGTGGCGCTGGCCTATCTCACCGCTAAGCTGGCCGGTTCCGCTCAGGTCACGCCGGCCGGCCTCGGTACGGTGGAAGCCGCGATCATCGCCACTCTTGTGGCCACGGGTATGACCGCGGTGGACGCTACCGGCGCGGCCATCATCTACCGCCTTATCTCCTTTGCCTTGATCACCATCATTGGCTGGCTAATCTACTTCTGGCACTATGCCCGCAAGGGCGTTACCTACGCCGCCTTGAACCGAAAGGAAAACGCATGAGAATCGCCCCCATTATCGATATCATCGCCCTGATGCTCTTCGCCGTGGCTGCCCGTCTCGCCCACGGCGGTTTGAGCTTTTCCACCTGGATAGATGCCTTTTGGCCCTGGGCCGTAGGCGCGCTTATCGGCTGGGTCATCATCCTGGCTACCAAAGCGCAAGGCAAGTGGAAGGAAGGCGGCATCGTCTGGCTGAGCACCGTCGTGGGCGGCATGGCCCTGTGGATGCTCGTCAATGACCGCCTACCCAATTGGAGATTCCTCATCGTAGCGACGGTGATGTCCGCACTATTTTTCTTTGGCTGGCGGCTTTTCGCCCGCAAATAAAAATAAGGAGGGTTAAACCCTCCTTATTTTTTCTCCACTTACTTGGAGATTACCGGTACGCCTGCCTGATTGAGAATATCAACGATGAAACCGATAAGTTCGCTGACGATATCCACAGCGCTAGACAGAATCATAGATAACTCCTTCACTAGGATTAGCTCTTTATATGCTATCCAAGCACAAGGCATTACATCGGCGCAATAGTGTGCTTCTTCGGCAGATCGCTTTCCTGCTTGGTGGCCAGTTGGCGCAGTGCCTGACGGAGCGCCAAGCGCGACTGATTCGGCTGAATCATCGCATCTAGATAGCCGCGCTCGGCCGCAACATACGGAGCGGTCATGGTCTCATCGTAGAAGTCCATGAACATCTTCTTGGTCATCTCTCGCTGCTCAGGGGTCTCGGCGGCCTCGAGCTGCTTACCGGCGATCATCACCACGGCAGCGGCCGCGCCCATCACGGCGATCTGCGCGGTCGGCCACGCCAGGTTGATATCACCGGTCAGGTTCTTCGAGCCCATCACCGCATAGGCACCGCCGTAGGCTTTGCGCACGATGAGCGAGACCTTCGGCACGGTGGCTTCCACCACGGCGAAGGCGAACTTGGCGCCGCGGTGGATAAGTCCCACCTTTTCCTGTTCCACGCCCGGCAGGTAGCCCGGGGTATCCACCACAAAGACCAGCGGAATATTGTAGGCATCGCAGATGCGGATGAAGCGCGCGCCCTTATCGGCGGCGTCGGCATCAATGCAGCCCGCAAGGTGCATGGGGTTATTGGCCACAAAGCCAACGGTCTTGCCATCGATGCGACCGAAAGCGGTGATCATATTGGGCGCGAAGTTCTCCTGAATCTCAATGAGATCCTCGTCATCGCCCAATTGGGTCAACAAGTCCATCATGTCGTAGCCAGCATTGGTGTCATCCGGCATGAAGGCGTTGAGCTCTTCGTCTTCGGCCACTTCGGCGTCGGCAGGCGCAGCGAACTCCGGCGCCTCATCAAAGCAGGTCAGCGGCAGGTGATCGAGGAGATCGCGGACCATATCAAAGGCGTCGTCCTCGGAAGGGACGACCGCCGAGACATTACCGTTGAGCTCCTGCTGGCGAGCACCGCCCAGCTCGGCGGAGGTGATGTCCTCACCGGTAACCTCACGGATGACGTTCGGGCCGGTGACATACATTTCTGCTTCCTCATCCACGGCAATGACAAAGTCCGTGGTCACAGGAGCATAGACGGCGCCACCGGCGGACTTGCCCATCATGATGGAAATCTGCGGGCTGCGGCCGGACAGCGGGAGCTGGCGGCGGGCGATCTCGGAATACATGGCCAACGAAGTCACCGCATCCTGGATGCGGGCGCCGCCGGAATCCTGGATACCGATAACCGGGCAGCCAATCTTGATGGCCATGTCCATGACCTCGGTGACTTTCTTACCAAAGGTCACGCCGACAGAACCGCCATAGACGGTCTTATCGTGAGCGTAGATACACACTGGGCGGCCGGAGATGCGGCCATAGCCGGTGACTACGCCATCAGAATAAATGGCGTCAGGGTCGCCCGGGGTCTTGCCCAAGGAGCCGGTTTCGACGAAGGAACCCTCATCTAGCAATTCATTGATGCGTTGACGAGGGGTGGTGCGCCCAGCCTCGTCGCGGCGCTTGCGGGAGCGCTCACTGCCTGGGTCCTGCGCCTTATCCAGGCGCTCGCGCAGGTCAGCGAGTTTCTCAGCGGTTGTCTGCTTGGCCGCCACGTATCTTCTCCTCGATCCATTCGTCCATATGCTTGCCCACGATGCCGATGGCCGGCTCGTCGGGCACTGCAAGGTGATCGCCTTGCAGCTGCACAATTTCTAGATCCTTAACGATAACTCCCCAACCGCCGTCGGGGTCAATCTCAGCGTAGCGCGGCTCCAGCTCAATCGCACCGTCGTGCATGCGCTCGGAACGGAAAAGCAGAACCGGCACGGTGACATCGGCCCAGCGATGGAAGTCGATCTTGGCCAGAATCTGGTTATCCACAAAGGAAGCGCGCTGGTGCTCCAGTACGCCGGCGGCAAGGCCGTGCTCGGAGGCGTCGGTAGTAGCAAGGAACTCCGCCAGCATGGTCATGAGCGCATCTTCGCCCATGGTCTCAAGCATCTCGTACGGCGGCTCGAAGTCCAGGCCGTAGGTCTTTTTGGCAAAGGCCGCGTAGCGCTCCCACCGGGCACGGGTTTCTTCCGGGGTATCCGGCGCTGGGTTCGACGGCTGGGTGGTATCCAGTAGCGCGATGAACGCCACGTCCGCCGAATCCTGACCGCGTTGGGTGCGCTGATGCAGCTGATAGGCCACCTCGTAGGCCAGCGCGCCACCGAAGGACCATCCGCCGAGCACGACCTTGCGGCCGCGAGCGTAGTGCAGGATGTCCTCGATATAAGCCTCGGCGCGCTCCTCCAGCGAGCCCTCAATGCGCTCTACGCCGTAGACTGCGACGTCCTCAGGCAGGCGGCGCGTCAGTGGCTGGTAGACCACAGTGGTGCCGCCAGCTGGGTGGAACATGAATACGGCAGGACCATCAGACTCGCGCAGGACGCGGATATTGCCTTCTACCTCGGTCTCCAATCCTTCCCGGACGAGGTCGGCCAAAGTCTCTAGCGCCTCAGCCTCGTGGACCTGCTGGGCGGTGACCTCGATGCCGGCACGCTCGGTGAGGCGCTCGGCGATCTGGGTCGCTACCTCATCGCTTACCTCAGGCAGCGCCGAGGTAACGCCCGCAGCTGCCTTACCGGTAAAGGTGGCCCAGGTGCCAAAGACCATGCGCTCCGAGGCATCGCGCGGGGCAACGCCGACGCCCTGGCCGGGTTCGTCTTCTTCTGGTGCAGGGGTGTCCGCAGAAGCAATGTCGCTGGTATCCACACTGCCGCCGGCTACGGCCTCTTCCACCATGGCAATGACGTCGGCCAAAGAGGCGTCGCGAAGCGCCTGCACCTGCAGCGGCGGAATCTGGAAGTCATTTTCCACGCGGTTCTTAATGCGCATGCCCATCAGGGAATCCAGGCCCAAGTCAATGAGCGGCAGCTCGCGCGGTAGGTCAGAGACGTCGTAGCCCATGGATTCCGACACGATGAGCGCGAGACGGTCTTCCACGGTTTCCTCCGCGGGATCCCAGCGCACGGCATCAACTTCTGCGGTTGCTGCAGGCTCGCTTTCAGGCACATCGGCCACGCCCGGGATGGGCGCCACGCCCAAGTCCAAGGCGGAGGCAAAGCCTTCCGCCAAAAGCTCGGTCTGCGCACCCCGGACAGCGTAGACGGCCACGGACATGCCACCGATGGACTGGCTTACCACCGTGGTGACCTCACCGCGCGGTGGCAGATCGGCATGCTCCTCGGTAGCGATGATGCGCGCCCCAGGCTTGACAGCCTCGGCCGCGGCCTCCACGATGGCCAGCGCGGAAGGTGCCTGGTCCGCATTGGTAGAGAAGGCCACCTTTCCCTCTGGCAGGTTGACGCGTGCGCCCGGCAGGCCGGATACGCCGGCCGACGGACGCGCGTTGGTCCAGAAGCGCTGACGGTTGAACTGGGTATAGGGCGCCTCTACGCGCGCACCAGAGCCAAAGACCGCGCCAAAATCTACCGGCATGCCGGCAACATAAAGCTTGCTGAGCAGATCCAGCAAGGACTCGGTGGGCTCCACCTTGCGCTTCAACGCATACAGCAGCTGGGCATCGGCCTTGCCCACGGCGAAGGCGGTGGACATGAGGCCCATCAGCGCTACCGGGTTCGGCGAGATTTCTACCAGCTGGGTGTGGCCGGCGTTGAAGGCCGCCTCGGTGGCATCCTGCAGGTAGACCGAGTGGCGGGTCATGCGCAGCCAGTAATCCTCATCGTGCACGGTGGTACCAGGACGATAAACCTCGCCCTTATCTACGGAGGAAAACAGCGGGGTGTGCAGCGGCTTGGCTTCCATGCCGGCGATGGCTGCATGCAGCTCGCCCAGGATGGGGTCCACGGCCGAAGTATGCCCGGCGGCCTTCACATTGAGCGCACGGGCGAACTTGCCCTCGCCGTCGAGCTTTTCCACCAGGTCCAGCACCTCTTGGCGGGGGCCGCCCACGGTGGTCATACCGGGTCCGGTATACACGGCGGGTTCGATATTGCCGTCGAGCGCGGCAATGTCCTCGGCCGAGAGCTCTACGACGGCCATGGCTCCTTGCTCGGCATCGCTTAGCGACGCCTCACCCTCACCCATCAACCGCGCACGGTGGCAGGCAATGACCATGGCGTCCTCTGCGGAGATGCCGCCTGCGGCATAGGCCGCTGCGATCTCGCCCATGGACATGCCCATCACGCCGGCCGGACGAACGCCAAAGGAAGCAAGCAAGTCCGTCAATGCAATCTGGATAGCGGTGATGGCCACCTGAGCGGTCTCGGTGTCATAGGTTTGGGCATCGTCGTTGACGATATCCAGGATGGACCAGCCGGACTCAAAGTCCACGATGGCATCCAGCTCTTCCAAGCGGGCCTTGAACTGCGGCGAGAGCGCAATCATGTCCTTGGCCATCTTGCGGTGCTGGGATCCGAAACCGGAGTAAACAAATACTGGGCCCGGGACCTGCGGGGAATCCGCAGCGGCGATGCCAACGGAAACCTTGCCCTCAGCTACCTGGCGCAGGCGCTTGACCGCTTCCTCGGTGGAGCTAGCCGTCACGACGGCGCGGGAACGGGAGTGGTTGCGGCGGGCGACGGTGCGGGCGACGTCGACAAGCGCGGGCTTTTCCGCTTCAATGAAGTCTGCCAACAGGGCCGCAGCGCGCGCCCGGCGCGAAGGCAAGAGGCCAGAGACCGGCAATGCGACCGTTTCAGTGGAAAGCTGCGGCGCGCGTTCGGCCGGGGTGCCGCGGTAATCGGTGAGCACAACGTGCGCATTGGTGCCGCCGAAACCAAAGCCGGATACGCCAGCGACCTTGTGGCCGGAGTACTCGGGCCACTCGCGTGGATCCTCGACTACCTCGAGATGCTCGGCCTCGAAATCGATATAGCGGTTCGGCGCCGAGTAATTGATATTGGCCGGAATCACGTCATTGCGCATGGCCTGGATGACCTTAATGAGGCCTACCACACCCGCGGCGGATTCGGAGTGACCGATATTGGTCTTGGCCGAGCCGAGCAAAATAGGAGTATCGACCCCACGCCCCGCGCCGAGCACGCGGCCTAGGGCGGAGGCCTCGATCGGATCGCCCAGAATGGTGCCGGTGCCGTGGGCCTCGATATAGTCCACGTCCTGTGGATTTACGCCCGCATCAGCATAGGCGCGGCGCAGCACATCCTCCTGTGCCTCCGGGTTCGGGGCGGTCAGGCCATTGGAGTGGCCATCGGAGTTGACGGCCGAGCCCTTGATGACGGCGAGGATATCGTCGCCGTCCGCTTCCGCGTCCTCCAAGCGCTTGAGCACGAGGACGCCGGCGGCGTCGGCACGCACGATGCCATCGGCGTCATCCGAAAAGGCGTGAATGGCGCTCGTTGGAGAGGTAACGCCCAACTCCGAGAACGCCGTGGACGCATGCGGGGCGGCCAGAATATTCACGCCGCCGGCCAGCGCCACGTCCGCGCTTCCCGTGCGCAGATCCTTCATCGCCTGGTTCACCGCCACGAGGGAGGAGGAGCAAGCCGTATCCACGTTGATGGAAGGGCCGCGGAAATCCAAGGCATAGGAAATGCGGTTGGCCACCACAGCAGAAGAAATGCCAGTTAGCGCATACGGGTGCATCTCGGCGGAATCCGCGCCGATGAGCATGCCGTAGTCATTATTGGTCGAGCCCATGTACACACCGGTCTGCGTGCCACGCAGCTCATTGGCAGGAATACCGGCGTTTTCTAGCGCTTCCCACACCAGCTCCAATAGGATGCGCTGCTGGGGATCCATATTGGCGGCCTCAAGTGGGGACAGGCCAAAAAATTCCGCGTCAAAGGAGGCGATGTCTTCAAGGTAACCGCCATCGGTATTCTGCTGAGCGATCTTCTCACTCATGACCGGATCGGCGGAGTACTCGGACCACCGGCCCACTGGCAACGGGCCGGTGCCTGCGCGGGATTCCGCCAACATAGACCAGAACTCTTGGGCGTTCTTGGCGCCCGGGAAGCGGCCGGAAAGACCAATGACCGCAACGTCGGATCCCTGCGCGATCCGCGGGGCGTACTCTTCCGGCTGGAGCGCCGCCGGTGCGTTCAGCAGGCGGTCCGCCAGCAGCTCGATGGTGGGATACTCATATGCCACGGTGGCATCGAGGCGGGTGCCCAGAAGGTTTTCCAGCTCGCCGGATAGCACTACAGCATCCCGCGAGGAGAGGCCATAATTTTCCAAAGGCTTGGAATCTAGGATCTCTTCGGCGGAAACACCGGTGGCCTGGGCGACCCAGTCACGCAGCCATGCTCGCAGTTGCTCGATGGTCATAAAAAGGTCTTTCGTTACGGAAAAATACTAAATGGCGTAGGGGTATATCGCTATATTTTGTCACTTTGTTAGCGATATATCAGAATCCCACATAATTCTTCTTGGCTACGCGGCGCGCAATCTTGCCGGAGGACGTGCGGTTGATTTCGCCAGGCGCCTTCCACACGATGTCATCCGGAGTGATGCCATGGTGGGCAGTGACCGCGGTGCGAATGGCCTCGGTGGCCTCGGAATCGCCGGACGGCTGCGCATCATCGGCTCGCTCCACCAGCAGGACGAGGGACTCAGAGTCATTGCCTTCCACGGAGAAGGCAGCAACGGAATCCGGGCGAACCTGCGTGGAAGCGGCTTGCACCGTGCCCTCAATATCCTGCGGATAATGGTTGCGTCCAGCAATGACGATGAGATCCTTCAGGCGGCCGGTGATATACAGTTCCCCATCCACGATGGCCGCCAAGTCTCCGGTGGCCATCCAGTAATCGTCTTCCGGCAGGCCATCCTGTTGACGCTCACCCAGGGTATTGCGGAAGGTCGCAGCGGTTTCCTCTGGGCGGTTGAGGTAGCCGGTGGCCATGTTGGGACCGTGGACCCAGATTTCTCCGATAACGCCGTCCTTTACCTCGGCGCGCGTTTCCGGATCCACAATGGCGAGGTGCTGGTGCGGAACGCACTGTCCATTGGAGGCGTAAGCGACGGTGTCATCGGATTTCTCCTCGATGACGGCACGACCTGCGGCTAGCTCCGCGCGGTTAAAGTGCGAGATGACCGGGCGCTTGTCAGTTTGCGGGGTAGACACAATAAGCGCCGCTTCTGCCAGACCATAGGACGGGCGCAGTACGGAACGGTCCACGCTGAAGGCTTCGAGGAAGGAGTCCACGGCCGATTCGGTCACCGGCTCGGAACCGATAATGATGCCGCCCACGTGCGAGAAATCTGCATCCTTGGCATGGCGAGCGGCGAGTTCCAAGGCAAAGTTCGGGATGGCGGCATAGGTGGCCTGCTTGCCCGCGGTGAGGCGCCGGACCCAGCGATCCGGGTGCTGGATGAAATCGCGCGGGGTCATCATCTCGAAGTCGAGGCCCAAAATGGTGACGAATACGGCAAGGATGATGCCCATATCGTGGTGCATCGGCAGCCAAGAAACGATGCGGGCAGGCATCTGCAGCTGCAGTGCCTGGAAGATCTGCGCCACGTTGGTAATAATCGCGCGATTGGTGAGCTCCACGCCGGCCGGGGTGCGGGTGGAACCGGAAGTGTACTGCAGGAAGGCAGTGTCTTCTGCGGTTCCCTCCACAGGAGTCCAGGAGGAAGCCAAAGAATCAGGAAGGGCGTCGAGGGAAATGATGCGCGGGCGCTCGCGTTGAGCGGAAAAGTACGTGCGCACTGCCGCCGCCGATACGCGGTTAGTCACCACGATGGACGGTTCACAGTCACCAAATACGGCCTTGAGGTGTTCCGAGTGCCCCGGTTCGTTGGGGTCATATAGCGGAATCGGCACCATGCCCGCATATAGAGCGCCCAAGAAGCCGAATACGTATTCTGGTGAATTACCAGCCAAGATAGCCACGCGGGTACCAGGCTCTGCCACCTGCTGCAGGCGCGCCGCCACCACCTTGATGCGGTTATTGACCTGTGCGCGGGTGAGCTCCCGGCAGGTTTCTTCCTCACCGTAGATCCACTGGCGCATCACCACGCGGTCTGGTTCGGTCTCCGCTTGGAAGAGCTTCTCTGCCAACTGGGCCAAGGTGAACTCGGGCGCTAAGAACTGCCCCATCTGCGCTTTTAGATCCATCGATTCTCCTTAGGTAAATGGTTTCGGTAATAAAACTATCGGAGTTGGGGGAATGGTTGTTACGCGGCGTCGATAAGCTGGCGGGCCCAGCCCACTACCCACTGGTTGGCAGTCGTGCCATCGATAACGCCACTATTAGAGGCGTACTGCGCATGCACGCCATTCGCGGCAATCAAACCCTGCGCGCGCTCTAGCGCATTAGTCACGTTTGGCGGGGCATCACACACCGAATCATTGGGCGCACAAATCTGGAAAGTGCGATCCGCGAGGCTACCGAACCCATTCTGGCGCGCACCACGCATGGAAGCCCCCGGCACGATGGGCTGAACCAATCCGGATACCGGCTGAAGGGCAATTTCAGCACCCACGCCGCCCACCTTGCGGCCTGGGTTTTGCCCGACGCCATTTTGGCGGCGGCCGTCAGCGATAAGGGCCACGCCTGCGATGTTTTCCGCCGGGACCACGCCCTGGCCGCCACCAATCTCATCGGCAACGTCGCCAGCAATCACGGCACCCTGAGAAAAGCCGCTCACAATGAACTTGGTAGCTGGGCAGCTTTGGTGAACGCTACGCAGCTCGTCATTCATCTTGGCGGTTCCCTCATTGCGGGAATCGTCGTAACTCATCTCATGTTGCGCATTAATATTTTTGAATTGCGCGGTATAAGGAAGGGTCCAGACCTTCACGTCGTCCCCGTAGGCTTCCTGCAGCGGCTTCGTAATAGACAACATGAACGAGCGCGGGTTCGCAGAAGGATTAATGGGGTCATCGTCAGCCGCGGACTCCCAGGTACCCGGGGCAGAAATGAACTCCACACGGGGGCACCACTCGGGCTGCTGCGGTTGCGGCGGCGCAGCCTGCTCCGAGGTATGCGGAGCCGGGGAATCAGTGCCTTGGTTGAAGTAACGCGACGCGCCCACGCCGATGACAGCTAAAACGACGAGGGCCGCGACAACGGTAATAGTTTTTCGCATGGATTAGTTGTACCAGGTAAACCTAGCAAATCCCTGAACGTGCGGAATCTTTGATGAGCTGGGAAAGCTCCTCAAAACTCTGCGTGGTGCGCTGCTGCTCGATGAGCTGGCCGGCAACCGCAGAAATGGTGACCTCATTCTCGTCGCAGGCCGCTTTGCCAGCTCCGAGAAGCTGATCCTCTACGCCATCGACGTTAACGCCGGCGTCCTTGAGCTTGTCCAAGTACTTGGCGTCCTGTTCCGGCACCTCAGCGGACGGGATTTCAGAGATCTCGCGCGCACCGCGGTCTTCTTGCGACTTAGAGGTGGCACTCTCCGAAGAAGAGGAAGGGGCCTCGGACTCCCGCTCGAGGGGCGCGACCTCGGTCTCTTGCGGCGGTTCGCTATCCACCGTGGCGGAATCGCAGCCCGCAAGACCCAAGCACAGCGCCGCGCCCACAACTACTAGCTTGCGCATAGCTACTTCTTCTCGGTCCGAACCTGGCCGAGGACCTCGCTGATCTTGCCGTGCTGGAATTCCTGGCTCAGGCCGCCAGCGGCAATCTCGGAATAGTCAGAAGTAGGCCAGCCGAACTCGCCCTGCTCCCAGCCAGCCTGGCCCCAGCGGTCCATGATCTTGCTCTTCAAGATGTAGTGCGCACCAGTCTTCGGGGACCAGTAGATGCTGCCCTTCTCAAAGGTCTGGAAGAAGCCGCCGTTGACGGCGTTCTCACCGGACGTCGGGAAGCCGAGCGCAGATTCAGCGCCGCCCATGTCCTTGTACTTGGCGCCGATAGCACCGTGGACTACCTGGTTGGAGCCATCCGGATTACGGGTCAGGATGCCATCCTGGAATTCCTGCATGTAGCCCTCGCCGACCTTCTTAACCGAGCCGGTCGGGTACTTCAGGTCGCCCTTTTCGTAGCCGTTCTTGCCCCAAGCCTGGAACATATCACCGGTAATCTCCCACGCGCCGGTCTCCGGGGACCAGTAGATGGAGCCGTGCTCGAAGTGCACGAAGCGGCCCTTGCCGTCCGGGGTCTTAGACTCGCCAGTCTTAGGGAAGCCCAGCCAGGAGGTAGGTCCGCCGATCTCGGCGTAGCGGGCACCAATGCGGCCGAAGAGGGCGTGCGCACCGGTATCCGGGGACCAGTAAGCGGTACCAGACTCGAAGTCCTGGGCCTTGCCCTTCTTGGCGACGTCGTACTCGTTATTCAAGCAAGAGCCAATGACGCCGCTCTTGGTTTCCTTGGCGATGGCACCGATAACCTCACAGTCCGCACCGCGATCAGCCGTGTCCATCTCGAGGGCATCTGCGATGTAGGGCCATGCCTGCTGCATCTCAAACTGCCAGTATTCCCAGCTGTGCACGCCGGATGGGCGGAACTTAATCACAGGGTTAATCTTGGCGCGCTTTGCGTAGTCCACATAGGTTTGGGTGGACATGCGGGAAATGACCTCCAAGCCCATGCCGGCGAGGTTTGCTTGACCCTTGGCCACGGAGTTGGCGTTACCAAAGTCATCCTTGCCCGAACCTGCAGAGACATAGACCTTCATGTCCTTCAGGTTTTCAATGCCCAGCTTCGGATCGTGGTCGATCCAGTTTTGAGAACCTGGCTCGCCCCACATCTTGCGGGAATCATAACCGCCGGCATCGCGCTGCGCAGCCATAATGGCTTCCGGCATGCCGCGCGTAGTGGTGTCCAGGTAACCGGAGAAGGAACCCACGAAGTTAAACAGGTGTGGGTTGCGCTCAGCCAAGTTCATCGCGGCGGTGCCGCCCATGGACAGGCCGGTGACCGCACGCTTGTGGTTCGAGCGGTACTCATTGTCCAAAATAGGGATCAATTCCTTGGTCAGGAAGGTCTCCCACATGTAGCGCTTACCGCGGTCTGCCTGCTCCCAGTCCGAGTAGAAGGAAGATTCGCCGCCTACCGGCATAACTAGGTTGACGTTACGGTCAGCGTACTGGTTCAAAATATTGGTCTCGATGGTCCAGCCGGACTCATCGTCACGCGCACGTAGGCCGTCGAGCGCCCATACCTCTGGGAACTTCTTTTCCGGGTGGGAGTACCAGTCACGAGCAAGCTGGATTTGTACCTTCTGCTCTTTGTCCGGCATAGCCGCGGACTTGATGTAGACCATCAGGTGGCGGTTGGTCAGGTACTCCACACGGTTGATCTTCACGCCCTCCGGCAGACCCTTAACATCCGGGTATTCGGTGTTCAACGGAGTGCGGGCGGGCGGATCCTTCGGTGCGAAGTGATCGGACAGGCTGGAATCGCCGCCGATGGCGGAAGAGAGATCGCCTACGGAAGATTGTGCGGTGGCGTTTGGCAGCAGAGCCAAACCCACGGCAATAGCGGTAGGTACTGCGGCCACTGCAAGGCCCTTGCGAGCTTTGCTCGGGGAAGTGCTTTTGCGCATAGGTAAACGTCCTTGAAGATTTGCCGCGGTACCTTTCCGAGGGTTCCCCTCCCCCGGACCGATGCCTGCGGCGTGAGCTGTCTATCGTGTGCTCAAGTTTAAGTTGAACTTGAGACTTACGCTAGACTGACACGCCGCTACATTGCCGGGGAGTTACCCGGGTTATCCTGTCCGCTGACGCGGTACAGGTGCTCGTTAACAAACTCGCCGACGCCCCAGCGCGCCAGCTCCCGGCCGTAGCCGGAGCGGTTCACGCCACCGAATGGCAGGCCTGCTGCGGTTACCGACGCCTCGTTGACAAACGTCATGCCATCGTTGAGCTGGTTTGCTACCTCGAATGCGGCATCCAGGTCGGTACCCCACACGGAGCTGGACAGACCATACTCCGAGTTATTGGCAATCTCGATAGCCTCTTCAACATCCTTGGCCTTGTAGACAATAGCCACAGGGCCGAAGATCTCGTTGCAGCCTACGTCGGTGGATGGGTCGACGTCGGTAAGCAGTGCAGGCTCCATGTAGGCGCCCTCGCGGTCAATCTTCTTGCCGCCTACGCGAATCTTGGCGTCACCATTGGCCGCGGCCTTTTCCAGGCGCTCCACAATCTCATCGCGAGCACCGATGGAGGACAGCGGACCAATGTCGGCATTCTCGTCGTCATAAGTGCCGACCTTCATGTCCCCAATCTTCTTCTCCAGGTACTCCACGGTGCGGTCGTAGAAGTCCTCCAGAACAATGAGGCGTTTTGGCGCGTTGCAGGCCTGGCCGGTGTTGTACATGCGGATCAGGCTGTACTGATCCAGTACCCACTCCAAGTTCTCATCATCAATAATCAGGAACGGGTCGTTGCCGCCCAGCTCCAGCACGGACTTCTTGTAATTTTCGCCAGCAGTCTTGGCCACGGCAGCACCCGCGCCCTCCGAGCCGGTCAGCGAAACACCCTTGATGCGCTTGTCCGCTACAAAGGCATCCATCTGGGAACCGGAAGCGTAGATGTTGATGTACGCGTCCTTCGGCAGACCAGCCTCTTCCAGGATGTCCTGGCATGCCTGGGAAGACAGCGGGCAAATAGAAGCGTGCTTGAGCACAATGGTGTTACCCAACAGCAGGTTAGGCGCCGCGAAGCGGGCTACCTGGTAGTACGGGAAGTTCCACGGCATGATGCCCAGCAGTGGACCGATCGGCTCCTTGCGCACTACGGTCTTGTCGGCATTCTGCGCCGGCAGGTACTCGTCGGCAAGCAGCTCGTGCGCGTGCTCGGAGTAATAGCGGTAAATATCGGCAACAATCTGTACCTCGGCCTTGGCCCAACGGGTCAGCTTGCCCATCTCGCGGCCGATATGATCGGCTAACTCATCAATGCGCTCTTCATAAAGATCAGCCGCGCGGGACAAAACCGCAGCACGCTCCTCGATGCGAGTGGTCCGCCATGCATCGTAGGCCGCGGTGGAGCGGTCTAGGATGTCATCGCGCTGCGAATCATCGATACGTTCAAACTGGTCTTCACTCTTGCCTGTGTTTGGATTCTCAATAGCGAACATGCGCCCCTGTATAGTCCCAACTCACAAGCCTTGCAATGATCCCCTCCTAAGCTTGAGGAATCGCTCCCACGTCAGCTTCCAATGAATATTCCGGGGTGCGAGAGGACCTGCCGCTCGGTCCACTTCGTAAGTACCATCCTCAAACATCCAGACAATATCTCCGGTAAACGGGTCCATGATGTATCGCACCCGACCATCCGTCTTCACGTTATGGTGATGCTGGCACAGGCTCACCAGATTTCCCACACTGGTAGGCCCTTTGTCGCCGTACTCCACTCGGTGATCCAGTTGACAATAGTGCGCTGGCATTGAACACCCGGGCCACCGGCAGGTCGCATCCCGTCCCTGCGCCCAGGCACGTATTTCTTCTGAGGGAACATACTTTTCGACGTCCTTGGCGGTTAGAGTTCGCACTGCAGAGTCATGTGCTAAGTCCTCCCCCAGGTCGCACCATCCTGCGCTAGGAATAAAGACGCGGGAAGGATCCTCGCCGGTGCGATAGGTGTTAATTACCACTTTGGTACTAGTGCGGTTAAAGATCAGGTTTTCCAGTGCCTCCGCCTTTGCCACCCCGTCTTGTGCTGCCGCTTTATCAACATGCCTGGAGATCGCCGCCGCTGTGGCCTTATCTGTCTTCAACACGATCGTGGCCTGTCCACCCGAATAGGACACCGACACTGCACGCTCGATTTGCGCCGACAAATCTGGCTTCAGCAGCCCATCAATGAATCCGCGCAGGAAATTTCGGATTTCCGGTTCCGTCGGCACATGCTGTCCTGGGTCTTTGGGCGTGAGGAAATCTGCCAAGGCCGCATCAACCAGTTGGATCTGCGCTTCGCCCTCGCCGAGGGGGCGCAATTCCACGTCAATGACTTGGAGTCGCGGAAGGTCCAAAATCCAGTGTTCCGTTTGTACCGCGGTAGTAAGCGGCAGTTCGCGCATCCGAAAGTGGGCTTGGATCGCACTTGATACCCGCCATCGCGAAAGACCGAGCCTCTTGGACAATACGGCCAGTGTGCAATCAACGTCGTCTTCTAACTGTGGCAGCACTGCCTGGAACAGTTGCCATGATTGAATTCTTTGCACCATGGCCATGACACACACGGTGTCCTCCATGTCATTGGTAGAAAAATACGCCTGTTTTGGTGGTGCGGTAGCAGTAGTCACGAAAGCTCCCCCTCTGAAAAATTTCGCACACCCAATCGAACTAACGCCCCTAGATTAACGCAACGCCGCGACACCCGCAATAGTTAGACGCATCTTTGTTCGACACTCGTCGCAAAAGAAAATCCCCTTTCCTTAAGAAAGGGGATTCGGCCGCAAGAATTACCAAGCGTTCATGACGTTAAGCACCTGTGGCTTAGAGCGGTTGAGCTGGTAGCCGAACTGCTCCCAGTTGTGCAGGCCCTGGGCCGGGTAGTCCACGGTCGGGTTCAGGCCTTGCAGGCGAGCGGCGCCCTCCCACACGCGGGTGGTGATATTGGAGCCGAACTCGAGTGCAGCACCGGCGGCCTGGTGCTCCGGCAGGTAGTGACCATCGCCAGCACCTGGAACGCCGGAAGCGGCGGAGATATACAGGTTGGTATTGCGCAACTTCGGAATAAGCAGCAGCGGATCGTTCTGGAAACGCTTCGGGTTAAACAGGGAACCGTACATAGCGTTGATGTTGAATCCGCCCGCATCCAGCATGGCAAAGCGCATCATGGTCTGAGCGCCCGGGACCGTGGTGGTCAGGAAGCCGGAGTAGGACAGCGCCTGACGGAACTGGTTCGGGTGCTTTGCGGCGAGGGTCAGAGCAGCACCAGCGCCCATGGACAGGCCAGCAATGGAGTTATTGTTGCGGGCAACACCGAAGTTGCGCTCCAAGTAGCCAGGAAGCTCGCTGGTCAGGAAGGTCTCCCACTTGTAGTTGACCGGATTTTCCAGGTCGTAGGTAGCAGGCCCCTGCCAGTCAGCGTAGAAGGAAGCAGCACCACCGACGGGCATAGCGAGGGTGATGTTGTGCGGCTCGTAGGTCTTGGCAGCATTAACGTCATTTACCCATGCGTTTGTGCGCTCGGTGGCACGCAGGCCATCCAGCAGGTAGAGGGCAGCATTGCCGCCGCGCTTTGCCGGCTGAACCTGCACCGGGATGGTGCGGCCCATAGCCTGGGACCATACGTCGCAACGCTGGACCCACCAGCCGACCTTGTCCCACTCACACGTACCAGTGGCGTCACGGCGCAGCCAGTCGCGGTTGGCTGCCTCTGCCGGCTGGGAACCCGCCACGACGGCCAGGCCCAAAGCTACGGCAACTGCCATGATGACTGAAAGGACGCGACCCTTGATGGATGCAGTCATCTTTCTCCTTCAAACTACTCGGTGATTGTCACTAAGTTCTATCGTCCGGAACCTGTATACCGTTAACGTCACGGATCGATAACAATGTCACAGAATAGTGTAACTTAGGTTCCCCCTAAAGTCTGCATTTAAAGGGATTAACGCAGGTAGTCAGAGGGATTAGCAGAAAAAGTGAGGGTCCGGCCGTCGGTCAGGGAGAATTTAATATTTTTCCAGAAACGGTCCCAAGTTAGGGGTTCCCTGTATGTGGCGAAGAGTTTCTGAAAATCGGCGTCGGCAAGCGCGGCGCGAGCCTTGGCTGCCTCGTACTTATCAATCCACGCCGGTATCTCGTCGATATCGGCCGCGGAATCTGCCACCTGCCACGACATATCCAAGCTCTTGTCGTGCCCAATGCGCCCGCCCTCGATGCGCGGCTGGCGCGCCGCCAAAGGGTTGCTGAGGCCGATATTATCCAGCACGCGAATATCCAGCGGCGCATTCATGGAAGACAGGCCCAAATTGAGCAGGTAAACGGTCGGCGGATCGGTGCGCGAAGGGTCTGCAGGCGTGGCCGTCCACGAGAACCTATCTTCGCCCTTGATATAGCGGAAGGTCATCGCGTCGCCGGCCTCTAGCTCGTCGATTCCCTCCTGGTAGTCCTCCATAAACTTGGCGCCAAGGAATTCTTCGGCCCGCATAGGAGGATCCTGGCGCTGGGTGGCATAGGTCCAGAAATCGCGCTCGTCCACGATGGAAATTTCATCCGCATAGATGCTGCGATCCACCGGATGGCCGCGCAGAACGATAACCAGCGCCCACACCGCGCAGAGGACGGAGACGATCCACATGCGTACGCTAACGACAAAAATCGGAAGCAGAAGCGCAAAAAGTGGTAGCAGCAGCATGCGGCCGTGCATAAAGTCTCCACCCACACGCAAGACGTAAAGCGTATGGATGAGCGCCGCGCCCACAAAAAGATACGTGGCAGTGGCGGTGGATCGCAGAGCCGTGGGGCGCAGGTCCGCCTTCCACAGACCCGCAATGGCAAGCACGACAAGCGGCAGGAAGAGCCAGTACGGGCCGGCGAAATCAGCTAAGTAGCTAAAGCCCTTGCTCCATTCGGAACCCGCCGCGGACTTGGCCACGGCCGTGTGCGGGGTCAGCAGGCCGTAGTAACCCATGCGGAAAATCTCATAGGCCAACGGCAGCGGCACTGCGGCGGCAAGAATCTTCCACCAGCGGTGGGATACGAGCAGCACGATTCCCACCAGGCCGCCGTACAGGGCGAGCTCTGGGCGCACCAGCCAGGACAGTCCGGCCCAGAAGGCGAGCCAATAGGCGTCGCTATTGCTCCCGGAGTGACGGCGCGGGCGCGACCACCGCAGCAGCAGCCACCACAGCACCGCAAGGTAGAAGATGCACAGGCCCCATTCCAGCCCGGAAGTAAAGAAGTCCCGGGCCGGTGGCAGGGCCAAATACACAAGTGCGCCGGCCGGAAGGACGGCGCCAGAGCGCATGCTTGCCGACGCCCCCGTGCCGACAACCATTGCCGCTACCGCCAAGAAGAGGCCCAAGTAAATGGCGATGCCTTCCAGGTTTGCGTGGGAGACCCAGCGCACGAGGAAGATGAGATACTGCCATAGCGTGGAAGTATTGGCCTCCACGCGCTCGCCCATATTGAATACGGGTCCGTTTCCAGCTTCGAGATTGCGCACGGTACGCAGGACGATGAGGCCGTCATCGGAAATCCAGCGGCGAGCGAAGCCGCCCCAGAAAGATAAAACACCGATCACAAGAATGACCGCTGGGGTACTCCAGCGGGCGATACTCTTGTGATCGATGTTAAGCACGGGGAGAAAGTTTATCAGCCCCGCAGAAAATTTCTATATCGATTCCGCTGTGTCTAGAACAACGGCATGATATAAACCGCCATGGCAATGCAGGCGAGCCAAGCCAAGGCGAGAACCTGCAAAGTGCGGTCCTCCAGTGCAATCTCGTCCGGTGCGCCGCCCTGGCCGCGGTCCACATCGGCCGCATAGCGGAGGATGGCGATGGTAAACGGCACCATGGAAATCTGGTACCACACGCCACCGGTCTGGGCGTCATTTGCGAGTTCGAAGCCCCACAAGGTGTAGCAGATGACCACAGCGGTGGCGGCTAGGGTCCACACGAAGCGCAGGTAGGTGGGCGTATACCCCTCCAAGGACTTGCGGATTTTCGCGCCGGTCTGTTCTACCAACAGGATCTCCGAGTAGCGCTTGCCGGAGGCCATAAACAGCGAACCGAAGGCCGCCACCAGCAGGAACCACTGGGAGAGCTCGATGCCTGCGGCTACGCCACCGGCCATAGTGCGCAGCATGAAGCCGGAGGACACCAGCGCAATATCGATCACCGGCATATGCTTCCAGCCAAAGCAATAGCCCAACTGCAACGCGATATAAATCGCCATCACGATAGCCAGCTGCGGGCCGGCGGTGGCAAGGAAAGACAGGCCGATGGACAGGACGATGAGCACTACGGCCATGACATAGGCGAGCTTAATCGGCAGCACGCCCGAGGCAATCGGGCGGAAGCGCTTGGTCGGATGCTCTTGGTCCTCGCGCCAGTCCTTCGCATCGTTAATCAGGTAGATGGAGGAAGCGCCGAGGCAAAAGACGACGAAGGCCAAGAGGACGTCGAGAAGCACGCGGCCGTGGAATAACGCATCGGCGCCGGCCGCGGCGGGGGCGGCCAGCACCAGGACGTTTTTGACCCACTGCTTGGGGCGCAGGGCCTTAATCATGCCATCGGCAAGATTCTTCGGCGGCTTGCGCTTGCGGCCGGTATCTACGCCGGAGGTGTGCGGTTCCGAATGGAAAAAGTGCTGGTTTCCATCATCACTCATGCTTCATTCCTTTCATCACGACCTCCGCGGTAGCAGCGCCGATGGCCGCACCCACGGCCGTATCTGTTGGGTAGTGCACTCCGAGCACCATACGCGACGCCATCATTACCGGCACGCCGAAAAGGGGCGCCTTGCGGTCGGTAAGGCGGCTTACCGCCACCAGGAATGCGGTGGTCGAAGTCGCGTGCGAGCTGGGGAAAGACAACTTGGAGGGGGTCTTTACCCCCACGCGCACGTACGGATAATCCGGGCGCTTGCGGCGCACGATGCGCTTGAGTACCACGCTGGCGGCGTGCGCGAGGAAGGCGGCGGCTCCAACACGGATCCAGCCTTCGCGGCGGCGCTTGTCGATGCCCGCCCCTACCGCAGCGCTGCCCATCCAGCCCAAGGCATGCTCGCCCCAGTGACTAAGCCCTCGTGCGGTGGGCAGCACGCCGGGCACGTCGAAGGCTGCACCCTGGATGGATTCGAGGACGCGCGATTCTGCTACGGAAAGCTTATTGGGCATCGAAGACCTTCTTCCAGGACTCGCGCGAAGTCAGCTCCGGCTGTGCCGCGCGGTATTCGGCGCGCAGGTCGTCGAAGTTCTCCTCGATTTCCTTCAGCAGTTCGCGGGTCTGGGTCACGAGGTCCTTGGCTAGGTCGCGATCACGCTTGCGGAAGGCCACGCCGGTGCCACCCGCGGTGGACACAGTGGCCGAATCTACGCGGGACAAGGTGAACCAGCGGGCCTCGTCCGGGGTGAGGTTGAGCTGCGGCGCCTCATGGTGCGCAGCGTCTTCCTTGCTGACGAGGTGCTTGAGGCCCTTGATGGCCCACGGGATCTTCTTAATCTTGGCCAGGCGGCCGCCGATATTGCGGGTGGGCACGCCCGGCGCGCCGGTGGGAGCCGGGAGCTCATCGGCGGATTCCAGGATCACGGCATCGGAGTAGTTCTTGCGGATCTGTGCGATGCGCGGCAGCGAAGACTCCAGGATGTCGAAGAGATGGTCTGGCCCGGCCAGGAAGTCCCGCATGGCCTCAATTTGGATGGCCATGGTGGAGTATTCCATGCACATGGTGTGCTTGAGGGTGGACTTAAAGATGGACTTGGTAATGCCCTTGGCCGGTCCCTCGTGGTACATCGCGGCAACGATGAGGCGGTTGCGCAGGTGGAAGTAGGCCTGCCAGTCAATGGCATCGTCCTTGTCGGCCCAGGCCATGTGCCAGATAGCGGCGCCCGGCCAGGTCACCGTGGGGAATCCGTTGCGCGCAGCGCGCAGGGAGTACTCGGTATCGTCCCACTTGATGAAGAGCGGCAGCGGCTGGCCGTTGGTTTCTGCCACGATGCGCGGGAAGAGGCACATCCACCAGCCGTTGTATTCCACGTCAACGCGGCGGTGCAGCGCGCGGGAATCATACTTCTTGGGATCCAGGTGGGTTTCGCGGGTGCCGATGGCGCGCAGCGGGTACTTGGCAAAGTCGTGGTCGTAGACGGCGTGCGGCGCCGCGCCCCACATGAAATCGGCACGGTTAACCTGCTCGCCGGTAGTGCGCAGCTGGGAGCGCTCCTGCAGATTGAGCATCTGGCCGCCGACGATGATGGGCTTGGCCGCGTAGCGGGCCGCCTGAACCGCACGCAGCACGGAGTCCGGTTCGATGGCGATGTCATCGTCCATGTACAGGATGAAGGGCGAATCGGTATTTTCCAGCGCCTCGTACATGATGCGGGAGTAGCCGCCGGAGCCGCCCAGGTTGCCCTGGCGGAACTCGCGGAAGCGGTCGCCAAAGTGGGCCACCGCCTCGTCGTACCCCGGCTCATCGGCCGGGTGCTGGTTGCCTTGGTCCGGCATGAGGACGAAGTCGATGATCTCATCTACCACCGGGTCCTCGGCCAGCGCCTTGAGCGCTGCCACGGCATCGGTCGGGCGGTTAAAGGTGGGGATGCCAACCGCCACGCGCTTGTCCTGCGCCGGCTGTTCGGTGCCGTCCGGCAGCAGCTGCGGGCCGGGGGCATGGGGGGAGCACCAGGCGGCGTCGGCAAGCGTGGTTTCCTGCTCGGCGGTGATATCGAACCACAGCCAGCCGCCGTCCTCGAAGTTCTTAAGCGGCAGCTCAAACTCGTGGTGGCCGGTGCCTACCAGGTGGTTGGCCACGGAAATGCGCTGGCCATCCTGCTTGGAGCGGTAGAGGGAAATATTTGCCTGGCCCTCAATGTCTAGGCTGAGAATGACGGAGCGCAGCTGCGACCAACGGCGCCAATAAGAAGCCGGGAAGGCATTGAAGTAGGTCTCAAAAGAGGCTTCCTCGCCGGCAGGGATGGTTACGGAAGTGCGGTCAAACCAGCTAAGGCGTTCACGGTTTTGCTCGGCCTCGATGAGGTAGAGCATCCGCACATCAAAGGGCTCGCCGCGCTTAGGCAGCAGGATGCGCTGCAGGGGCTCATGGGCCTGGGTGTTGTTGGCAGTCACGATAGCTTCGATTCTCCAAACGGTATAAACAGTAGTCAGCGATTTAGCGTAGTTGCTTTTGCATAAGTACTACGGTTTACACGCGGAGCCCGTATGATGGAACATCATGAGATGGGTTCCTTGCGCGGCAGCAGTAGGTCTTCTCACTGTAGCCAGCGCGCCCGCCGCTATCGCAGAGGAAAAGCCCGCGGTGGAGTTTCTGGACCACGCCCAAATCCTCAGCAATTCGGACGAAGACGCCATCAAATCGCAAGCACAGTCCATGCATTTGCCGGATTCCGTGCACGAGGTTCTCTACGCTACGTATCCGAATTCAGGCGAGGATTTTTCCCGGACTCTATTCCATGACTTGGAACGCGAGCATCCGCATTTCATCAATGGAAGTGGGCTACAGAAAAATGTGCTCGTCATCGCGGTAGGTTTTGAGCCCAATAGTATGGCCGTGCACTGTGGCACAGAGGTGTGCCAGGACATCAAAATTTATGACGAGGGCCGCGTAGACGGCATATTGGACCAAATGCGGCCGGCGCTGGCGGACGATGACTATACCGTCGGCATGATCCTGGCGACGCGCGCCGCCGCAGACACCACCGTGCGCCGGCAATATACGCAGAATGTGCCCACGTGGTCCGTGTTCATTGCTGCTACGTTAGCGATCGTGGTCCTTGGTGCGGTTGGCCTCATTACTTACTTGTTCATCCGCCGCGCCCGAGTGCGCAAGCGCTTCGATTATATTAAGGGCGCTCGCGACGGGGCCGAGGAGCTCATTAGACACACGGAGGCACGGATTGACGCCCTGCATTCCCCTTTGGCGGGCGACTACCTAAAGGTACAGTGGCGCTCTCTGGTCAATCAGTACACCGATGCGCGGCCGACGCTCAAGGCGCTGGAGAACATCCAGGACTATTCCCTGCACGCTGCTTCCATCAAGGAGGCATACAAAGCGCTCAAGCAAATCAATACGGCCGCAGCACAGATAGATTCCCTGGAAAATTTCTGCGCCGGCGATACCGCGGTGCGTGCAGGCGAGGTGCAATGGCTGCTTGGCGACGCCCAAGCGGCCCTCTCCCGCCAGCCCGACAACGCCAGCTTGCGCCAGATAACGCAGCGCATTAATGACCTGTCCCAGGATTTGTCGCGGGAAGACTTCGATTCCGCCTTCGCTCGCGTCCTCGAGGACTACCACCCCATGGTGGGCGCGCTGCCAGAACGGCTATATCCGCAGCGCGACCGCAAAACTCCCCCACTGTTGGGCACGCCGGAATGGCGCCCCGGTATGGGCACGCACTACATGCCCTATAGGTTTGCGGGCTTCTGGGTGGCTAATAATAACGTCTCCTCCCAGCTGCCCAACCCGTATCGCTTCTAGGCGTTGACCGGCTCGGTCACCGGATCGATGCCCAGCTTATTGAGCATGTAGAGCACGCGAGCTTCGAGGTCATCAGCCAATTCGCGCGCCTCCTCCACTGTATCCGCAGCAGGAATATCCCAAATCTTGATGTCCTTGCCCGCCTCATCGCGCTCTACCTCGCGGCCCAAGAACACGATGTAATCCGGCATCGCTACCGTGCGCACCTCGTCGAGGTACTTATTCGGGGCCTCGCCCATGCCGCGCTCGTTCATGACGTGGGCAAGGTGGCCTTCCGCTTCGTTTTCTGGGTGAGCAACGGCGGTATCTACAAAGAGGGCCTCGCCGGCGTGCTTGCGGGTCAGTTCCGCTGCGGCTTGGGCCAGCGCATTATTGGTACCGGCAGCAAAGCGAACGTGCAGGCGGTGAGCACCGAAGTAGTCGCGCACTTCACGCTCCACCAAAAGCGGCACGAATTCATCGAGCTCCGCCTTCTTGGTGTGCTTGGCAATAACCTCATCGAGCTTGGCATCGATTTCCGCGGCCGTGTACTCGTGGCCGTAGTTCTCGTGCAGATCCTGGCGCAGGGTTTCAAACTGGTTCATTGTTATCCCCTTTCTCGGATTATTGTCCCGTTTGCTAATTGTTAACCTGTCGTTAACTTTAATAGTTAACGTTGGGTTAAGTCAAACGGTTGGGAATAACCCAATAGTTTTCTGCACTGAAAAGCGGAAAGGCCCGCCGGGAGTTCCGGCAGGCCTTCTTGGACTGTTCTTTCTTTTTATCGGGAATGCGCGATGCGCGGCTACGCAATTTCAGATGCTCCTGCAACCGCTCCGGCGACATTTTCCACATGCGGCGGTCAGCCATGCCGTCACCTCCTTTCCTCAGAGGTAATCAAGCATAGCGCTTAGCGGCCACGCTCCTGCTCAATGGCCTTGCCCTCGTTCCAGAACGGAGCCAGCTTGATGTCGAACATGCTCAGCGCGGAGACGATAACCATGCACATGTCGACATCGACAGACAGCCCGAGCCAACACGTTTACAAGCAGGAAATCGGCCACAAAGTGCACATCAATCCCCCGCTTTAGCACCGGATCTGACCGAACACGTCAGCAAGTCATGCGCTTTTGAAGCCCGATCCCCACGAAAACTAAACCACTCTCGGGCGACACTCTTTTAGTTTGAATTAACCAGCCTTAAGCCACCTTCAGGACGATTAACAGACTAAAATCTGGGCACTTCACTCGAGTTCGTTTAACGTATTGGGCAGAGCAATCAGCGATGACCGCTCACCCTTATTCCCCATCACTCCCCTATGAAAGGAGGCCTCAAGTGACCGCAACACTGACACTCGCCGATGTCGCCCGGCTGACCGGCGTTACGCGCCCCGCGGTCAACGAGTGGATTCAGCGCTTTAACTCCGAATCCATCGCGCCCTTCCCCTCCCCTTACGGAGAACATGATGGCCACCCCTACTACGCCATCACCGAAGTTCAAGACTGGCTGCGAGCAACTAAGCTCGGCCACCGCGACACAGCCGTTGAAGATGCCCTCTTCTATTCTTCGCTCTACCGAATGCTGCTCCGCAATCCGGCACGCGCGGCCTTGGGTCTTTTGGACTGCAACACGGCTCTCTCCCCTCAGGATTTTTCGCCCTCTGCTGCAGTAATCGACTCTCTTACCGCGGCGTACCAGCGCGCAGCAGACAACATTCCTTCTGATGACCCTGAAGCTGACATCGCGCAAGCAGCAGACCAGGTAGCCGAGGCAGCTTTCGGAGCCGCGGCCGCGCTCGCCCGTCTTGCAGATGACCTCAGTGCTCAGCGTCAAATAACACTCTCTTCCCGATTTACTTCCCGCGCTATGCAAGCAGTATCGGAAGCCCTCACGTTAGAGAACCCAACTCCACCTATCATCCCTACTGATGAATACAGCCTAGGTTTCGTCACTGGACTCGCCCGGGAACTCGAAGAAACTCTGGCGCTCAACATCGGATATCGAAAGGACTGCGCACCAGGTTCTCTCTATTGGGCCGAACTAGCGTGCCGAAACGTGGAATTCATCGACGCTAGCGAGGAGATCCCAGCGAATTCTCTTATCGTCCACGCTGCTCCTTCCCTTCTCAAGAATGCGCCCGAATACTTCGAGCACCTCCAAGACTTGCTCGACAACTTGGACGAGCACGGCGCAATGTTCTGCATTTCCACCGCGGACATGCTTATCGAGGACTCTTTAGCGCAGGTCGTCCGACGGCGTTTCCTCGCACCGACCGAAACCGGCGCAATTGCACCGCTGCGTTACAGCGCACGGCTGCCCCGAGGCATTTTTCCGTACCGCGGACAGAAGCAGGGCGCACTATGGATTCTCAAGCGCCCTAATCGCAAGGCCATAGGCAACCCTGCCGATGCTGCTGCCGTTATCGCTGACGTGCCGGACCTTAAGACACCCGGTCTCGTCTCAGACTGGGCAACCATGCTCGCCACACCGGATGAAGCGCGCAAGCACACCTTTGTCCGCGGTCGTATTCTTCGCGCAGCTGATGCCTGGCGCAGTCGTACTCATTCTCTCGATGACTCGGTCTTTTCTTCTACGTCGACATCCTCCGCCGCCGATCTCATGCACACCGCACTTCAAGCAGGATTAGACATCAGTTCAGTAGGGTTGGAGGACGCGCAGCCAAAGATTGGTATGCGCGCTGAATCGGGGGCAACGCGCCTTGAGTACCTACCGTGGAAGGCCGCGACCAACGCTCGCACTGGGGTACTGCAGAAACTCAGCGGCTCCCGCATTGCCGAACGTGATCTCGCCCCTGAAGCAGTAGCAAAACTGGAACTCATCGGTGAACCCGAAATTCTGGGGAGAATTCCACAGGGCGCACGGTGCATCGATCGTCTCCGGCTGGAAGACATTGCACCGCGCGGCACCCTCACAGAACCAGGGGACGTGGTCTTCATCAAGAGCCCAAGACCACGCGCGTTCATCGATGAGGAAGGCGGCAAACTAGTCACTGCACCGGCGCAAGCACTACGATGCCGTACCTTCCGTGGACGCAGCCACACTCCCTTGGAACAGGTCTGCATTCCCTACCTCGTAGAGAAGGCTATTAACGAAGCTGTCTCCTCCGAGTTGGGATCGGTGTACTTCCCCGTCTTTCCACGTGGGAATGCGAAGCACCTCGGCTCGGTGGAACACCAGCTCCGCGCACGACGCCAGCAGCTCTTAGAACAGTTACATAGCCTCGATGAACTTGAGCACGGCCTCGTCATGTCGATAGGTACCGGTGCTGTCACCATCGCTGAATCTCGTGTGCAATCCCCGCCAGGCTAATAACAGAGTTCAACATTCAAACACACAAACACCGTTATATGTAAGGAGAAAAATGACTAACTCAGTCAAGGATGAGCAGAACGTAGAGTCTGCCTCCGCCACCACCCTCAAAGAGCTCAAGGACACCTTATGGAAGGCAGCAGACAAGCTGCGCGGTTCCATGGACGCATCCCAGTACAAGGACATCGTCTTGGGACTGGTATTCCTCAAGTACGTCACTGATGCTTTCGATGCCCGGCGCGCAGAACTACGTGCCGAAGGCGAGGAGCGCGGCGATAGCGAAGAGTACATCCAGGAAGACCTGGAGGATATCGACGCTTACCGTGAGAAGAACGTTTTCTGGGTCGACCCCATCGCTCGCTGGACCTTCCTGCGTGACAACTCGAAGGGAAAGACGGCCGACGCCGGCCAGGAGTACCAGTCCATCGGCAAGCTCATCGATAACGCGATGAAGCAGCTCATGCTGGACAATGAGTCGCTATTAGGTACCCTGCCCACCAACTTCGCCTCAGAGAGCGTTGATCAGCGCCGTTTGGGCGAACTCATCGACTTGTTCAGCACCACGCGCTTTACCGCGGAGGGTCCCGAGCGCGCCCGCGATTTGCTGGGTGAGGTCTATGAATACTTCCTGGAGAAGTTCGCTCGCGCTGAGGGCAAGCGTGGCGGCGAGTTCTACACCCCGCGCCCCGTCGTCCGCACTCTCGTGGAAATCCTGGAGCCGACCCAGGGTCGCGTTTACGACCCGTGCTGTGGCTCAGGCGGCATGTTCGTTCAGGCAGAGAAGTTCCTCGAAACCACGGAGAAGGACCGCACTGCTCTGGCCATCTACGGTCAGGAGCTCAATGAGCGCACCTGGCGCATGGCCAAGATGAACCTGGCCATCCACGCTATTAGCTCCGCTGGCCTCGGCGAGCGGTGGGCCGACACCTTCGCCCGCGACATCCATCCGGGCAAGCAGATGGACTACGTCATGGCCAACCCACCGTTCAACATCAAGGATTGGTCGCGAAACGAGGAAGACACGCGCTGGAAGTACGGCGTCCCGCCCAAGCGCAATGCAAACTTCGCGTGGATGCAGCACATCATCTCCAAGCTCACTTCTCAGGGCGAGGCCGGCGTCGTCATGGCCAATGGCACGATGACGTCGAACTCCTCCGGAGAAGGCGATATTCGCAAGGCCATGGTGGAAGATGACATCGTTTCCTGCGTCATCGCACTTCCTGCGCAGCTCTTCCGCGGCACGCAGATTCCGGTCTGCGTCTGGTTCTTCGCCAAGGACAAGAAGGCTGGCTCCAAGGGCACCATCGACCGCACGAACCAGGTGCTCTTCATTGATGCCCGCGAGCTCGGCCACATGATTGACCGCACGGAGCGCACCTTCAGCGACGAAGACATCCAAAAGATTGCGAACACCTACCGCTTGTGGCGCGGCCGCACCTCCGCACCAAAGGGCGAGGCCTACGAGGACATCGCCGGCTTCTGCAAGTCCGCCTCCCTCGATGACATCCGCGACGCCGACTTCGCGATGACTCCTGGCCGCTACGTCGGCTTCGCCGAGGCCGAAGAAGACGACGAGCCCATCGACGAGAAGATTGCCCGACTCACCGGCGAACTCACCGCCGCGCTTGACGACGCCGCCCGCTTGGACAAGGCTGTGCGCGAACAGCTGGGGAGGTTGAAGTAATGAATATCTTGACCATGCGCGAGCTGACCAAGTTCGCAATCGGCGGTGGCTGGGGAGCAGAAGAACTTCAGGACGACACAAACGAAGTTACGGTCATTCGGGGCGCAGATTTCCCGGCTGCGGCTTTCCAAGATATTTCTTCGGCTCCAATCAGATTCGAAAAATCCTCTAGAATCCCAAACCGAGTTCTGAATCCAGGCGATATTGTCCTTGAGGTTTCAGGCGGTACAAAGGCTCGCCCAACCGGTAGAACGATCTTTATTACGCAAAAGATGGTTAACGATGCAGATAGTCCCCTAATTCCTGCTAGCTTCTGCCGACGTCTCGTAATTGACACAGAAAAAGCGGTACCCCACTTTGTTTATTACTGGCTCCAGAATATGTATGCCAAAGGACAAACGTGGAATTACCAAAACCGATCCACCGGCATTGCAAACTTTCAATTCGAACAGTTTCTCGACCGCGAGACCGTCCGTTTGCCAAACCGGCAAGAACAGCTAAAAATCGCTCATTTGCTTGGAGCTCTTGACGATAAGCTTGCCGCAAACCAAACGTCAATTTCAAAAATCGATGAAATCCTAAGAGCCCTTTGGCAAAAAGAACTTTCTCTTAGCAACGTCTCTGCTTCCTTAAGCTCATTAGCGTCATTTATCAATGGTCGCGCTTTTACGAAGGGAGCCTCTGGAACAGGCCGAGTTGTCGTCCGCATTGCAGAAATGAATTCCGGAATTGGAAGTCGAACCGTCTACAACGACATCGATGCGGCACCAGACAACGTCGTCGATCCCGGCGAACTTCTATTTTCTTGGTCGGGAACCCTCATGACCAAGCGTTGGCCCTTTGACCAGGCAATTGTCAATCAACACATCTTCAAAGTGGTTCCCAATGGACAACTGGATTTATGGGCTCTCCGTCAAGCAATCGATGCTCAGCTCGAATATTTCCAAATGATTGCCGCTGGTAAGGCCACAACGATGGGGCATATTAAGCGTGGCGATTTAGACCAGGAAGTCGAAGTCCCCGCCCAGATGTCGGAAGAAACGAATCAACTCGGAAATTCACTTTGGAGACTTGCCACAAGCCTTGAGATCCAGAATTTACAACTCGCCCGCACCCGCGACGAGCTCCTTCCTCTCCTCATGAGCGGCCGCATTACGGTCGGTGAGGCGGAGGAGGTTGCGAACGTTGCGGGCACGGCGGCGTGGGAAAGCTAAGCACCCCTACCTCTACAACCCCTAAGGAGAAGCTCATGCTGAGCGAAGAATCCCTCGAACTCATCGTCCAGGACAACCTGGCTGACCTGGAGTGGGTGTCTGGGCATGGCCCAGACTTTGCGCCGGGCTCCGGCGAGCGCGACACGTGGAATGACATCGTGCTGCGCGGGCGTCTGCGCAATGCCGTGCGCAACCTCAACCCGGGCGTACCGGAGGAGTACCTCGACCAGGCGATTGGTGAGGTCATCACGCCGAAGTCACAGTCCGCGATTGCGGAGAACCGGCGCATTCACCAGATTCTAGTGGAGGGCTACCGCGGTATCGAGTACATCGACCACGAGGGCAACGTGCAGAACCCGACCATCTATTTCCTGTCCTCCCAGCCGCACAAGAACGACTACTTGTCACTCAACCAGGTCACCGTTGCGAACCTTGATGGAGAGCGTCGATTCGATGTGGTCTGTTACGTCAACGGCATGCCGCTGGCGTTCATTGAGCTGAAGAAGACGGGCGCGAATACCTCCGTCGAGGGCGCATACAACCAGCTGCAGACGTACGTCAAGGAATTCGGCATGGCCTTCCGCTTTGCCAATATTGTGATTCCTTCGGATGACCTCAGCGCGAAGTACGGTACGCCGTTTACTCCGTGGAACCACTTTGCGCCGTGGAATGTGAATGAGGACGGCAGCCCGGTAGACCCCAACAACATGGTTGTGGCCGGCGAGCCGGTCACACAGCTGGACCTGTTGCTTGATGGTCTGTTTAATGTGGAGCGTTTTGGACAGCTCTACAGCGACTTCACGGCGTTCGATGACACGGCCGAGGGGCTAGTCATGCGCATAGCGAAGCCGCACCAGTACTTCGCGGTGACCAAGGCTGTGGGTTCCACGATCACGGCGGCGCGCGGCGACAAGCGCGCTGGCGTCATCTGGCACACGACGGGTGCGGGCAAGTCCATGGAGATGGAGCTCTACACCGCCAAGATTATGCGTCGGCCCGAGATGCACAGCCCGACCGTCATTGTGCTCAATGACCGCACGGAGCTCGATGAGCAGCTCTTCGAGACCTTCAACCGGTCCACCATCCTGCCGGAGGCACCGCGCAATATCGAGTCGCGTGCTGAGTTGCGTGAGCTGCTCTCACAGAAGACCTCCGGCGGCATCTACTTCTCCACGCTCCAGAAGTTTGGCTTGAATGGAAAGGGCGAGCTCCGCGAAAAGGAGCACCCTTTGCTCTCTGACCGCAGCAACATTGTGGTCATCGTTGATGAGGCACACCGCTCCCACTATGGCTTTGGCGATACCGCCGCCGATGGTTACGCACAGCACCTGCGTAATGCGCTGCCGAATGCCACCATGTTGGCGTTTACCGGCACCCCGCTCAAGGAATGGGACCGCGATACGCGCAAGGTCTTCGGTGATGACGTCGACATCTACGACATGAACCGCGCCGTCGAGGACGGTGCCGTCGTTCCCGTGTATTTCGAACCGCGCCTCATCCCACTCAAGCGCATTGCTGGGATTACCGATGACGAGATTGATGACACCGCTGAGGAAGTGCTCACGGGTCTCGACGAGGTGGAGCGCGACCGGATTCAGCGCTCCGTCGCCGCGTTGGAGATCATCTATGGTTCCGACGACCGCTTGGATGAACTGGCTGCGGACTTCGTCCGTCATTGGGAAGACCGCCGCGAGAACATGCAGGAATTCATCGGTGCACCGGGCAAAGCCATGATCGTGACCGCCACACGTTCCATTGCGGCACGCCTCTACTCCAAGATCGTGGCGCTGCGCCCTGAGTGGCACTCGGATGCCGATGACAAGGGAAAAATCAAGGTCATCTACTCTGCCGCGCCGTCCGATCCGGATGAGCTCAAGGTCCATATGCGCCGCCCGAGCGCGCTCAAGGCCGTGAAGAACCGCATCAAGGACGTCGACGACGAGCTGGAAATCGCCATCGTTCAGTCCATGATGCTCACCGGTTTCGATGCGCCGCCCCTGCACACGCTCTACATTGACCGCTCGCTCAAGAGCGCGCTACTCATGCAGACCCTCGCCCGCGTCAACCGCACGTTCCGCGATAAGCAAGACGGTCTCCTCGTGGCCTACGCACCATTGGTGGAGAACCTGGAAAAAGCTCTTGCGGAGTTCACCCTTAACCCTTCCGACGACGGAACCAAGGTCACAGGCCAGGACGTTGAGGAGGCAGTAACTCTGGCGAAGGGATTCCTGGCTCGTCTCGACGACATTGTGGGAATCGAATGGAAGAACACCGCTTTCATCGATGACGCCAACCTTCGCCGTGCCTTGCTCGATGTCACGGGCTTCCTGCGCAATCCGAAGACCGAAGGCAACTACGACCCCGAGAAGCCAAACGCGCGTCCCGTCGCTGATGAGTTCAAACGTCAGGCTGGAAGGCTCGCGCGTGCCTGGGCACTAGCTTCGGGCAGCCCCGACGCCGAGGAGTACCGCGACAGCGTGCGGTTCTACTCCGAGGTCAAGAACTGGCTCATCAAGCTCGATGCGGGCGACCGCGTGGCCAATGGCGAGCCGATTAGCGACTCCATCCGCAACGCCCTAGGCAAGCTGGTCGTTGATTCGGCTGAGGCCACCGGTGTCATCGACATCTACCGCCAGGCCGGGATTGAGATTCCGAACTTGCAGGATCTCACCGTCGACCTGTTCAAGGACAAACAATCCCCCTCTGAGGTCTCGTTGCTCATCGATGCGTTGCGCCGCCAGCTCCAGCAGGAAGCCCGCACCGCCACAGGAAACAACGAGCTGCGCTCCAAGCAGTTCTCCGAGCGGATCACCGAGCTGATGAATCGGTACACCAATCAGCAGCTCACGGCCGCTGAAATCATCGCCGAACTCATCCGCCTGTCCAAGGAGATTGTCAAGGAAAGCAAGCGCGGTGAACAATTCACCCCGCCACTAGGCAATGACGAGCTCACCTTCTTCGACGCAGTGTCGACAAACGAATCCGCAACCGAGCTCATGGACGACGAAGTTCTTGCTGAAATCGCACGCCAGCTCGTTTCCATGCTGCGTCGCGATGCAAAGACCGACTGGACAGTACGCGATGACGTACGCGCGAAACTACGCCGCTCGGTCCGCAGGTTGCTACGCGACTACAAATATCCACCGGACAAGGCGCCGGAGGCCATCAAGCTCGTGCTTGAACAGATGGAGAAATTCGCGCCAAGGTATTCAGCGGCGGCGCGCGAACAAGGTGACGTTGAACACCGTGGTTAGCCCTGCAGCCGATAGCGCTGCTTCGGGCTCTTCAGCGGCTCAGTGCGCACGATGACGCCTTCCTCAACAAGTTCGTTGATGATCCTGCGCACTCCGTTGAGGGACAGCCCTGCAGCCCCTGCCAATTCGCGGCTGGACGCTGTCCTGTGTTCGCGAAGATAGTCGAGCACGCGCCCACGGGTTCCGCCGCCCGACGCCGCGGTGCGCTCCGGGGTAGTCGGATTTCGCCGCGCAAAGGTGAGTTCAAATTCGGTCAATGAATCCCGTGGTACCGGCGGCGGCAGCAGCTGCTGTTCCAGTTGGTCGAGAATCTCGATATATCCGGTACCACGATTTTCCGCAACGTACCCATCTCCGTCACCGGCAGGAGTCACCTCCAGCAGCGCAGACAAATGCTGATTGCGCGCGCTAGACATACCCGCAGTGCCCAATCGATCAACGGTGACCGTTCCATAAAGACCACCGGGGTTGAGGATCTCCAGCCGGTCGACATACAGGTTCACTTGTACCTGCGTGCCCCGCGCCTGCGGCGAATAGTCACGGTGCATAAGCGCATTAGCGACTGCCTCACGCACGGCCTCCGGAGGATAGTCCGGCAAGTCCTTACGGAAGACTCCCGCGATTACGCCTCCGACGCGCATATTGCGTCGGACTGCCCGCACGGCATCCGCGACCAGCACCGGAATGGGCCCCACCAGACTTTCGTTGTCGAGGAAGCGCTGCTTGCCCAACCCGGCCGCTTTATCGGTGCCGGGATATGCTGCAAAGGTCACGTTGAGCCGCGGGAAAAACTGTTGCGGGTAAGTGCCCGCTGCCATGAGCCCGCCCAGAGTTGGCACTAGTTTTCCGTTGTCGTTCCGGGTAATCAGGTGGAGCGCTAACATCGCCTCTTCATCGCTCAACCGTCCAAAAATGCGTTCATGGATGGAGCGCTCGCGGGCCAAGATCTCGGCCACAATGTCAGGATCCAGATCGTCGATGTCAGCAGCCGGAACCGGCTCCAGATCCCATTCCGGCTGGGTCTTGTTTTCCTCCAGCCGGTCAATCTCGTATGGCTTTAGTACGCGGTCCCCATCATGGACCCGGATATAGCTGCCGTGATACTTCGACTGGGAAACGACCCAGCAAGGCTTCTCAAAAGGAGCACATTCGGGAATGGTGCCAACGACAATGCTCGCGCCCTCCCACTCAACAATGTCGATCTGGGCGCGAACCGACGGGGTTACGAGGTCTGCGCATGCGCCAGCCAGGGCATCCGCCATGGCAGTAGCATCAAAGCCTGGTACCGTAACGAACCCGTTGTCTTCATCCAGCCCCAAGATGATGATTCCACCGGTCCCGTTAGCAAATGCAGAGATAGAGCGAACGAGCTTCTTGGGAAAACCTCCCACAGCTGCCTTGACCTCAACGGCGCGCGTATCGGTGTCCTGAGATCGCAGGCTTCCAATGATCTCGGCGATTTCCGCCTGGTCATCGTCCCAGACCACAATCACTCACCCCCTATCAGCGCTCAACGCTCCTGAACACCCTCAAACACTACACACAACACTACACACACTGTGGGGTGTTGTGTAGTGTTCATGCGCGTTCCTTGTCCGAAATTCTCACAGTACGGGATGATTTCGCAGGTCAATCATATTTTCCCGGTCTGCGCGACACTACACAACACTACATACAACACACCACCCAACACTCCATAGTGTGGTGTGTTGGGTGGTGTGTTGAGTGTTAAGTGTTCTGTTGACGGAGTTCGGCTTAGTGGCCGCGCTCCTGCTCAAGCGCCTTACCCTCGTTCCAGAACGGAGCCAGCTTGTTGTCGAACATGCTCAGCGCGGAGGCAATGGCCATGTGCATGTCGAGGTACTGGTAGGTGCCCAGGCGGCCGCCGAAGAGAACCTTATTATCCTTCGACTCCTGGGCGGCGAGCTTACGGTAGGCCTCCAGCTTGGTACGGTCCTCTGGGGTATTGATTGGATAGTACGGCTCATCGCCTTTGTCGGCGAAGCGCGAATACTCCTTCATGATGACCGTTTTATCCTTCGGGTACTTATCCTTGCGCTCCGGGTGGAAGTGGCGGAATTCGTGGATGCGGGTATAGTCCACGTCCGCATCGTTGTAGTTCATCACCGGGGTGCCCTGGAAGTCGCCGGTATCCAGCACCTCCAAGTCAAAGTCGAGGGTGCGCCAACCCAGCTCGCCCTCGGCAAAATCAAAGTAGCGATCCAGTGGGCCGGTGTAGACCACGGGCGCATCTGGGGACTCGGCGCGCAGCTCTTCGCGCACTTCAAACCAGTCGGTATCGAGGCGGACCTCGATATTGTCATGATCGGCCATGTTTTCTAGCCATGCCGCGTAGCCGTCGACCGGCAGGCCCTCATAGGTGTCGTTGAAGTAGCGGTTATTGAAGGTATAGCGCACCGGCAGGCGGGTGATATTCGCGGCCGGCAGCTCCTTCGGATCGGTCTGCCACTGCTTTGCGGTGTAATCGCGGATGAAGGCCTCATACAGCGGGCGACCGATGAGCGAGATGGCCTTCTCCTCCAGGTTTTGCGCCTCTTCCGGGGAGAATTCGCCGGCCTGGTCCTTAATGAGCTGGCGGGCCTCATCTGGGGAGTAGTAGCGGCCGAAGAACTGATTGATAAGACCCAGGCCCATCGGGAATTGGTAGGCGGTGCCATCGTGCATGGCAAACACGCGGTGCTGGTAGTCGGTAAAATCGGTGAACTTATTGCAGTAATCCCACACGCGCTTATTGGAGGTGTGGAAGAGGTGCGCACCGTACTTGTGCACCTCGATTCCGGTGGTGGGTTCGGCCTCGGAGTAGGCATTGCCGCCGAGGTGATTGCGGCGCTCCACAATGAGCACCTTCTTATCCAGCTGGCTAGCGGCGCGCTCGGCAACCGTTAGGCCAAAAAATCCAGAGCCAACAACGATGAGGTCATAAGAAGTCATGGCCTCCACTTTATTGCACTACGGCAGCTGACACGGCGCATCGGCGTGTCGCAACAGATTTCACAGAAGTCACAAACGTACCATCACTATCAACTCTTAACTTTTGGCAACCGTTTTTACAGCTGCACAACCCTAGGGAGATAACAGTGCAACAACGACGTCGACTAGTACCCACCAGGTCAAAGTGGTCCACCCCCGTCATCGCGGCGGTCACCTCCATCGCGCTCGCCGTAACGGCCGCATTCGGCGGACAGCAAGTTCTCAAGACCCAAGACTCCGGCAACGGCGCCCCCATTGAGGTCAAAAATTCCTCCTCTAGCTTCAGTGACGGCGAATCCATCGTCGTTGATGACCCAGCCGTAGCCGCTCAGGGCGACGGCGAAAGCCGCCGCGCGGTCAAGCAGTTCCACCGCGACGAAACCTTCAACATGTTCGCCGTCACCTGGGAGGGCAAGCGAGATATCAACTCCTTCGTCCGCTCCAAGCAGCAGGACGGTTCCTGGAGCGAATGGCTGCCCATGGATGCAATGAATTACACCGAGGGCAAGAACGGCACCGAGCTCATCTTCGTGGGCGATACCAACGATGTGCAGGTCTCTATGGCCAATGTTGACCTCGTGACCGGTTCCAACCTGGATAAGAAGGAAGACTCCCTCCTGGACAAGGCCGCCAAGGGCGCTGATGCCAATCGCCCCGCGCCGCTTGCGTACAACGTCGGCGATATCTCCCCCGTGGCCGATGAGCGCACCCAGGTTGCGGATCTCGACGCCGTGTTTATCGACGGTAACGCCCAGGAAGGCGAAGCCATCGAGCCCACCGCAGAAACCGCGGGCATGCCCAAGGTGGTCACCCGCGCCGGCTGGGGCGCAGACGAATCTAAGCGCTGCCAGCAGCCCACCTACGACGATGGCATTAAGGCCATGACCCTGCACCACACCGCGGGTACCAATAACTACACCCGCGCACAGGCAGCGGCACAGGTACGCGGTGCCTACGAGTACCACGCGCAAAACCTGGGCTGGTGCGATATCGGATACAACGTGCTGGTGGATAAGTTCGGCACCATCTACGAAGGCCGCTACGGCGGCTTGGACAAGGCCGTACAAGGTGCCCACGTGGGTGGCTTCAACTCCAATAACTGGGGCATTTCCATGATTGGCAACTACGAGCAGGCTGAGCCTTCCCGTGAGATGCTCAACTCCGTGGCCGAGATTGCTGGCTGGAAGGCCGCTATTTCTGGCATCGATCCAATGGGCAAGGCCAGCTTGTACTCCGGCGGATTCAACGGCTCCAAGTTCTCTGCAGGAACCATGGCCACCGTGCCGGCGTTCGCGGGCCACAATGACTTCCACTACACGGCCTGCCCTGGTCAGTACACCACGCGCCATTGGGATGAAATCCGTAAGAACACCAAGCGCAAGGCGGACGCCATCAAGTCCGGCAAGAACAGCACGGACCTGAACTGGCAAGAGTCTCCACAGCCCAATACCCCCAAGACCCCGCAGGATATCCCCAATACCCCGCAGCAGGTGGGCGAAGAAATCACGTCCTCGCTGGGCGACGTCGAGGTCCCAGTCTCCACAATCTCCGCCTTGGCCGGCATCGCTGCTGCCGTCTTCGGCGTGCTCATCGCCAACGAGCGCGTAGAAAAGCCAGACACCGACCAGAAGGTGGCGGGCAACCTGACCACCGGCGATATCCCGGAGATTGTCAATAAGGTTGTCCAGGTCTCCAGCAACGAAGGCCTGAAGGAATCGTGGACCTCCGTTCTCAACGCTTTCGGCCCAGTCCTAGGCTTGGCAGTCGGCGGCCCGGATACTACCGACGGCGGCAAGATCCTCTACCAGCTCTTCCAGAATGGCGTGGTGCTCTCCTCCAAGGAGTCCGGCACCAAAGCGCTCACGGGTAAGATTGCCAAGAAGTGGTCCGAGGGCGATAATGCCTCCAAGCTCGGCCTGCCGACCTCCAACGAGGAAAAGAATGGCAAGGAAATCCGTGTGAAGTTCCAGGGTGGCGAGATTGTCTACAACACCGAAACGGAAAAGGTAGACATCTTCACCGACTAGAACCAGCGCTCTAGCACCTTAGCGACGCCCGCCTGGTGGTTAGCCACGGTGACCGCATCCGCGGCCGCCTTAACCTCCGGGTGGGCGTTTTCCATGGCCACTCCGCAGCCGGCCCACGTCAGCATCTCGATATCGTTGGGCATATCCCCAAAGGCAATAGTCTCTTGCTGGGCGACGCCGGTATGCTGCGCCAGCCATTCCACCCCGCGGCGCTTGGTCACATTGGGCGCGGCGACCTCCAAAATGCCTTCCTGCATGGAATAAGTCAGGTGCGCAAGCTCCGGATCGATGTGCGGCGCAATGAGCTCATAGAGCTCTGGGGCGGAGTAGTCCGTGTTGCGGATGAGGAACTTCACCGCCGGCTGCCCCACTAGCTCACCCATGCTGACCACGCCAAAGCCTTCAAACAGGGCGTTTTCGGAGTAGTGGCGCTCGACTACGAAGAGGTCCTCGACGGCGTCGGCAAGCGAGCCCCCAGCCCGCTCCGCGCCAAAGCCCACGGTGCCCAGTACGGTCTGGGCCACGTCCACCACTTCCGCCAACGCGGCGGGCGAAAGCTCATGGGCGGACATCACCCGATCCTCTGCGGAGTCATACAACACAGCACCATTCGAGGTCACGCATACCGGCCGCACGGGCAGCTGTTCCAGCACCGGGGCTATCCAGCGAAACGGACGGCCGGTAGAAAGCGCAAAATAGGCACCCTGTTGGACTGCCCGCGCCACGGCGTCACGGTTGCGACGCGGGACGCGGTGGTTGCGGTCCAGCAGGGTGCCGTCAATATCGCTCGCGATGAGGCGAGGCGCGCGGGCTGGGAAATTCTCCATACCCGCGAGTTTACGTCAGGACTTAGAAGTTCAGGTCCTCGTCCTCGTTATCCTCCCACTCCAGGGAGCGCTTAATAGCGCGCTTCCAGTCGCGGTAGAGCCCTTCTACCTCTTCCTTGTCGCGCTTCGGCTTGAATACCTTCATGTCTCCGGCCTGGCTGCCCAAGACGCTGAGGTCATCCCAGAAGCCATGATCCAGGCCTGCCGCGAAGGCAGCACCGGTGGCGGTGGTCTCGATATTCTTCGGGCGGTGTACTTCCACGCCGAGGATATCGGACTGGAACTGCATCAGCAGTTCATTCATGGTCATGCCACCATCCACGCGCAGCTCGGTAATCTCCACGCCGGAATCCGCCACCATCGCGTCGGCAACATCGCGCGTCTGGTACGCGGTGGATTCGAGCACGGCGCGAGCCAAGTGCTTGCGGTTAGCAAAGCGGGTCAGGCCCACGATGACGCCGCGGGCATCCGGGCGCCAGTACGGAGCGAAGAGTCCGGAGAAGGCCGGCACGATATAAACGCCGCCATTGTCCTTAACCTCGCGCGCGAGGTTTTCGATGGACGCAGCGTTGGGGATGATCTGCAGGTTATCGCGCAGCCACTGCACCAGGGAACCGCCCATGGATACAGAACCCTCGAGGGCATACACGGGGCGCTCGCCCTCGCGCTGGAAGCAGACGGTGGTCAGCAGGCCGTTCTCGGAGAACTTCGGGGTAGTACCCGTATTCAGCAGGAGGAACAGGCCGGTTCCGTAGGTATTCTTTGCGGAACCTGCGCGGAAGCAACCCTGGCCGAACATCGCGGACTGCTGGTCACCCAGGATGGCGCGGATAGGCACGCCGGAGAGCGAACCGCGCTCACGCACGGTACGGAAATCGCCCAGGGACGGGCGAATCTCCGGCAGCATGGACATCGGGATGCCCATTTCCTTGCACAGTTCCTCATCCCACTCCAGCTTTTCGATGTCCATAAGCAAGGTGCGGGAGGCGTTGGTGACGTCGGTGGCGTGCAGCGCTTCACGGCCGGCATCGCCCTCGGCGCCGCCGGTGAGGTTCCACAGCAGCCAGCTATCAATGGTGCCGAAAAGCAAATCGCCTGCCTCGGCACGCTCGCGGGCACCTTCGACGTTATCGAGGATCCACTTCACCTTCGGTCCCGCCGGGTAGGAGTTGATAATCAGACCGGTGCGACGGCGCCACTTTTCTGGCCCTTCCTCGCCCGAGAGTTCCTTACAGATGGCGGTGGTACGGGTATCTTGCCAGACAATGGCGTTGTAGACCGGCTTACCGGTGTGCTTATCCCACACCACGGTGGTCTCACGCTGGTTGGTGATACCTACCGAGTCAATGTCTTCCACGGTGATATCGCCGTTTGCAAGCGCTTCACCGACGGCGCGACGGGTATTGCTCCAGATTTCCTCCGGATCATGTTCTACCCAGCCCTTTTCCGGGAATATCTGCTCGTGCTCGAGCTGGCCAACGGCAACCTGCTCGCCGTTGTGGTCAAAGATGATGCAGCGCGTCGACGTGGTTCCCTGGTCGATAGCGGCGACGTATTTCTTGTTAGTCATGTGTCTAGTCTCCTATGCGAAGATGGAATTAGAGCGCAACGGACAACAGGCCAACGGCTACGGCCGCGACCAATGGGGCCACGATGGGGACCCAAGCATAGCCCCAGTTCGCGCTGCCCTTGTCCTGGATGGGCAAGATGAATGCATAAGCAATTCGCGGGCCCAGGTCACGGACCGGATTGATGGCATAACCCGTAGGGGTACCAAGGGAAAGGCCAACCGCCACCACAACGAAAGCAACAGCAAAGTAGCTCATTGGGCCAAGCTCGCCGCCGGTGGGGCCGAAGGCGATGAACATCAACAGCACGCAGGTGGCGATGAACTCCGTTACCGCATTCCAGCCGTTCTTAGGATGTGCCGGCTTGGTAAAAAAGATACCGTTCGTGTCCTTATTGGCGCCGGTGACATTTCCGGCGTCGTCGTAATTATTGGCGTCGAAAAGCTGCTTGAAGGCAGCCCATGCCAGGATGGCGCCGAGGATAGCGCCGAGGATCTGGCCCAGGAAGTAGTACGGAACCAGGGACCACTCGAGCGAGCCATTGACGGCCAACATTACGGTGACGGCGGGGTTAAGGTGCCCGCCCGTGGGATCGGCCACGCTCGCGCCGACGAAAACCGCCATACCCCAGCCCAGGGCAATAACTATCCAATCGGAGCCGCGTGCGCCAGAGGTGCGCAGGTTTACCAGCGCACATACGCCGTTACCTAGAAGGAGCAGCAACGCAGTGCCAATAAACTCCCACAGGAATGCATCAAATCCGGTCATAACTTATACCTCGTTTTGGGTGGGTCGGGCGGATCCTGCGCGTACCAAAATGTCATTGGCCTCACGGTCAGTTACCGCAGCTTCTGCTTCAAGTTCGGCCTGCGTGTGGGCCTTGAATTGGGATACCTCGCGCTCCTTGTCGGCGTCGCTCCAGCCCAGCAGCGGTGCTACAAAATCAGCAACAGCCGGGGCAGCGTTCACACCGCGGTCGCCGTACTCGATGGCGATGCGCAGGCGGCGGGACAGGATGTCTTCCAAGTGCAATGCACCCTCGTGGGTGACGGCGTAGCGGACCTCGGCCCACAGGTAGGACTCGGCACCAGGAACTGGCTCGAGCAAGGAGGCGTCCTCAGCTGCCGGTGCCAAAACCTCACCCAGCAGGGAGCCATAGCGGCCGAGCAGGTGCTCAATGAACTTCTCGCTCAGGTTGTAGCGACGAGCCAAGGATGGGACCTGGTTGGCCAAGGCGTGGTAGCCGGCGGCGCCCAGGATCGGGGTTTGCTCGGTGATAGACTCCGGGACCTTGGTATCCAGCTCCTCCACTGCCAGGTCCACGGCATCCTTACCGATGACGCGGTACGTGGTGTACTTACCGCCGGCAACAGAAACCATGCCTGGGGCCACGCGTGCAACCGCGTGGTTACGGGAAAGGTTGGTGGTGGAATCGGACTTGCCGGACAACAGCGGGCGCAGACCGGAGTAGACGCCCACGATGTCATCGCGGGTGATCTTGCGGCGCACGCGCTGGTTAACCTGATCCAAGATGTAGTCAATATCGGACTTGGTTGGTGCCGGATCTGGCAAGGAGAGGCCCTTTTCCCAATCGGTATCGGTGGTACCGATAATCCAGTACTCGCCCCACGGGATAACGAAGAGAACGGACTTTTCGGTGACGAAGCACAGGGCTGCCTCTGCATCGAGCGCATCCTTCGGCACGACGATGTGCACGCCCTTAGAGGCGTGAACGGTGAACTTGCCCTCCACGCCGGCCATCTCTTGAATCTTGTCATTCCACACACCGGTGGCGTTGATAAAGACCTTGCCGCGCACGGTGGTCTCGCGGCCGGTGGCGGTATCGCGTACCTTGGCACCTACGATGCGGCCGCCGCGGTCCTTGTCAAAGCCAATGACCTCGGTATTGGTACGTACATCGGCGCCATACTCGGCGGCGGTACGCAGCACGGTCATGGTGTGGCGGGCGTCATCAACCAACGTGTCGTAGTAGCGCACGCCGCCCACAATGGCATCGTCCTTCAGACCCGGGGTCACCTTCAGCACGCCCTTGCGGGTGAGGTGCTTCTGCATTGGGACGCTCTTCGAGCCACCCATGAGGTCATAAAGAGTAAAGCCACCGAACATCATCACGCGCTCCCATACGTGGTGGGTCAGCGGGAAGATAAACTTCAGCGGCTTCACCAGGTGGGGTGCCAGGGTGGACATGTTCAGCTCGCGCTCCTTGAGGGACTCTGCCACCAAGCGGAAGTCAAACATGGCCAGGTAGCGCAGGCCACCGTGGAACATCTTGGAAGAACGGGAAGAGGTACCTGCGGCGAAATCGCGCGCCTCAATGACGGCGGTCTTGAGGCCACGGGTAGCGGCGTCCGCTGCCGCACCGGCGCCTACGGAACCGCCACCGATGATGACTACGTCGTATTCCTCATCCGCGTACCCATTCCATAGATTTTCAAAGTATTCGGGGTTAAAGGATTGGTTGCTTTGCTGGGTCATTGCTGACCGCATCTCCTTCCTTGGTGCTAGCATGTGCCTGCGCCATAAATCCATGAATGAGATGGCAAAAGCACAGCTAAAAGCAGTTAAATTGTGGTTTCGGTGGAAAGATTCGCACCGCGACTGCAGAGACTTTATCTCCTGAAATCTATGTTAGGGGTCACGGACGTGAGTTACACATGTGGTTACTCACACGTAAGTTTCAGGCCCGTAAGCAGTCAGTTTTCCTAAAATACTTAGACATTCAAAAAGAAAAAACACCCCCTCACGGGGGTGTAAAGCGGACGGAAAGCCCGCGCTATTTCTGCGCTAACCGCGCCATTGCTTCAAGCACTTCGGACATTCCGGCTTTCTCGGCAGAATAAGTGACCGCCTGGGCACCCTTAACCACCTCAATAGGGGCAGTTTCCAAAGCCACTACCGACATCCAGTCGAGGAAATCCTCATCCCCTTGCTCGTTAGCAAAGACCAAAACTTCTTCCGGCTTAGCTTTCAGATCCTCGAGGATGCGCTCCACGCCTTGTACCGCGGTCGCGGCAGTGACGGACAATGCATCGGTATCGAGACGCGGCTGCACAGCACCCTCATCAAGGACAACGCTCCACACGGCTTGCGGAACTTCCACCTCACCGGCGGGTGATATCACAATCAGGACTTCGGCTGCCGGGTAGATATCTGCCAAAGCCTTGTGCAATCGCGGAGTCAGCGCGCCATCTTCCCAATTCAGCGCGCTGCTCTGCGCCACCACCACGCGGGGTATGGAAGAGAATTGCGCCTTCACGCGGTGCGGCAAGCGCGAGACGATAAGCCGGGATTGGGTAGCTGCCGCCAAAAGGCCTTGCTCTGCTACGGAACCGGCCCATATCTCCTTGCTGCTGGCCGCGATGGACGCTTGGGTTTGCGCGACCTCCGACTTCAGCTGCGCCATGACATCCGCGACCTTATCGCGACCTTCATCCAAGCCGCGGGTTGCCTCTTCTACTACGGCGTTGAGGTTGTTCTTGATCCACTCCAGGGTCTCCGGAGCGGTACGCGCCTTATTCTTTGGCTCCTCCCCGTCTTTTCCCTTGGCGGCGGCCATGTGGTTGCGCACCAAGTCAACCGTAGTAACGGAGACGCGTTCTTTGAGGCCCACTAGATCGTCGCGCAGTCGGCGTACGCGGTGGCGTTCTGTTTCTACTTCAGCATCGCGGGCTTCTGCCTCTTCAAGGGTAGGAGCCCCTCCACCCTTACGGGCGGGCACCCAGTATTCACCGGCAGGCATGGGCCCAAATTCGGCTTCGTACTGCTCCCATAGTCCTTCCAACGCCTCTTGCATACGGCGTCGAATCTCCGCGGTATCAGCCTCCGCATCGCCGGTGGGATAGTACGGTTCGAGGGCGGTAATAAAGACAGGGGTCTTGGTCCGCCCCAGGTTCTTTTTGTGCCCCTTGGTCCACAGGCGCTGCGAACCAAAAATGACCTGTGGGATTACCGGCACCCCCGCCTCATAGGCAATACGGGAGGCGCCACTTTTCATGCTGCGGATTTCAAAGCTGCGGGAAATTGTTCCTTCAGAAAACACGCCCACGAGTTCGCCGTCCTTAGCCAGCTGTACCGCTTGGCGGAAGGAGGCGCTGCCATCGATACGGTCAACTGGCACGTGGTGCATGGCCTTCAACAACGGACCTGCCACCGGGGCTTTAAAGATTCCAGCTTTAGCCAGGAAGCGTACGAGACGCTTCTTGCGATAGGCCAAAAAGGCGCCGAAAAGGAAGTCCATGTAACCGGTGTGGTTGCAGACCAACACCGCGCCGCCCTGATCGGGGATATTTTCTTCCCCCGAAAGGCGCATTTTTAATCCCTGTGCCAGAGTCACCCCCCTGCCGATGTGGGTGATCTGGCGGTACAGGAAATTCGTCGCAGCGTTCATAACTCTCCAGGACGACGGCGGACTTACTGCGGGGTCAGGACATCCTTGCCCACGAAGGGGCGCAGGGCCTCAGGGACAACGACGGAGCCGTCGGCCTGCTGGTGGTTTTCCAGAATGGCAACGAGCCAGCGGGTAGTCGCCAGGGTGCCGTTCAGGGTAGCTGCGGTCTGGGTTTTGCCGTTCTCGTCGCGGTAGCGGGTGGACAGGCGGCGAGCCTGGAAGGTGGTGCAGTTCGAGGTGGAGGTGAGCTCACGGTAGGTGCCTTGGGTAGGAACCCAAGCCTCATTGTCGAACTTGCGGGCCGCCGAAGAACCGAGGTCGCCACCGGCAATATCAATGGTGCGGTAGGGCAGTTCCATGGCTGCAAGCATGTCCTTTTCCATGGACAGAAGGCGCTGGTGCATTTCTTCCGCGTCCTCCGGCTTGCAGTAGACAAACATCTCCAGCTTGTCGAATTGGTGGACGCGCAGGATGCCGCGAGTGTCCTTACCGTGGGAGCCAGCCTCACGGCGGAAGCAAGAGGACCAGCCGGCGTATTGCAGCGGGCCGTTGGAGAGGTCGATGATCTCATCCTTGTGGTAACCGGCAAGGGCCACCTCAGAGGTACCGACGAGGTACATATCATCGGCCGGCAGGTAATAAACCTCATCGGAGTGCTGGCCCAAGAAACCGGTGCCGGACATAATGTCTGGGCGAACCAGGACTGGCGGGATCATCAGCTTGAAGCCAGCTTCGCGTGCCTTCTGCGCCGCGAGCATCAGCATTCCCAGCTGCAGGAAGGCACCATCGCCGGTGAGGTAGTAAAAACGAGCGCCGCCTACCTTAGCGCCGCGCTTGACGTCAATGAGGCCGAGGGACTCGCCCAACTCAAGGTGGTCCTTTGGCTCGAAGTCGAACTCAGGAATCTGGCCTACTTCTTCTACCACTACGAAGTCATCTTCGCCGCCGGCCGGGGCACCTTCGACCACATTATCGAGCTTGTACTGCAGCTCTTCCACCTTGGCCTCAGCGGCAGACTGTGCCTCTTCCGCCTCCTTGACCTTGGCCTTCAGCTCATTGGAGCCCTCCAGCAGTGCCGGACGCTCCTCTGGGGAGGCTTGACCAATCTTCTTGCCAAAAGCCTTCTGTTCAGAGCGCAGTTCGTCGGCCTTTTGGATAGCAGCGCGGCGCTGCTCATCAGCTTCCAAGAGCTGGTCTACGAGGGAGGGATCCTCACCTCGGTTCACCTGGGAAGCACGGACAACGTCGGGGTTTTCGCGGAGTAGCTTGAGATCAATCACGAATGTAAGTTTAGCGTATTGGCAACATCTTGCGGTGGTAATAACCAGCGAATTATGATGGCTTTATGTCCGCCGTTCAGCTCCCCGCCCGCACAATTACGGACGGTTCCGTTCCAAAACACACCCAATTGCACGATATCCTCGAAGAATTGTGCCGCACGACCCTCAAACCCGGCGATATCCTGCCCGGCGAGAGGCTTCTTGAAGAAACCTATGGCGTGTCACGGATCACGGTACGCCGCGCCATCGGAGATCTTGTCGCGGCCGGAAAATTGCGGCGCGTCCGCGGAAAGGGCACCTTCGTAGCGCCCAATCCCCTTGTCTCCCGTCTCCACCTAGCCTCATTCTCGGATGAGATGGGCGCACAAGACGTCACCGCCTCCTCCAAAATCCTTACCAGCGGCCGCAGCAGCGCCCCGGAGGATGCCGCCCTCTTTTTTGATACGCCCGCCCAGACCGAACATATTCACCTGCGCCGCCTGCGCTTGGGCGATGGCGAGCCCTACTCCATTGATGACGGCTGGTATAACTCCACGTATGCGCCCAGCCTCCTAGAAAATGACACCTACAATTCGGTCTACGCCATTCTCGACTCCGTCTTTGACGTCCCTATCACCGATGCGGATCAAACGGTCTCGGCGATTTCAGCCGATGCGGACACTGCTCCGCTTCTCGACGTCCCCCTGGGCACGCCACTTCTGCACATCGTGCGCTACTCCCGCTCGGGCGATAGGCCGGTGGAGTGGTGTTCCTCCGTCTACCGCACCGACCGCTACCGGCTGACTACCCGGGTGGCTAGGGAGAACAGTATCTAGCCAGCACCCTGCTTAAAAGGTAAGATTAAGGGCCTTATGAAGAAATCACCTGCGTGGCGTTCCGCTGTGGCCGTCCAGATTGTCTTGATTGCGGCAATCGCGGCGGCCGTTTTCATGGGCATCTATGGCGTTATCAGTTCCCATAAATCGGGTGGCGAAGATACTACCGCTGCCCAGCAGCACAATAGCGGGGATACTTCAGAAACCGCCGCCCCTAAACCGGAGCCTTTCACCGCTGCGGCCGCCGGCGCTTGCTTGACGTGGGACATCGCCCAGGATGGCTCCGCCACCGGGTTCAAGGAAGTGCCGTGCTCGGAACAGCACCGCTTCGAGGTTTCCAAGACCGAAGACCTAAGCATCTACCCCACTAGCGAATTCGGCCCTGACGCCACCCGCCCAGCGCTAACCCGCCAACACCAATTGCGCGATGAGCTGTGCGAATCCGCCACTGTGGGCTACCTGCACGGTAAGTGGGATCCGAATGGTAAGTACGATGTGGCGTCCATTCTGCCGCCGCAGTCCGCCTGGGATCGTGGCGACCGCACCTTGCTGTGCGGCCTGCAAACCACCGATGATCACGGCGTACCGCAGCTTACTGCCGGCAACGTCGAGGCCTCCGAGCAGGCAAACCTCGCCAAGCCGGGCGAGTGCTTGGCCATCGATGACAAGCAGGTTCCGCACGTCGTTGACTGCGCTAAGCCCCACCAGATGGAGACCGTTTCCGTCATCGATGTGGGCAAGCAGTTCCCCGACGGCTACCCGGACGGCAAGGATATGGACAAGTTCCTGTCCGATACGTGTACCGCCGCCACCGAGGACTACCTTGGCGGCGAGGAGCAGCTCTACCAGTCCACGCTGCAACCATTCTGGGGCTCTATCACCGAGGCCTCGTGGAACGGCGGCACCAAGTCCGTCAATTGTTCCCTTGTGCATGCCCGCAAAGGCGGCGGTTTCTCTGCCATCACCGGTTCCGCTACCGGTGGACGCCAGGCGCTGACTATCGACGGCCAACCGCCGGAGGAACGCCCTGAGCGCAATCCACTGCGTGAGGACAAGGACAAGAGCCCGGCACCCGAGTCTGCCGCCCCCGCCCCGGCCCCAGCGCCCTAATGGTCGAGGTATCAGAAGAGCGCTTCGATGAGATGGTCAACGAGGCGCTGGATCAAGTCCCCGAGGAATTCGTGCGCCGCATGCGCAACCTCGTCATTTTGGTCGAAGATGAAAATCCCGATAACCCTATGCTGCTAGGGCTCTACGAGGGCGTAGCACTGCCCCGCCGCACCTTCGATCACACCGGTTTCCTGCCCGATGCGATCTTCATTTACCGCAACACGCTGCAGCGCTGGTCCGGCAGCGAAGAGGAATTAGCAGAGCAGGTCAAGGTCACCGTATTTCACGAACTCGGCCATTACTTTGGCCTCGAGGAAGAGGAGCTGCACCGCCTGGGCTGGGGCTAGAGCTCCGTATCCGCCCACCGGGTTAACGTCCACTCACCAAAGTCCTTGCCGCGCGGTTCCATCACCATAAAGCGGCAATTGGCCAGGTAGCCGGTATAGGCAAAGTCGGAGTCAACGCCCGTGGCATGTTTGGTGACCACGCGGATGGCGGCGCCGTGGCTGACAAGGATGACATCGTGGTCGTCGGCAAGCTGCTCCGCAATGCCTTCCAGCACCGGCTGGTAGCGCGCCAGCACATCATCCAAGGTCTCGCCGCCTTCCATCCCGGCGCCGCGCTCGCCATCGCACCAGCCACGCATGGCCACCATGTGCGACCTATGGGCATCCTCGCTGCCGTCCATCTCCCAGTCACCGGCGAAAATTTCGTGCACGCCGTCGATTACGTCAACGCGCTGGGAAAATTCCGGCATACCGCGCTCCTGCTCAAAGGCGCGTGCCGCCAGCATCGCGGTCTGCTGAGCGCGCAGGGCAATGGAGCATTTAAATTCCACCTCGCGCTCGCCCACCAACTGCGCTAGCTCCCGGCCTACCTCCGTGGCTTGGTCGCGCCCGCGCTCGGTAAGCTCTGCCCCGGGCGGGCGGGTATCGAGGAGGCGGGAAATATTGGAATAGGTCTGGCCGTGACGCAGCAGGATAATTCTTCCGGGCATGCTTCTAGATTATTGGCCCCTGCGCGCCCGCGCTACCCAATCATCCGCCGCTGCCAGATCGCGCGGTGGCTTGCCCGCAGGGGTTGCCGCCGGCCAGGAGCCGAGGAAAAGCAGGTCCTCTGCCCGCAACCACAAGGCCCGCAGTGCCTCCGCCACCGGCTGGTCGTCAATGTGCCCGATAAGGTCCACGTAGAAGCGGTACGTACCAAAGGCCTCCCGCGTCGGCCGCGACTCAATCCGGGACAGGTCCACACCGCGGTGCGCAAAGTCCTGCAACGCCCCCACCAGGCTGCCTGGCTCATTTGGCAGGGTGAAGATGACGCTGGTGCGGTCCTGGCCAGTCCTTGCAGTGGGTTTTCCCGGTCGCCCCACCAGGACAAAGCGCGTTGCGGCGCCCTCGACATCTGCCACGCCCTGGGCGATGGTCTCCAGCCCAAAGATCTCGGCGGCCCGCGCCGGAGCTGCGGCTGCATCCGCTTCCCCACGGGCTACAGCCTCAGCCGCGGCGGCATTGGAACTGGCCGGCACGAACTCTACCTCCGGCAAATTGTCTTTTACCCAACCGCGGATTTGCTGGAATGCCACCGGGTGGGTGCTCAACCGCGCAATGTCGCCCGCGCCCTGCCGGGTCATGATGCTAAAAGCCACGGGGACATCCACCTCGCGGTAAATCTGCACCGGTTCGGCTTCAACGAGCGCATCAAAGGTAGTGGTGACAGCGCCATCAACGGAATTTTCAATGGCTACGCAGGCGTACTCGGCGTGCCCGGCGCGCACGGCGGCCACGGCCTCCGAAGGCGAGCCAACCGGCATGGTCTCTACCTGCGGCAGGTGCGCGGCAAACTTATGCACGGCCGCTTCCGTAAAGGTGCCGGCCGGACCGAGGAAGGCGATGGTGGTAGTCATGCACGTCACCTTAGCCCACTAGACTGGTGCCCCATGGACTTTTCCGTAGAACAACTCCGCGCGGATCTGCACGGCCTTACCCCCGAGGAGCACGGTTTCACCTACCTGGATGTAGACCGCGAGCCCTCCGGCCGAGGCCGGCTGAGCGGCTGGGTCCTCTCCGCCAAGGATCTCTGCGATGTCCGCGGCATGCCCACTACCTTGGGAAATGTCGATCGCACCTACTACCCCGAGCGCAGCGATGCCTTTATTGAGGCCTTGGAGAAGCAGGGTGCGCGCATCATCGGTAAGTCCTCCACCCCGGAGTTGGGTCTGCGCGTGGATACGGAACCAGTGGGCCTGCCCCATCCCGATAATCCCCTCTATCCCGGCTGCACTCCGGGTGGTTCCTCGGGCGGTGCGGCGGTCCAGGTCGCGCGGGGGTTGCTGCGCGCGGCGCACGCCAGCGATGGCGGCGGTTCCATCCGTGTGCCGGCCGCGGCATGCGGCGTGGTGGGCTTTAAACCGGCAGGAAAAGAACTGGGTGTGCAGGGCTTTATCACCCGGACCGTGGCCGATAATGCCTTTCTGCATGGCCACCGAATGATCACCCCGCGCGCCCGCATTGGTCTGCTGGTAGAGCCGCTGTTTTGTGATGCCAACGTCGATGCCCACCACCTGCGCGCCGCCCGCGAGGCCGCCCAACGCCTACAGGCAGCCGGCTTCACCGTGGTGCCCATTTCCCCGTATCCGCAGGCCCGGGCCACCTTTGCACATTTCCGCACGACCTTTACCTCCCGCCTGGCGGGGCTTAACCCGGCGGCGGGCTATGCGGAGTGGATTGCTCAGCAGGGCCGGCGCGTGAGCGCCGCTGAGCTGGCCGCGGCGCGGGCGCATGTCCGGCAGCTACCTGGCTTGCTGACCCAAGAGTGGGGAGTCGATGCCATCCTCACCCCAATGCTGACCACGGACCCGCCGCGTATTGGTTCATTCCTTTCCCTGCCCCATGCGGAGAATTTCGCGGCCCAGACCCGGTGGTCTCCGTGGGGTTCCCTCTTCAACATGGCCCGCCTGCCAGCCATTTCCGTGCCATGGGCCGTTCCCAATCACCCGCCAGTAGGCGTGCACCTAGGAGGCATTACGCTTTCCGACGCCGCCCTGCTCGGCCTCGCCCACATCCTCCACCCATGACCAAGTCCTTACGCGCCGAGCTACTCATCGTCCTCACCCTCACCTTTGGCATTTCCGGGGTGCGGGCGGTGTTGAACCTCATCAATTCCCTGGCCTCGCCGCAGCGGCTCGACGAGCAATCGGTCACACTCAATTCCAGCCAATCCTCCCTTGCCGGGGTGGATATGGGACTGCAGCTGTGCTCGGCCGCCGTGCTCTTTTCCTATGGAGCCTTAGCGCTTTTCCTGCTGGCCAAGGACCGCATAATGCCTCGTGCCCACCGCGCCCGCGACTGGCTAGAAGGCGCAGGGCTTGCCACCCTCATTGGCATCCCGGGGCTCGCCCTGTATTTCTCGGCGGTCCATTTCGGGTGGAGCAAGGAGGTCATCCCCGGCGACTTCGCCAATGCTTGGGTGGAAATTCCCGTTTCCCTCCTCAAGGCCGCTGCCAACGCCTTCGCGGAGGAAACCGTGGTGGTGATGTGGCTTATGACGCGTTTGCGCCAGGCCCGCTGGTCGCTGCCAGCTGCGCTGGCCGCCAGCTCCATTCTCCGCGGTTCTTACCACCTCTACCAGGGAGTTTCCGCTGGCTTTGGCAATATCATCATGGGTTTAATTTACGGCTATTACTACCACCGCACGGGGCGGGTATGGCCTTTGGTCATAGCGCATTTTCTTATCGACGCCGTCGCTTTCGTGGGTTATTCCTTCCTGTGAAAATGCCCTTAAGGGGACGTCGCGAAGCAGGCGTTGCTCCCTGCTCCTTGTAAGGTATAGCGCATGACTGAATCAGGACGAGATCCGCATCGGGAGGCCCGCCGCGCCGGCGACGACTCCTCCACTGAATTCGTCCTTGGGGCCGATGGACGTCCCCTCAAGGATCGATACGGCCGCCCCATTCGACGCCGTTCCTCCGCCCGCCCGACGCCGCGGCGCGTGGAACCCGAGCAACAATCCTTCCGCGCTCCGCAGCCACAGCGGCAGCAACAGCCCCCGCGTCGCACTCCGCCCCCAACGCCGAGCCGCTACCCCAGCCAGTACCGCGCGCAGCAGCGCCCGCCGCGCCGTACCGAGCCGCGCCCCGCACCCCGACAGCGCCCACACAGCCGCCGCAAGAAGGTCAATCCGGCCAAGCGCGCCCTCGGGTGCGTTGGCTTGGCGCTCGTTGTCCTACTGGTATTCAACCTCGTCTTCATGTTCTGGACCGATGCCCGCCTCACCCGCGTGGAGGCGCTGCCAGAAGAACAAGTGTCTAATACCGCCGGCACCAATTGGTTGCTCGTCGGCTCCGATTCCCGCCAAGGCCTCAGCGAGGAACAGCAGGCGGAGCTAGGCACCGGTGGTGATGTGGGTGAGGGCCGCACCGATACCATCATGCTGCTGCACATCCCTCGTACCGGCAAGGCCAAGCTCGTTTCCATCCCACGCGATAGCTACGTGGAAGTCCCCGGTTTTGGCATGGACAAGATCAATGCCGCCTTTACCTACGGTGGACCGCAGCTGCTTACCCAAACCGTCGAAGGCACGACCGGTCTGCACATCGACCACTATGCCGAGATCGGTATGGGTGGCCTAGCTAATGTGGTCGACTCCGTCGGCGGCGTAGACGTATGCGTGAAGGAACCCATCAATGACCCGCTGGCCGGCATTGATCTCCAAGATGGCTGCCAGAAGCTCAAGGGCCGCGACGCCCTCGGTTACGTGCGCACCCGCGCCACCGCCATGGGTGACCTTGACCGCGTGCAGCGACAGCGCGAATTCTTCTCCGCATTGCTGGATAAGGTTGCTTCCCCGGCCACCCTGATTAACCCATTCCGCGCCTTCTCCTTGGTCAACCACACCGCCTCCTCGTTCATCGTGGGTGAGGGCGACCACGTCTGGCACCTGGCCCGCGTGGCACTAGCCATGGGCTCCGGCGTAGACACCGAGACCGTCCCCATCGGCGGTTTCCAAGATACCGAGGTAGGCAACGTCGTCCTCTGGGACGATGAAGCAGCCGCCGGGTTGTGGGATTCTCTCAAATAGCGATCAAAAAATGGCCCTTCCTCTACTGGGGGAAGGGCCATTTTCCTGTCTTTAGCGCAGGGTCACCTGGCGGGACTTGATGTTTTCTAGCTGCTTGCGCTCATCGGCGTTCAGCTGGGCATCATTAGAAATTTCTTCCTCCAAGGCCTTGTCCACGCGGGTGAGGTGGTCCTCATAAGAAGCGTGGTCAACCTCTGGATCCAAGTCGAAGACCGGAGCGATGAGACCGTGGGTGCGGAAAACACCGGCGAACTTGGTGCCCTCGCCCAAGTTCAGCTCGCCGCGGGCGGCGACGCGCGCCAGTGCGTTCAGGAATGCGGATTCATCGTCATTCGGGCGGACCCAACGGATGTGGGCCTTGCCGCCGCCGGCATTTGCCCAAAAGGCCGCACCGGTAATGTTCTCGCCCACCTGATAGGACTCAATGACGGAATCATTAGCGGCGCGAAGCGACTGCGCAATCTGCGGGGTGACCTGTGCTCCCTCCGGAATCCACCATTCGAAGTCCTGGTGAACCTGCACGTCGAGGGTAGCGGAGGCATCGATAAGCTCCTCCAACTTCGGCTCCGAACCGTCAGCCGCGGTGGATTCCAGGGTGGCGCCCGGCTCATTATTCTTCACCCAGTTAAGGGCAAAGGCGAGGTCGCGACCCGGGTTGTGGGTATGGGACTGCACCTGCAGGCCCACGAAGGCATCGCCGCCAAATTCGGTGTCCCGAACAAGCGCAGCAGAAGCACCCGGCAGGACGGTGGCTACATACACGTTCTTATCGCAGCCTTTAACGTCAAGCTTGGCAAAAGCGGAGGGGACGAACTCCTGCATGGCGACCAGGGAGGCCTCCGCAGCAAGTCCGCCGTAGGGGCGGGGGTCCTTTTCCAGGGCGGCGCGCTCCTTGGCGCGGGCAGCGAGCTTTGCCTGGCGGCGGGACATGCCCTCAGGCAGCTGTTCCTTGTTCTTTTTCTTCTTGGCCATGCCTCCAAGATACCTGCTTACTAGAGCTCAATGGCATGTAGGGCCACCTCGGGTTGATTGGTGGCCAGCATATCTACCCCGTTAGCCCACGCCCACTTCATGTCCTCCGGCTTGTCTACAGTCCAGAGATAGGTAGGCAATCCCTGCGCGCCGATAATCGCCGGACGCAGCTTCGCGCGCAGCAACGATACGCCGAGCGCGGTGGGCTTGGACAGCATTACATCGGGACGGTTGACATGGCGCTCCCAATCGCGACGAAGATAAATCCGGTCCATGTGCGGCGCCAAGTTCTGCATGCGGCGGATGGCGTGGTGGGAAAAGGAAATGACGTGGATCCGGGGGTCGTCGAAAAGCCCCGCATAACGCAGGCGCAGCACCGTTTGCTCCTCCAGGATGTCACCCTGCCCGGAGGGGTGCTTAGTCTCGATATAAAGGTGGTGCGGTGTGCCCTGAAGTAGTTCCAAGAGTTCGTCGAGAAGCATCATACGCTGGCCCGAACCGATGTCAACGCCGCGCAATTCTTCCCAGTCCATCTTGGAAATGCGGCCGGGGCGCCCCGCGGTGCGGTCCAACGTGGGATCATGCTGAACCACTACTTTTCCATCGCGCGTCAAGCGCACATCGCACTCGACGCCGTGAATTGGCAAATCTAGGGCTTTTTCAAAAGCTAGAGGGGATAGCTCCGGATATTTTCCGGAGTATCCCCTATGAGCGACAATCTTCACTAGCCGAAGAACTCTTCCTTGATGTCATTCAGGGTCTTGGCAGAAGCATCGAAACGCTCCTTTTCGTGCTCATTGAGCTGCAGCTCAATCGCGCGCACGATGCCGGAGCGGTTGATGATGGCAGCGGTACCGATGTAGAGATCCTCTACACCATACTCACCCTGCAGGTAAGCAGATACTGGCAGCGCTACGTCCTGGTTCTGGATGACGGCGGCGGTGATACGGGCCAGGCCCATGCCGATACCGAAGGAAGTGGAGCCCTTAGCGTCAATGATGGAGTAGGCGGCATCGCGGGTGTCTTCGAAGATCTTCTCGATGCGCTCTGCATACTCCGGATCCGTATCCAGCTTCTTGGACATCGGGACACCTGCGATATTCGCGGTGGAGATGGCTGGCAGCTCGGAATCGCCGTGCTCGCCCACGATGTAGGCGTGTACGGACTTCGGTGCAACATCTTCCAGCTCGCCCAGCATGTAGCGGAAACGAGCGGAGTCCAGCACGGTGCCGGAGCCGATGACGCGCTTGTGGTCCAGGCCGGAAGCCTTCCATACGGCGTAAGTCAGGATGTCCACTGGGTTGGAGGCAACCAGGAAGATGCCATCAAAGTCATTCGCCATGACATCGGAGACGATGCTGTTCATGATCTTGACGTTCTTGCCCACCAGGTCCAGGCGGGTCTCACCCGGCTTCTGTGCGGCACCGGCGCAAATGACGACCATATCGGCGTCTGCGCAATCGGCGTAGGTGCCCTTGGTGACGCGGGTGCGGGTGGGGGCCCAGACAACACCGTGGTTGAGGTCCATGACGTTGCCCTCTAGCTTCTTTTCATCGATATCGATGATTGCCAGGTGGTCAACGATGCTTTGGTTGATGAGAGCGAAGGCGTAAGCGACTCCCACATCGCCGGCACCAATGAGAACTACTTTGTTTCCTACATGATTTGCCATGACCCCATTGTGCAACTCTTTGAAGATTTTTGCACGGGCTAAATCTCACACTGAAAATCCCACCGAAATCTGGGATAATCGGGCATTATGAAACGCGCACTCCGCCGCGCTGCACTAATCGCTCTTGGCGTAGCCGCGGATCTCACGCCCATTGTCCGTATGACCAGCCGGCAAACCTTACCGCCCAATATGTCGGCTGGAATTTTGGGTGCGGAATTAGCTACGTGGGCGGCTGTTTCGCCCTCCTTACTTCCCCGCCCGTGGTGGGTGACCGCTGCCAACGTGGCAATCGGGCAGGGCATTGGGCATCTAGGTGCGGCGTCAACAAGCTTCGTGCTCAATAGCATTGGCAAGCGCCCGCAGGACCGCCTCGGACCACAACATCGACAAATTATGCACCTTGCTATTGGCGCCGGGACTGCATTTAATGCCGTGCTTTCGCTGCGCAACCAGAAGAAGCAGGCGGAGTTGGTCAATAAGCAGCTCGTGCGGGGGCCCGCCACGGCGGCCATCGGCCTGGCCGCGGGCACCGCGGGCTACGGCACTCTCCTACTCATCGGGGAGGCCACGCAGCTTGCCGTCACTAAACTGTCACGCCAGCTAGGCCGGTGGGTGCCTGCACTCGTTGCTTGGCCGGTGGTTACCGCAGGACTGAGCCTCACGGCGTTTGCACTTTCTGACCGCGTGGTCTTTCGACGCTGGCTACGCTCGCTATCGCACCAAGCGCAGCGAATAAATAAGCAGATTTTCCCTGGCACCTCCATGCCCTGGGAGCCGGAGCGCTCCGGCAGCCCGTGGTCGCTCGAGCCGTGGTCGGCATTGGGACAACAGGGACGCCGCTTTGTCTCCAACGGCCCCCGAGCCCGCGATATCCGCACAGTAACGGGAACCGATGCAAAGGAACCCATCCGTATCTACGCCGGATACATACCAGGGCGCTCCTTCCAGCAATCCGCGGAAAAGATCCGCGCCGAACTCGAACGCACCGGTGCCCTGCGGCGCGAAACTATCGTCATCCAAATGCCTGCCGGCTCGGGATGGATCAATAACTGGGGTGCGTGCTCCTATGAGTTTTTGACCGGCGGTGATTGCGTCACCGTCACCATGCAGTATTCCTACCTGCCTTCGGTTTTTTCCTACCTCGTGGATAAGAACGCACCGAAGCAAGCGGCCCGCGAATTGATTCGGGTGGTACAAGAAGAAATAGATAGGCTGCCTAAAGAAAACCGCCCGCGGCTTTATTTCGCAGGTGAATCGCTTGGCGCCTACGCCATTATGGATAACTACCATAATGCGGAAGACCTACTTTCCGCGTGCAATGGCGCGGTTTTTTCCGGCCCTCCGCGCATGACGCACTTTACTCAGCGCCTGCGCCGGGATATTGGTTCCCTAGAACGCCTGCCCGTTATCGATGGCGGCAAGCATGTCCGCTACGCGGCGGCCCCTGACCATACGCTGCACGACGCCTTTGGCAATGACTACGCCCATACCTGGCGCCGCCCCCGCATGCTTATTGCCCAGCACGCTTCCGACGCCATCGTGTGGTGGGATCTCAACCTTCTCGTGCGCAGGCCCACCTGGATTCATGAACCGCAGCCGGAAGCGCTGCACGCGGATACCTTCCGGCAGCTGCATTGGGTTCCGTTCATTACCTGGTGGCAAATTGGCTTGGACCAGATCAATTCCCTCAACGTCCCTGGCGGGCACGGACACAACTATTTTGAAGAAATGCTCTGGTATTGGGATGAGGTCTTAGGATCCCAATCCCGCCAATCGCTCACGCCGAAGTTGGCCAAGAAGATTGCCCGCTTTATCCGGCGCGACGCTTAGTCGCATTTCACCCCAGTACTGTGGTGCGGGCAGTACCCATTAGGCACCTTATATAGGTACTGCTGATGCTCATCCTCAGCCAGGTAGTACTCCCCAGAATCAGTTTCGGAGAGGAGTTTGACCTCCGTGGTGGTATCCCCGAATCCGAATTCCTTGAGTTTTTCTGCATAGGAATCCACGATGCCCTGGATTTCTGCGCGCTCTTCCTCCTTGCGTGGGTAGAAAGCAGAGCGGTATTGCGTTCCTACATCATTGCCCTGGCGGAAACCCTGCGTGGGATCGTGCGCTTCTAGGGCTTGTACGACAAGATCGCGCAGGCTGATGCGCTGCGGGTCATAGACCACCTCCACCGCTTCGGCATGGTTGGTTAGCCCACGGCACACCTCATAGTACGTGGGATTCGGGGTGGTACCGCCCGCATAGCCCACCGAGGTGGACTCCACGCCTTCGGTCTCCCAAAACATCTTCTCCGCACCCCAGAAACATCCCAATGCAATAAGAATGGAGCGCTGCCCGTCCTTCCACGGCCCGGTAATCGGTGTTCCTAGAACGGCGTGCGGGGCGGGGTCCACAATCGGCTCCGTTCGTCCCGGCAGAGCCTCGTCTGCAGCAACGAGTTTGGGCTCCGGCTTAAACATCCACATGAGGTATAGCTCCTTCCTTATTCCTTCTTCCCAACGTTGTACTGCGAAAAGCTATTCCGCGGCCAGTTAATATTCTCGCTAGTTCCACAATTCGAATTAATCATGGCGAAATCTTTCAACCGTGCCTATCATCGGGACACGTACCCGAAGAAAGGATTTAACAAATGGCTGTTTACGAACTTCCTGACCTCCCATACGCATTCGACGCACTGGAGCCACACATCTCCGCAGAGATCATGGAGCTCCACCACGATAAGCACCACGCAACCTACGTTGCTGGCGCTAACGCCGCACTCGAGGCACTCGAGGAAGAGCGCAACGGCGAGGCTAACCCGGATCGCATCCGTGCCCTCTCCAAGAACTTGGCGTTTAACCTGGGTGGCCACACCAACCACTCCATCTTCTGGAAGAACCTGTCCCCGAACGGTGGCGGCGAGCCAACCGGCGAGCTGGCAGAGGCTATCAACCGCGACTTCGGCTCCTTTGAGAAGTTCAAGGCTCACTTCTCCGCTGCTGCTACCTCCCTGCAGGGCTCCGGCTGGGCCGTTCTGGGCTACGACCACATTGCTGGCCGCCTCATCATCGAGCAGCTGACCGACCAGCAGGGTAATACCTCCATCAACTTCACCCCGCTGCTGATGCTGGATATGTGGGAGCACGCTTTCTACCTGCAGTACAAGAACGTTAAGGCTGACTACGTTAAGGCCGTATGGAACGTCTTCAACTGGGATGACGTTGCTGAGCGCTTCGCTGCAGCCACCAAGTAACTCCTTTTAGTTACTTCGGCCGCCCCTTCGGGGCGGCTTTTTCTATGCCCGGATAAACTCCCGGAATTGCTGCACTGGGGGTGCGTCGTCCCCGGCGCGCCACACTAAACCGAGCTCGCGGTACGCTGGCGGCGTGAGGGGAATCAAGCTCCCCACCTGTAGATAAGGATCATCCAGCGGCAAAAGCGCCACCCCGAGTCCTGCCGCTACCAGCCCCGCAACGGTAGTAAGTTCCATCGACTCGAAGACGAGGTGGGGGCTAAAGCCAGCGTCGTCCGCGAGGGCATCGAGAAGCATGCGCGTGCCATAGCCCGGCAGCATGCCGATGAACGGTTCTGCAGCGAATTCCGCTAGTTCCACCTCCCGACGGTTCGCTGCCCAGTGACCCTCCGGCACCGCAAGGCCTAGTCGCTGCACCTTAATTTGGTGCCAGCCCAGGGCTGCATCAGGCCGCGGGCCCACGAGAGCAAGGTCAGATTCGCCGTTTTCCACCCTGCTCACCAGCTCCTGCGCCGCGCCTTGATGCAGGCGAATATCCACGTGCGGGTGCTGCGCGCGATAGCTCTTGAGCAGGTCCGGAACCAACCAGGTTCCCAGCGAGTGCATGAAATCTAGGCGCACGGTGCCGCGTTCTGGATCCATGAGGCGGGCAACATCGTCCCGCCCTACTTGGTAGGCGCGGAGCATTTCCCGCCCAGCCGCAGCGAAAGCCCTCCCACGCGAATTCACGTGTAGGGTGCGCCCAGTGCGCTCGAAAAGGCGGGCGCCAAGACTAGCTTCTACGCGCTGTACGCGGCGGGTCAGCGCGGATTGGGAGATCCCCAGTTCATCGGCCGCAGCACCCACGCGACCATGATCCACCACGGCTAGGAAGCCGCGAACATCCTCCACATTCATGCATACTCCGCATCGTTTAGTGTAATTTTCCACATTTTACACATACTGCATAGCCGGGCAGGCTAAATGATATGACTCGAACGCGGCGCGCAACGGTAGCCATGCTCCTTGTGGGCTTGGCTATTTTCTCCAGCCTGTATTCCACCCAAGCCATTCTTCCCACGCTGGTAGACAACATGGGCCTTTCTTCCGCCGAAGCGGCCATGACCGTATCGGCCGCCACGGGCGCGCTGGCCCTATGCGTGGTGCCCGCATCGATCCTCTCCGAGCGTTTCGGCCGCGGGCGCATCCTGCTCATTTCGGCCGTTGCCGCGACCGGCGTGGGGCTCATTGTGCCCCTTGCCCAGGAGGGGTGGCAGCTCATCGTGGTACGCGGCCTGCAGGGTGCGCTGCTGTCCGGCGCCCCCGCCACGGCAATGGCATGGCTTTCTGAAGAACTCGATGACAAAGCCCTGCCGCGGGCTATGGGCCTATACATTGCAGGTACCTCCGTCGGTGGCCTTACCGGCCGCCTCATCCCCACCGGATTGGTGGAGATTTCCACGTGGCGCTGGGCGCTTTTCGGCTCGGCACTGGTCTCACTCGCCTTTGCCATTACGGCTTGGCTGCTGCTTCCTACCCAACGCAATTTCCGGCCTAAATCCATCCATCTCAAGACCGAAAGCCGGGCGCTCTTGGGCCATTGGGCCAACCGGGATTTGGCCTTGCTCTTTCTCACCGCATTCCTGTCCATGGGCACGTTTGTCTCCATGTATAACTTCTTAACCTTCCGGCTCATCGATGATTTTGGTCTGGCTCCTTCGCTAGCCGGCTTGGCTTTCCTGTTCTACCTTTCTGGCACCTGGTCCTCGGCTCGGGCTGGAGCGCTGGTGGCGCGAATCGGCCACGGGAAAACCCTGTGCAGCTCGGCTGCACTTTTTACTGTGGGCATCGCGTTCTGCGCCGGTAACCTTCCGCTGACGCTTCTCGGAATGATCGCCTTTACCGTGGGCTTTTTCGCCGTACACTCCACCGCCTCCGGGTGGGTGGGCCAGATCGCCACCCACGACCGCGCGGAGGCCTCCTCGATGTACGTGTTCTGCTATTACTTTGGCTCTTCTGTGGTGGGCGCGTGTGCCGGCTTGCTTTTCGACGCCCTATCGTGGCCCCTCTTCATTGCTTTCTTCACCGCCGTAGCCCTCGCCCTTACTGCGCTGACTTGGACCAAGATTAAATCCGGCTAAAATCGGTTTTATGCCTGAGAATAAGTGGTCGGCGCGGACATGGCACCGCAAGGCCTCCCGTCCCGTCTCCCTATGGATGATGGTTTTCATCCTCGTGGGTGCAACGCATACCTTGGTCCCGAACTACCGGTGGGTACTCATCCACCTCTTCACCCTCGGACTGGTAAGCAATAGCATCATCGTGTGGTCCCAGCACCTCACGGAGAAATTCACCCAACAGCGCCTCCCCGAGTCTGCCCGCCCTACCCAATTAGCCCGCATCTACGGCCTCAATGCCGGAATCATCCTCGTGTTAATCGGCCAAATCCTCATGGAGTTCTGGTCCCAACACTGGATTGTCACCCAGGTGGGCGCCACGCTCATTGCACTGATAATGCTCTGGCATGCGGTATCGCTCTTCCAGCAATGGCGCGGTGCCAAAGATAAGCGTTTCCGCCCCGTGGTGGGCGCCTATGTACTTTCCGCCCTGTGCCTGCCGGTGGGTGCCATCTTTGGCGGGCTGCTGGCCGTTTATCCCGGACATCCCACACTCCTGCTTGCCCATATAGCTGCCAATATCGGAGGATTCATCGGCTTGGCCGCGGCCGGTTCTCTCACCATCCTTTTCCCCTCCATCTGGCGGACCCAAGGTATTAATCGCCACATGCACTCCTCCTTTGCACTGCTCGCAGTCGGTGTGGTTGCCACCATCGTGGGCGCTTTCCTCGGCTTCCCCGAGTTGGGACTTATCGCCTACTGCTGCGGTTGGGCGCTGAGCTTGCAGCAGTGGCTCGCTAATGTACTGACGGTGGCTAAGGGCCCGCGCGATCGCATCACCTTTGCCTCGGTCTCCGTGCTCATGGCCTCGCTATGGCTGGTGCTGTCTTTGGTGTATTACACGGTGCAGCATTTCTTTATGCCCGAGCCGGCGCTGCCCACCCTCGCCTTGCTGGTGGGGTTTGCCGGCCAGCTGCTCATCGGCGTGATGAGCTACCTCTTGCCCAGCACCATGGGTGGCGGCCCCGCTGCCGTCCGGGCGGGCTTGCAGCAACTGGACAAACTCGGTCTCCTGCGCGCCACCTTTGTCAACGGTGGCCTGCTCATCTGGATCGGCACCGATATTTCCCTGCTTAAGGTGGTGGCCTCCCTCCTGTGCATCCTGTCCCTGGCGGTCTACCCCGTGCTCATCGCCCGGGCGGTCAAGGCCCAGAAGCAGGTCTTGATGAAGAAGGCGGAGGGCCCGGATCCGAAGCCGGGGCCAGAATGGAACCAGGTCTATGCGGGCATAGCGATCCTCGCGGTCATCTACGCCATATTTACAGCGCTGTAGTACCCGGCGCGCCGGCATCCATCCACTCGCGAACCGCGCGGGTGGCCTGGACATCGCCGGAGTTATAGTCCAGCAAGCGCTGCCGCGCCACGAGGTCACCGGCTAGCGCCTCGCGGCGCGCGTTCACGGATTCTTCGCCGTCGAAGTCTTCTTCTGGCCAGGTAAAGCCCGCTTCCGGGGCGACTACCTTCAGGCCTAGGCCAAAGGGGCCGGCGAAGGATCGTTTGACGTGGGCGAACATATCCACCCACTCCGGTGAAGAGATAAACTCTTCTACTTCCCGCTCATCCACCTCGCGGAAGCGCTGCGCGGACATGCGCATCCAGTGATTTTCACCGTGGGCCGAGTAGCAGTATGCAGCAAAGGTTTTGCCCTCCGCATGGGCTTTAGCACGCACATCCATCAGCCAGCGCCAGAAGGCCGCAAAGCTCTCTGCCTCGGCGCGCCCGCCCAACGGATCCCACGTAACAAATGGGACATAGTTGCCGTCGTGCCAGGCCCCCCATAGGTACGCGCCCTGGTCCAGGTAGGCTTCCATATCCACGTCCACCTCCACGTCCGCACGCGGAACGTGCACGTCGCCGCGGCGCAGCAACACCTCCCCGGCACGCCAGGCAGCAGCAAGGCGGGAGGGTTCGCCCAGGTCGGCGTCAATAAGCGCCTGCACGGTAGTAATCCCGCGCTCGCGGTAAGGCTTAGCACGATCGCCGGATAGGAAAAGCGAAATATCATCCGCCGCCACCAGCTCCTGCTCGCACAAAGACCAAAAGCGGCAGCTCGCGCACTCCTTAACCCGCACCGGCGCGGTAGGAAGCGGCTGATTCCAGGCGCGTTCCAAATCAAACTTCGCTGTTTCCGTAAAAAATGCCCGGGTACGGTCCTGCCCGATGGCCCCGCCCCGGCCAGAATCGAGCCCGAGATCCTGCAAAGCACGGGCGGCAAACGCTAAGCGGTAGCCATCTACCGCATGATGGCGCAACTTATACGGCGCCTCAAGCGGCTCACTCAGGCCCAAGCGATGGGTGGGTACCGCCGGCGTCGTCTTGGTGCCATTCTTGCGGGCCACACGGTGATTGGACACGATAATTGGGGTGTACTTATCACCCTCGCGCAGCAGCAAATCTACGCACACCATCCACTCCGCGGTGGCGAAGACCGCGTTGGTGATGTGCGTATACCCGGAAGCTAAGGCCTCAAGGGTGCGCATGGAGCGCTCCCACTCATCACCTTCCAGATCTATGCGGCGAAACCTGCCAGAGCCCTTGCGGGGAAACATCTGCATGACGGCCTCCGCTGCGGCCGCGTGGCGTTCCGCCCGGGCAATCGAGGCATGGGTACGCGGCATCTCAGGGTGCGCGCGCCGCTGCACTAAGCGGTAGCGGCACCCCACCAGATCCGAAGCAACAACCACATCCTCCACACCGGGTGAGCTTAATAGAACGGCAAGGTAAAGTTGAATCCAGACTCGATCAAACGTGAGGGAAATTTAATGAGCATTCTGAAGAAAGTTAAAAAGGCCCGCCAAGAAGCACGCGCACAGGCAAAGGCCGCCAAAACCCGCGCCAAGGCAGAGGTAAAGGCCCAGTCTAAGGACCGCCGCCGCCAGCAAAAGCTCCTGGCCAAGCAGGAAAAGCACCTCATTAAGTCGGAGGAAAAGGGCCTTAAGAAGCGCCGCAAGCACGAGGAGAAGATGGCCAAGAACGAGCTAGCCAAGCTCAAGGCCGGCCGCTTTAACTCCGATAACATCAAGCGCTATGCCGGTGCACTGCGCACCGCCGCACCCCTGCTGCTGCCGCTCCTCTACCGCGGTTACGTGGGCCTGAAGACCGAGGGCGAAAAGCGCAAGGCCGCTAAGGCGGGCGTGAGCTCGGATCAGATGGCTTCCTTCTCCGGCTACGGTGCGCCGCTCAAGGCCCGCACCGCCGGCATCCGCAACTCCCTCGATAACACGGACGTTCCGGCCGGCTTCAAACGCGATGTGCGTGACCGTCTGCAAGAAGTAGACTCCGCCATCGATAATGCCGAGTTCATGACCGAACAGCAGCGTCGCCGCGCTCACAAGACCATTAGCTCGGAAATTGACTCCATTACTGCGGAAATCCAGCAGCGCCTGGCCCAGTAAAAGAGATACACGCCGCCACCGCCTCCTATTCGGTGGTGGCGTTTAATTATTTTCTATAAAGATCCGGGATTTTTCGGGAAAAGTATTTTCGGCCAGAAAAAGTTGCTGATAATCTTCTCACCGCCCTACCCCTTTAACACCGTTTATGCTCTCTGTACTTGGTGCAATTTTTAAAATTGGAGGAAATACGTCCCGCCGTGAAGTGACCCAATTTTACGACGATTTGGACCACACCCTAATCCCTGAAGACCAGCTAGAAGTCGTTCGCTTCAGCGTAAACGGTCAAAATTACCGTATCGATCTCGCCACGGATAACGCGCGGCATTTCCACAACCTGCTCCCCCCTACGTGGACGCCTCCCGGATTGCCCCGGCCCTCGATGCGCAGCGGGCAAGCCCCAGCCACATCCGCGAATGGGCCCGCACCCAAAGCCTGCCAGTGGCGCACCGCGGAAAGATCCCCCAGGACGTTATCGAGGCGCATAACGCCGCTAATTAAAGCACGCCTTGCTCGCGCGCTGCCGCCACCGCAGAGGTGCGCGAGCGCACGCCCAATTTGTCATAAATGTGCACAAGGTGGGACTTTACCGTGGCCTCAGACAGCATGAGGTCCTGGCCAATCTGCCGGTTCGACGCCCCCGCTGCTACCAGCTGCAAGACCTCGAGCTCACGCGGCGTGAGCGAGGTGCGTGGCGTACGCACGCGAGTCATCAGCCTATCGGCCACGATGGGAGATAGCGCCGAATCACCCTCCGCAGTCGAGCGCACTGCGGCAAGCAGCTCCTGGGGTGGTGCATCCTTGAGCAAATAGCCCACGGCACCGGCTTCGATCGCGCCGAGGATATCCGCATCAGTGTCATAGTTGGTAACCACGAGGACCTTGGGCGGGGTGACCATCGCGGAGCGAATCTGCGCGGTTGCCTCCGCGCCGCCCATAACGCGGGTCCCTTCCACACCCGCGCCGAAGCGCAGGTCCATCAAAATGACATCGATGCCGCCCGCCTGCGCTGCCGACACCGCAGCTTCGGCCGTAGCGACCTCCCCTACGACGTCGATATCCTCTGCGCCCTCGAGCACGGAGCGCAGGCCTAGCCGGACGATTTCGTGGTCATCTGCCAATAGGACCCGAATCACGACATTCCTCCTATCGATGTCATTGTCAACCAAAAGTTTAATCTACCCGGTTGCCTAAGGGCATACTAGCTGACACGGCAGTGCCCTCCCCCGGCGCGGATTCAATAATGACCTCCCCACCTAGCTCTTGTGCGCGGCGCCTAATTGCAGCCAGCCCAATATGCCCCAGTCCAGCCGGGGTACTTTCCACCGCGGCCGGATCAAAGCCCTTGCCGTTATCCACCACATCCAGGCGCACCTCATCGCCCTCATAGGTCACCGTGATCCGGGCGCGGCTTGCCTCTGCATGCTTAACGACGTTCCCCACAGCGCCCTGTGCAATCCGCAGCAGCGCCGCTTCTATCTTCATGGGCAGCTGCTGTACCTCTCCTTCGGATTCCACCTCGACGTGGATATCTCCGGTAGTGCCGAAATTTTCCGCCATACGGGTCAACGCGGCCTCAAGGGATGCCTCATTGAGCGTCGGCGGTTGCAAAGCGGCAATCATTGCCCGTGCTTCGTGCAAGTTATCCGCGGCCGTCCTGCGGGCCAGCTCGATGCGCTCTCGCGCTTTGCTCGCGTCCTGCTTATCCAGATCACGGTCCGCCGAATGCAGGAGCATTTGAATGGAAGACAGTCCCTGGGCAAGGGTGTCATGAATCTCGTGCGCAATGCGCTGACGTTCAGCCACCATGCCGGCATCGCGCTCCGTGGCTGCCAGCTGCGAACGGGTTTCAATCAACTCTTTATTCATCCGCGACAGCGACCGGAAGGCGTAGGTGATTGCTATCGTCACCAGCGCCGAGACCGCCGGCCCCATGACACCGCCAAACGTCAGACCCTGCGGAATCTGCACCACCACGGTGATGATCGAGGCAACGATGACGCACGCGATGCCCGCCGCCATGTCCAGCACCGTGAGGTACAAAAAGAACATGGCGAAGACCAAATAGATTGCTGCCGGTGCTACGAACAGGTCCGCCACCCACAGCACCGAGAGTATGCACAGCCACAGGTAGCGCACAGGCCGGGCCCAATATTCCCCGTAGACCGAGCCTGCGAAGTACACGGCCGCAAAGCCCACCAAAAGCAGCAGGTTGATGATCGCTTGCGAAAGCGGCATCCGCGCGGAGGTAAAAATGCCCACCACCAGCAGGCCAGCGGTCAGGATATGGATGCCGGTGCGCAACGCATCGGTATCCCGGTCTATTGTGGAGCTCATGCGCAAAAGCCTACTTCCCCTACTCGCCCTAGCCACCTTTGGGATCGCTGGCTGCGATTCATCCGCACCCACCCCTGCACCAACAACTACGGTCACTCCGGAGGCTTCGGAGGCACCGGAGGTTAACGTCGCCCAAACCGCGGAAGTCAATGACTGGAGCGATTGCCCCTACATCGGCCCCGGCTGGCTCGAAGAAACCAACGGCCAGCGCCTGACCAAGCAGGGCATCGACACGCGCTTTCCCACCCCGGCCTGCGTCTTTTGGTCCTACCAGGACGAGCCACAGGCCACCGTCATCGTGCGCGATATGCCCACGGTCGACGACGCCCGCGCCGCAGTGGATTGGGCCGCGCCTATCGACGCCACCGAACCCGCCTCCTTCGACGGCTGGGAAGGCGGCCGGGGCGTGGTCAATGAGCATGCCGTGTATGCCGTCCAGAAGGACACGCACGCGGTGCTGGTGTGGAGCAACCAGCAACAAACCGTGAAGTCGGAGCAAATCGCCCACGAAGCGATCGCCAACTTGGGCCTTTAAACTGCGACGTCGTTATACGGCATCATCGGCGACAGCCACGGGAATACAACTTCCATAAGTAGGAAGAAGACTCCCACCGCAATAGCAATGGCCAAGATGACCTTCACCGGCGTCGGCCCCGGCAAGAGATTCCACAAAGCGCGATACATTATTTCTCCTCTTTTTCTACTTCCATAGCGTGCACAATCATGCGCTCCGCATTGGAAAACTGCGGGTGACACGTGGTCAAGGTCAAGATCTCGCGGCTCGGTTCGGCGTCCGACTCTGGCACGGGGTTGGTCACCGAGACGTCGCCAGGCGTCGTAATGTGCCGGCCAGCCACGTGCGAATACTCCGGCGGGATTCCATTGAAACAGTCCGCCTGCTCGCCATCGATGGGCAATACGCGATAGGTAATTCGCTCCTTCTGCGTTTCCACCACGATGTCATCGCAGGTCTCTAGCTTGCCCAAGTCATTAAAGGGAGCCCCCTTGCCCACGCGGTGGCCCGCAACCGCAAAGTTGCCCATCTCTCCCGGCATCTGGGAATCCACGTAGCGGCCAGGGCCGCGCAGCAGGTCATCTTCATTGGTGCCCTCAATGATGGCGAAGCGGTAGTCAGAACCGAACGTGGGAATGTACAGCTGCGCGAAAGCCTCACCCAACTCCGGCTCCAACTTCTGCCGCGGATTGCGCCATTGCTCGTCAAGGTGGGCGCTCGCCTCCTCCTGCAGTTGACCGGATTCTACATTTGTCCAATAGGCTTCATAGAATGCAAAGAGTAAAAGAACCACGCCAATGGTTAGCATGAGTTCCCCAAGAACTTTAGTCATGCCTTAAACCATACTGCCCATGAAAGGTTGAGCATGTACGAAGTCTTCATGTACCCAGTTTCCGGAATCATGAAATTCTGGCACTGGCTCATCAGCAGCTTCGTCGGTGAATCTACGGCCTGGCTGATTTCCATCATCCTGCTGGTTATCACCGTGCGCGGCGTCGTTGTTCCCTTGAACTGGATATCCGTACGCTCCGCCCGCATCGGCGCACTCATCCGCCCGGAGAATAACCGCATCAAAAAGCAGATGAATAACGCCACCACCACCGAGGAGATGGCGGAGCTCATGCAAGAGGAAAAGAACCTCATGAAGAGCTATAACTACAACCCCGCAGCCGGTTGTGTTCCCCCGCTCATCATGATTCCGGCCTTCATCGGCCTTTATCAAGTGCTCCTGCGCATGTCCAATATTGAGCGCGGCTCCACCACCGTGGGCATGTTGAATGCCTCCGACGTCTCGGCCTTCCGCGAAACCACCTTCTACGGCGCTCCGCTGACGGATTTCGCCCGCGAGCACGGTGATCTGATCAATCCCATCCTCATTGCCGCCATCGCCTTTACCATGGCTAATTCCGTCATTTCCCTCGTGCGCAGCTTCCGCACCACTCAATTTGATCAGAAGGTCAACCGCCGCGTCTTCATACTCATGGGCTTTTTGCTGCTGGTAATCCCTTTCTTCCTGTGGCACCTAGCCCAAACCGGACCTATCCCAGTGGCCATCATCCTTTACTGGGGCTGCGCCTATCTCTTCATGCTGATCCAAACCGCTATCTTTGAGATCATTTTGCACCGCGACTACCCGCTTACTGAGGATGTCCACGCTATGCGCCGCGAAAGCATTCGCCGCTGGCGCAAGCGCGAAAAAGAACCCGCCCTCTCCAAGGAGGAGAAGAAGCGGGTCAGCCAGCTACGTATGGAGGCCCGAAAGTACCTTAAATCGAATAATCAGCAGGGGGAGCAGAAAGCATCTGAGTAGCCAGGTCGCGGGCCGTCTGCAGCGGCCCAATCTCCTTGGTAAGCCGAGCCCCCGCACGGCCGCCATCCAAGAAAATCAACAGCTGGCTCGCCTGCGAGGACGATGGGTAACCATTGCGCTCTGTTAGCAAGGCCGTCAGAGTGGAATGCACCCAATTACGGTGTTCAACGCAGGCAGCCACGATACCGTGTTCCGCCTCGGTTTCTGGGCGCGGATACTCTCCGGCCGCATTCAAGAAGTGGGAGCCGCGGAATTCCTGCGTGGGTTCTTCCTCGATCGCCTTATCAAAAAACGCCAGGATCTTTTGATCCGGATCCGTCATCTCCGCGGTGCGCTGTTCCCAGTCTTGGCGGAACTTCTCATCCAAAGCTTCTACATAAGCGATAACGAGCGCGTCTTTGGAACCAAATAAAGAGTACAAAGAAGCTTTAGCCACATCCGCCTCGCGCAGGATGCGGTCGATTCCGATGACACGAATGCCTTCGGTGGTAAAAAGCTTGGTCGCCGATTCCAGCAGCCGGCTGCGCGGGCTGGGCCGATTACGGCGCGACTTCTTCTCTGCCATGGGTTCCTCTCTAAAACGACAAAGCCGGTTCATCTATACTTTATAGACAAACCGGTTTGTACGCGAATTAAATTCGGGCTACTTCTTAATGAGCCCCACGATCCACAACAGGATACAAGCACCACCCGTAGCGGCAATCAAGGAGAAGATCCATCCACCTTCCTCAATGTTCAGGAAGTGGATAATCATGCCACCGATGATGCCACCCAGCACACCAACAATAAGGTTGGTCAGCAGGCCGTGGTCGCGCTTCATAATCTTCTCAGCCAGCCAGCCGGCAATGATACCAATAACAATCGAGCTAAAGAGCCCCAGACCCAAATTCATGCAATCCTCCTAAATTAGCGGGTATACCTTAGCGTACACGAGCGCACACTACCTAAGGCGGCCCCACACAACAAGAGCGCTCCGCCCTTGTGGGCGAAGCGCTCTATGAACAGTAGCTTTTAGCTTTCCTCATCCGGACGGACAACCATCATCGGGCACGGTGCGGACTGCAACAGTGCGCGAGATGTCGAGCCCAAAAGCATACCTTTAAAGCCGCCGCGGCCGTGCGAACCTACAACCAATAGCTGGGCGCCTTCTGCAGCCTCGGTCAAAGCGTTCACTGGACGGTCACGGGTAATGAGCTTCTTTACCTCAACCTCTGGGTATTCCTCACGCGGCTCCTTCAGATTCTCAGTCAGAAGCTCGCTCTGCTCCTTTTCAATATCAGCCCACTCGGACTGGGCGGCCGACAGACCCGCCAAGGAAGCCTGCACCTGCATATCCATCCAAGTATGCACGGCGATCAAAGCAGCACCGCGGGCTTGTGCCTCACGGAAAGCGTAAGCCGTGGCCTTCTGCGAAACCTCGGAACCATCCACGCCGACGACGACAGGGCCGTACTTGGTGGAGTCCGTGACATGATTATCTTCGCGAACGACGACCACCGGGCAAGAGGCGTGGGACACAACCGAAGCGGAGACAGAACCCATCACCATGCCGGACAGGCCACCCATGCCGCGGGAACCCATAACGATCATGGTGACATCATGCGACATTTCCAGCAGCATATCGATCGGGGAGCCCTCGGCCACGGTGTGACCAATCTTCAGCTCTGGGGCTACCTCATGAGCGATGGCGCGAGCTTCCTCGATCTTCTCGAGGGTCTCGGCCTGCAAATCGTCGAAAAGCTCCTTTGGCGGAACCATGCCTTCTGCGTACAGGAACTGTGGCATGGTGTAGCTAGATGCGATTCGCAGTGGAATCCCGCGCTTCATAGCCGTATTTGCGGCCCAACGAACTGCATTCTTCGATGCATCCGAACCGTCAACGGCAACGACTACAATGTCTTCCTTAGCCATGATGTGTCCTTTCCGTGGTTATACCTCAATTGTAGTACGGATTAGGCTTGAGGGTTGACGGTTGCAGCCTCGGAATTCGACGGGAACATAACGGTGTACACAAACTCCAGGACGGTGCGAATTACGGCACCAATACCTTCAGAGAAAAAGGCAACAACCGGTTCAATGAGAGCGTTAAAATCCATGGACAAAACATTAATACATCGCCGAAAAGGTTTCACGCCTTTGCCGATTAAAGACGGCCTAAACCCAACCCGCGTGCGCACTCCCGAAGCAGGCATAACAGCCTGGGATTTTCTTAGCGCAGTCATTTCGGCACAACGCCATCGACACCCCGACGACGACGCTTCGGCCCTCCAGGCGCGTTTCGACTCTGGCGAGGTTGTCCTACGCAATCAAACCAAGCTCCGACCGGACTCGATATTGAGCCAGGACGAGGACGTCTTTTTCTATCGCATGCCGGCGCCCGAAACACCGGTGCCTTACGACGTACCCATCCTCTTTGAAGATGACCATATTCTCGTCGCCGATAAGCCGCCCTTTATGGCAACCATGCCACGCGCACGCCACATCGTACAGACCGCTACAGTCCAGCTCCGACGAATGACAGGAAACGACGAGCTCGCCCCGGCGCACCGCCTCGACAGACTTACCTCTGGAATTTTGTTATTCACCAAGCATCGCGATGTTCGCGGCGCCTACCAAACCCTCTTTGCGGAAAAGCAGGTACAAAAGACCTATCAGGCGATCGCCGAATACCGCCGCTTTCCGACGCCCCTACAGTGGTCCTCCCACCTCACCAAAACCCCCGGCGAAATCCAGGGCCGCATAGGTGGTGGCAGCCCCAACGCATTTACTACTCTGGCTGCAGTAGAACTAATAGATAACGCCCCGTATGAAAAAATCCACGGTGAACTGCCACAATTAGGCAAATACACCCTTAAACCCACCACGGGCAAGACCCATCAATTGCGTCTCCACATGTGGCAGGCTGGTATACCAATCCTGGGTGATCCTGTCTATCCAGAAATCTATCCCGAAGACGCAGAGGATATGCGTATCCCAATGCATCTCACAGCGACCCACATTGAATTTACTGACCCGCTTAGCGGGAAGCACCGGGAGTTCGAGTCCGCCCTTCCTCTCTACACGCACCGCTTAATCGATCACACGTAGCCGTCATATTATTGTGTAGACCGTGAAACTGTCACGTGGCGAAAAGTAGAACCAAGACAGACGCTTTATACGATTGGATAAGTGGAAGTCACCGAGGCATTCCTTATCCTTAGATCCCCAGGAATAAGCACAGCTGGGTGCGGGGACACAACCAGTTGCGACTCTGAAGTGTTCTACTGGGGCGCCTAATGGCTATAACTTCAACGACCACGAAAAGCGGCGGTATGCAGCACGCCACGAGTTCCGTCGGGTTTCGTCTGCTTCTGCAAAACGTGAAAAGAAGGAGACGGTGGTTTGCCGTCTCCTTCTTGTTGTTCCAATATGAAGTTGTTTGTTGTTGTTTGGTGTCGGCGGTGACTTACTCTCCCACAACCTCCCGGTTGCAGTACCATCAGCGTGTGCAGGCTTAGC
>NZ_JASPHM010000009.1:0-103339 GCF_030229215.1 Corynebacterium sp. MSK150
TCCTAGCGCACCGTCGGCCGTACTGATTATCCCAACGACTAGGACTTCACTTACACCGTCTACGCCCAGTCAGCCGGCCTGGAAGCTGGCAAATCTAACCCCCACCGACACGCCGAACCAGACACACATTTTGACCCTTAACCCCCCAAAGCTCCCTGGCGGAGAAAAACTAAAATAGACCCCGACCTGTATTAACAGGTCGGGGCCTTGCGCGGTGGCGGCGGGATTTGAACCCGCGGTTGGGGGTTACCCAACAATCGCTTTCGAGGCGATCACCTTCGGCCGCTCGGACACGCCACCGCGTTCCAGATTACGGGAGTGGGCCCGAGCGACAAAATCGCTGCGCCGGCGGGGTGCCAGCGCAGCGAGATACGGAAACGAGGGACGAGGATTAGTCGTCCTTCAGGCCGCCGATAACCTCGTTGGCCTTGTCCTTGATGCCGTCGGCAGCGTCAGACAGCTTGTCCTTAGCCTCGGAGGTGACCTGGTCGGCCTTGCCCTCGTTGGCTACGTCCTCGTTGCCGGTAGCTTCGCCGTAGGCTTCCTTTGCCTTGCCTACGAGGCCATCCTTCTTGTTTTCCAAATCGCCCATAATCACTCCTTTGAGTAGACGGTTGTTGTATAACGACCAGTGTACGCGCGTTTAGCGCAGGCCGTCGAAGAATTTACGGAGCCCGGCGGCGCACTCCTCTTCGAGCACGCCGCCGCGGACCTGCGGGGTAAAGGGGGCGGTGGGGGCACGCAGGACATCGATAAGCGAGCCGCACGCGCCCGTCTTGGGTTCAAAGGCGCCGAAGACGACGGAAGACACCCGCGCGGCCTGCAGCGCACCGGCACACATGGCGCAAGGTTCCAGGGTGACCACGAGTTCGCAGCCGGAAAGCCGCCAGCCATCGCCGTGTACACGGACGGCCTGGCGAATGGCCTCAACCTCGGCGTGGGCGGTGGGGTCCGCCAGCTTTTCGCGGCGGTTGACGCCGGTGGCAAGTTCGGTTCCGGCGGCGTCGTAAAGCACCGCACCCACGGGGACATCGCCGGCCGGCGTACGCTTGGCGACGTCGAGAGCGCGGCGCATCCGAGCCTCAGCGCGCAGCAGGGGCTCAGGCGTTATCAATGACGTCTTCCAACTCATCGCCAAAGCCGAGCTCGCCGGCGATGCGCAGCAACATATCGGAAGGCCAGTCCTCATCATTGTCAATGATGTAGCCCACCTGGTCCTCGGACAGGCCAAGGTCGGCGAAAATATCGAAATCGCCCTCGCCATAAGGATCGGCCTCTTCGGGGTCCACATCCGGGATTTCATGGTCGTTGATATCCATGAAATCGGCAGCGAAGTCATCGTCCACGCCATAGGTGGCATCCGAGATGAGCATCTTCACCCCGCCCGGCACCGGGCGCACGGCAATAAAATAGGCATCCTCCACGCACAGCAGCGCGAACGCAGCACCCTCGGAACGCAGGCTGCGCACCGCATTGATGGAGGTCTGCGGATCCTCAAAGTCATCGTTGAAGCTGCGCACCAGCCATTGGCCCGCGTTGCGGGCGACGGTTACTGCGAAGGAGTAATTTTCGTTGCTCATACCTCGTGAGATTAGTCGTGTTGTGCCACAATTGTCATCGTGAGTTCTCAAGATGTTCAACGCCCTATCTGCATTATTGGCCTCGGCCTCATCGGCGGCTCTTTGCTGCGCGATCTCGCCGGATACAATCACCACGTTTTTGGCTACAACCACTCCACATCCGGCGCCCGCACTGCAGTAAAGCAGGGTTTTGACGTCACCGATGATCTTCCCGCGATTTTGACCCGCGCGGAGACGGAGAACGCGCTCATTGTCATAGCCGTGCCGATGGGCGCTGTGGGAAGCGTCCTCGATGCCATTCAGGAGCACGCGCCCAGTTGCGGCATTACGGACGTCGTTTCCGTTAAGACGGCCGTGCGCCAGCAGGTGCTGGAGCGCGGTATGGAGTCGCGCTACGTGGGCGGCCACCCAATGGCGGGCACGTCCAAGTCCGGTTGGGATAACTCGCAGAAGGATCTGTTCCGCCGTGCGGCGTGGGGCATTACCTATGACTACGCCGCCGAGTGCGAGGCGCGCGGGGAAAAGATTCCGAAGCAGTGGATTGAGACCTTCACCGAGGTCGTGCGCATGACCCAGATGGTGCACGCAGAGGCGGTGCCTATCCGCGTGGCTAATCACGATGCCGCGGTGGCGCGCATTTCCCACCTGCCACACGTTTTTGCGGAGATCCTCGCCGTGGTGGGCGATAACGGCGGAATCCTGGCGCAGTCCCTGTCTGCCGGTTCTTTCAAGGACGCTACCCGCGTGGCCGGCACGCACCCGGAGCTGGTGCAGCAGATGTGCGAGACCAATGCGCCGGCGTTGGTGGAAGCATTGGACGAAGCCTTGGACCTGCTGCGCGATGCCCGCGAGAAGCTCGACTCCCCCGAGCCTTCCATCGCTGAGCTTTCCGACGCCGGCTATCGCGCCCGCACCCGCATCGATGCCCGTTCCGGCGCGCGCAAGGAATCGGTCTCCCCGATCAAGATTTCTTCCCGCCCGGTGCTGCGCCTCCACCCAGGCGGTCCGAACTGGGTGGCGCAGCTGCGCCAATCCGAGTCCCTGGGCGGGCGCATCGAGATTTTCTAGTCCTCACGGCCGCGGTTGCGCAGGCGGGGAATCCGCGCCAGCACCGCGGCGGCGATAAGGCCGATGGCGGCTATGCCCGCATAGAGCCCCGCACGATCTGCACTGGTCTGCGGGGTTTTCGGCGGTTCGGGAGTGGTTGCCGCGGTGAGAATCGCTTCCTTATCGCGTCCGCTCACTACTGCCTCGATCCACTCCTTGGTGCCGGCCAGAGTGGTAATAGCCGCACTAGGTGAAGGCAGGTCTGGGTCCCCGTTCGCGGTGCCCGCCGTGGCGAGTCCGGCGAGCTTACCGTCTACAAAGAAGGGGCCGCCGGAGTCACCACCCTGCATGCCGGCCCGGCCGGTGGAGTGTACGTCGAGGATGGCGCTTTCAATTAGTGGCATCGGGCCATCTGGCGCCCCACCCGGCATCGCCTCGCTGGCTGGCACGCTTTCCGTACCCTCCGGCATTTTAAGTCCCGGCATGGCCTCGGCCGCGGGAATGCTTTCTCCGCCAGCGGCGTCCTCGGCGCCATCCTCGGCCGCGTCTGCGGCGCCTGGTTCGGTGGAGCTGGCGGGGCCAGCAGGGCCGGCGCCGAGGAGCTCAGCCACTTCCATCTCCGCCTGCGGCAGCTGGCCGCGGCGCGCCATGGAGGAACTGCTGCTCCAGCCGTAAAGCGTGCCGCGCTGGCCAGGTTCTGGAACTTGAGTGGAAATCTCTGCGGGTTTTGTATCGGTGACGGGGGTGGTGAGGTGGAGAAGGGCGGCGTCGGAAAGCGGGGATAGCGCCCACGAATCGGCGTCGTAGGTGGTGCCATTGATGCGGGCCTGGGTGCCCTCGTTATTGACGGACTCGAGGCAGTGGCGGGCGGTGAGCACCCACTGGGCGGCCACGAGGGTGCCGGTGCAATCGCCGAAGCTGCCCACGCGTCCTATCTTGAGTTGGGCGACGGTACGGGCTTCCGGGGAGTCCGGAGCTGGTTCGCCGTGTTCGAGTGCAGTGGCCGGGGCGGCAGTCAGTGCCACGATGCTGGCGGCGAGCAAGGCAGGGAAGATTTTGTGCTGCATGATTAGTCCTTCTTTCCGGCAGGAACGGCGATGGCGATAACTTTGGCGACGGCCCATTCGGCCGGCCCCTTCCCTATCAGGCGGCGCCATAGGCTCGCGAAGACGAGGAAGAGGGCGATGAACGCGCAGGCCCAGGCGGTGTTGTGCAGGGAGACGTGGCTCTGCCAGTAGTAAGCGGTGAGCACATGCAGGATGTAGATGCTCAGCGACATTGCCCCCAGCGCAGCAAAGGGATACGCCAGCTTAGGCACCGCTCGACCGATAAGCAGGCATAGGTGCAGGACGATAGCGGCGACGGCGATGGATAGGACGATCTCTCCCAGCACGCCGGTGTGGCCGGTAAAGCGCAGCCAGCCAGGCATATCCGGGGCAAAGCGGAAGTAAAAGCCGGCTGCCGCAACGGCCGCGGCGATGGCGGTGGACACCCACTGGGCAGCGGCGCGGGAGCTGCGGATATAGACCTCATAGAGCAGCATGCCAGCGAGGAAATAGGCGCAATAGGCCAGTAGCGGATAGACCTGCGGAAGGGTCAGCGGCGCATATTTTACGGTCGCGGCGGCGGTGGCAGCGGCGAGGAGCAGGAGCTTCCACCACCAGCGCAGCGGCGGGACCCAGGACACAAGGATCATCGTGATGCCGATGACCACGAGGACGATTTGAATCTCGCCGCCCACGGGCAGCAGGGCGAGGCCGATAAGTGTGATTATGCAGCCGCGGGCGATGATGCGCAGGAACGTGGTCGCCGTGAAATCGCGGGAAATAAGCATCAACGTGACGCCGGCCAGGATGGCGAATAGTGCGGCGGGCAGGCCATTTAAAATGACCTTGGTATGCCACACCAAGGAGGCCATATGCAGAACTATCATGCCGATAATCGCAAGTGAGCGGGCTATATCGAGCCCTACGATGCGCGAGGGTGCTAACACCTAGCGTTCTCCTTCAAGACGGAGGGGAACGCGTCGCCGCGCTCCCCTTGTTAATAAAGACTTTCTTTTTCTACTAAGTCTGTCTGGAAGGTTGCTGCAAATATTTTATACGTGTCCTGCATTTTATAAGTGGATTGCGTGAGACTTGCGCAGAACTAGTCGCGGAAGGAACTATCGCGGCGCTTGCGCGAACGGGAAGGATCGGCGGCCAGCTTTAGAAGCGGGGCTGCGGCGATGCCGATGGCCAAGCCGGCCACAAAGAGCCAGAACATGCCAGAGCCCAGCCACAGCATGAGGCCGAGGATGGCGCCGGCGATGAGGCCGGAAACAAGCGAGGAGGTCTTCATAGAGCGGAACTTAGGTGAGGCGGGCTAAGATACAAGAAAAGCCGCCCGAAGGCGGCTGATTTTGTGCGCCCGGAGGGATTCGAACCCCCAACCTTCTGATCCGTAGTCAGATGCTCTATCCGTTGAGCTACGGGCGCAGACCGTTGGTAAGCAGTGCGTGCGCTCTGCTGTGCAACGAGAATTTACTATACCCACGGTCCGGAAAACTAACAAATCGCCTGTTCACCCGGCGTTCACCTGATGGAAATGGAGACAATTAGGGAGCGATGAGAGCGGCAACTTCGGCGTCGGAAAGCAGAGCGCCCCGGAGCGCCCTGAGGGTGGACTGGTGATCGAAGTCGATACCGATAAGGACAATTTCGGTACCGGGCGTCACGTCATTTGCAGCCCAGAGCGAAGCTGGCACGATTTGAAGGTTAGGCCCAGCCTGCTGCCAAGCGTGGGCGAGTTGAAGATCGGTATCGAGCCAGCAATACCCCTTAGAACGCACCAGGCCGGTACTGGCACGAAGGGCGGCGAGCAGACGATCGCGGTTAAAGGGGCGGTCGGCGCGGAAAACGACGGAGGAAATGCCATATTCCTCGGTTTCGGGCGTGTGCGGCTTAGCCAGCTCCTCGGCGTAGCCATGGTAAGTCGCGGCAGTGGCGGAGTCGTACAGGTGGGCATCGAGGACCAGCCGTGGGTCAATGGCACCATCAGTGACCATTACGACTCGGGCACGGGGGTTCATAGCGCGAACGGTTGCGATGACGCGCTCGGTTTCGGCAGCATCAACCAAATCGGTCTTGGTAACAAGGATGAGGTCAGCAAACTCGACTTGGTCCACGAGTAGGTCTGCCACGGTACGATCATCGCTGGGTGTGGCCTCAATATTCTCAGACGCGAGGCTCTTGCCGCGACGCAGGTAATCAAGAAAGGTGGAAGCATCCACGAGAGAGACCATGGTGTCGATAGGGGCGACGTCGGCAAGCGTGGTGCCGTCCGCAAACTCCCATTCAAAGGTGGCAGCCACGGGCATAGGCTCGGAAATGCCAGTGGACTCGATGACGATCTGATCGAAGCGGCCGGAGCGGGCCAGCTTACCTACGGATTCGATGAGATCCTCGCGCAGGGTGCAGCAGATACAGCCATTGGATAGCTCGACAAAGCGATCCTCACCGCGCTCGAGGTGCCCCTCGCCAGCAACGAGGGCGGCATCGATATTGACCTCGGAGAAGTCGTTGACGATGACGGCAAGCTTGCGCCCTTCGCGGTTGGCAAGCAGGTGGTTCAAGAGCGTGGTTTTTCCGCTGCCCAAAAATCCGGACAGTACAGTAACGGGTGTAGCCATTCCCTAATGATAACGTTTTTCATTAGGGAATGGCTACGAAGCCCCTACCCTCAAATGGACAGGCCGAAGATTGGCACTGCCAGCAAGTACACCGTCAGGGTGATGAGGAAAATGCCGATGATATTGAGGCCAAGGCCGCCCTTGATCATCTCGCCGATCTTGACGTAGCCAGAGCCATAGGCAATGGCGTTCGGCGGGGTGGCAACTGGGAGCATGAATGCGCAGGTTGCCGCGAGGGCCACCGGGATGGTGAGGAGAAGGACGTTGATATCGCCATCGGCAGTAAGGCCCACGCCCACGGCGACGCCACCCATAATCGGAATGAACGTGGCCGCTGTCGCGGTATTGGAGGTGATCTCCGTCAGGAAGAGCACCAGCGCAGCCACGGCAGAGACGATGAGGACAACCGGAAGGACGCTAAGCCCCTTGGCCATTTCACCAATCCACAGGGACAGGCCGGAGGCATTAAAGACCGAGGACAGCGACAAGCCGCCGCCGAAGAGCAGGAGGACGTCCCACGGCATTTCATTGGCCGTCTTCCAGTCCAGCAAGCGGATACGGCGCTGGTTGTCCGCGGGCAGGATAAAGAGCAAGATGCCGGCGGCGATGCCCACGATGGCATCGTCATAGTTCTCAAATTCCTTGAGGACCAGCGGCAGGGTAACCCAGGCTGCGGCAGCGAGGACGAAGATGATGCCCGTCATGATCTGGGGGCGGGTCCAGGGGCCGAGTGCCTTAATTTCGTCATTAATGAGCTCGCGCCCGCCTGGAATATCCTTCATTTCCGGCTTGAAAACGGTAATGAGCAGGGCCCAGGCAATCAGCAAGAAGGTCACGGCGAGCGGCACACCAACCGCCATCCACCGACCAAAGCCGAGGGTTACGTCCCAGGTATCGGCCATATATGCATTGAGGAAGGCATTCGGCGGGGTGCCGATGAGCGTACCCAGCGAACCGATGGAAGCGGAGTAGGCAATACCCAGCATCAGCGCCGTGGCAAACTTCTTTTGCTTTTCCCAGCCACCTACGGTTTCCGCGGTCAGCGCGAGCACCGAGGTACCGATAGGCAGCATCACCACTGCCGTAGCGGTATTAGATACCCACATGGACAAAAAGCCGGTGGCCAGCATGAATCCCAAGATCAGGCGCTTGGGCGAGGTGCCGATAATCTTCACCACGTACAGCGCTAGGCGGCGGTGCAGGTTCCAGCGCTGCAGAGCAAGCGCGATAAGGAAGCCACCCATGAACAAGAAAATGGTCGCGGACGCGTATGGGGCGCCCACTTCCTTAATCGTGCCCACACCGGCGAGCGGGAAGATGACCAGCGGCAGCAGCGCGGTGGCGGCGAGCGGAATGGCCTCGGTCATCCACCACACGCCCATCAAGATGGTTACTGCGGCGACGGTACGGATGGCACTGAGCGTGTACTCGGCTTCCGGATCTGCACCCGCGGAGCCCTGTACGGTCTCGATCGCATTCGAGGGGAAGATAAAGAAGACCAGTATGGCCAAACCCAAGCCGATGAAAAGGCCGATGAACTGACGGCGCCACTCGCTGCGCGGCGCTCCGGGGGCCTCGTCACCTTCGGTGTGGGCGGTAGATTCGTGAGTATGCGGGGTGGTCATACCGCGCGCTCCTTCACTTAGAGAGGATTGTGCTGTGGGATATGCTCCGTATTTCCCAGTTTATTAGCTAGGCCGAGGCAGCAGACCGAAAGTTATCCAGTTCACTGCGAAGCATGCACTGACCATACAAAACATGTGACGCAGAAACCATATCCCGCCACACGCGATCACCCCCGCACCCCCGTAGAGCACACATCGCACCTGCCCGAAACCGGAAACGACTCCACCACTTCCCCACCCCCGAACCGTAGGGAGGCGTGCTAGATTCCCAGCACGGTCTTGGCAATCAGGAAGTAGATAATCAGGCCCGTGGCATCACAGAAGGTAGAGATGAAGGGGTTGGAAAAGACCGCCGGATCGGCGCCGATGGTCTTAGCCACGATGGGCATAAGCCCGCCGACGGTCGCGGAAATGGAACAGATCAAAAACAGCGTTGAGCCGATGACGAGGCCGATGCTTAGGCCATAGACCAGGGTGGCCAGCGCCAGGCCAGCTAGTCCCAGCACAGTGCCGAGCAGCATGCCGACGCGCAGCTCGCGCCACATAACGGCGAGGAGGTCGCGCGTGCGGACGTCGCCCAGCGCCAAGGCACGCGTCACCGTGGTAGCCGCCTGGTTGCCGGTATTTCCACCGGTGCCGGTTAGCAGCGGAATAAAGAGGGACAGAACCACGGCCTTGGCCAGTGTGTCTTCAAAGGAATCGAGTACCTGCACCGTTAGCAGCGCAGAGACGGCCAGCACGAGCAGCCACACGATGCGCGAACGCACCAGCTTGAGCAACGGAGTGGACAGGTACGGCTGCTGGAGGGCCTCGGTACCGCCGGCGCGAGCAGAGTCCTCGCTATCTTCTTCCTCCACGATGTCGGTAGCGTCATCCCACGTCAGCAGGCCGACAAGGCGATGCGACTCATCCACAACGGGCAGCGCGAGCATATCCAGTGGCAGGAACCAGCGCGCGGTTTCCTCGGCATCAGCACCGGCACGAGCAAAGATGGGATCGTGCATAATATCGGCCATGGCCAAAGCGGCATCGGCGGTAAAGATTTCACGCAGGCTCACCACGCCCACTAGGCGCCGATCTTCGCGCGTGATGGGCACGGTATAGATGGTTTCTAGCTCATTCGCCGTCTCCCGCAGTTTGAATAGCGCGTCCTTAACGCTCATTTCTGGGTGGATGACGGGCACCTCGGGCGACATGCGGCGTCCCACCGAGCCCTTGTCGTAGCCCAGCACCACGCCCGTGACATCGCGCTTGGATTGAGTCAGCGAGCGCAGCAGGCGATCGGCGATTTCCGCGGGAAGCTCGTCCAACAAGGCCACCCGGTCTTCCGGATCGAGCTCATCAAAGAACTCATAGACATCGGAATTGCCCAGCTCATCGATGATATCCGCCTGGTGCTTGGCATCGAGGGCATCAAAGACGGCGATCGATTTTTGGCGCGGCAGCAGGCGCAGGGCCAGCGCCGCGCGGATGGCATTTTGCCGCTCGACGACGGCGATGAGATCCTGCAGCGGCACCCTACCCAAAAGTTCTTGCAGGCGCGGGGCCTTTTGTGGATCGATGGCGTCTTCTTGTTTCAGCCACGCTTCGACGATATCGCTAGCCTGCTCGGTGGTCTCCGCCATCGCCCTGCCTTTCTCTCTGGGATTAAGCTCCCTGAGTATTAATTACAGCCCATTTAGACTACGCCATGCTGCAGGGAATGCCGCTAGCCGGCAACCTGCCGGTGACCGGTTACCGCAAGGTGCGGCCTATCCCCGTCCAACGTGAGGTTTCCGGTGAATTCTTGGGTAGCGCAGCAGGCCGGGTCATCGTCAGCATAGGCACGCCAGGTGACGGTGACCGTGTCTTTGGTCCACTGCAGCTGCTGGATATGCCCACGTGCTGGGGGCATTCCCTCCCGTTCCCAATCATCCACCTTGGTGATGTAATTCAGGTCGTTGTCATAGATGAGCAAGTTATCCGGCCATCCCGTGCCGCCCTTATTACAGACGTAGGTAATAACGGCTTCGTCCCTGCCATCACCGTTGATATCCGCGTAGGCGCCCATTGGCGTATCGTCCTGATTCGACTTCAGGCCAGCCATCGCATGGGGGTAGCCAGCCTTCAGGCTTTCCGGCAAATTGCCGCCTTCTAGGTTGCCAGCTTGGTTCTCACATAGTGCCGGCACCCACAAACTGTCTAAGGCTTCTACCGGGATGATTTTGTTTTCCCCGCCAGCCTCGGTGTCTTTGCCTTTGCCGGCATCGGCTACGGTTTCTGTGTCATCTGCGGAACCATCAGCGGAGTCTTCCTCGGCTTCGGTCGCGGTATCGGACGCGGCCGCCGCAGAGGAGCTCGGGGCAGTGCCGGTGAAATTCGGCTTATCCGCGGACTCGGTGGAGTCAGTGGAATTGGAACAGCCGCTCAAGGCGGCAGCGGCGGTCGCCGCGACGACGGCAAGAGGGAGAGATAGGGATTTAGGCATAGGCATAATATACAGCGCCACGGCTCCCCGAGCCGGGTGAAAACCTAGAAGAAGAGCCCCCACAGTGCGAAGGCAGCCAGCAGCGACACGAGCCCCGCAGTGCTCGCAAGGATGACCGCGTGGGGAAGGGAACGGTGGGTGGATAAGGCGGCGTCGACAAGCGCGGCACGCTGCCACACCGCCAAGGCCAACGCCACAACACCGGCGGCTAGGAAGACTAGTGGCAAGAAGACGTGCACGCTCACCGCCCGCATTACCCCCAGCACCACCAAGGACAACGCCAAAAGGGTGCGCTGCCACGATAGGCGGGTGCGTTCGGGCTGCAGGCCGGGATCAAATAGTGGGCTAGCCAAGAAACTCGCCCACTACTAGCGCGCCCGCTACCACCATAATCGCCACGACGAGCACCGGGATGGCAAAGCTAAAGGGCAACGGGCGTTCCTCACGCATCGCGCGTTCAGACTGCTTCCAATGCACCCACGCCACTAGCGGCAGAATAATGGCGACGACCAGCATGAATACCGACACCGCAGAGCGCAATTCGGCCGGCAGGGGAACGTCAAAGGCCTCGAGTGCCACGCCGCCAGCAATCAACGCCAGGGAGGTGCGGATCCACGCCAAGAACGTGCGCTCATTAGCGAGCGTGAAACGCGGATCAGGGTCGGTGCCAACCGCAAACACCGAGCGGGGAAACCTCGAGTCACTCATGGGTACCACTTTATATTCATTTGCCATCCGCGTCGTGATAAGCCCGCGCAACGCTTAGCCTTCCCGTAGTCTCAAAGGCGCAGGCCAGCACCTGAGTAATGGAGCATTCACGCCCTATGTGCCTGCCCCTATGCGACTTCCAACTTGCCTCCCCTAACGAAGACAAGTTTTTCAGCGACGAGAACATCACGCGCGTCATGGTGTTCTTTCCTGATGGTTTCACTGCAGTCCTGCCAGAACTCGCAACGCAGAGACTTCTTTCTGTGTCGCCTGCACAGCTGAAATATTATGACGCCGCTGTAGCGAAAAGCCATGCCGATCTGCGCGTGAGCGCCCCTCGAGAATAACGGCTGGCTGCTCTTGAGCGTGCTCGCGGGCGATCCGGTTTCTGAAGGCGTCCTCGACATAGGCCTCAACCAGCGACAGATGGGGGCAGCGCTATCCCGGGTGGGGCGCGAGTGGGTACCAGGCTTTCTGAATTAATCCGCTGTAGCGAGTTATAGTCGGGCCCATGATTGAAGTTGCCGCCGTAGTTTTCCGTAATTCCTTTGGCCATGTCCTCACCGTGCGCAAGGAGTCTTCCACCAAGTTCCAGCTGCCCGGCGGCAAGCTGGAGGCCGGCGAAACCCCAGTACAGGCCGCGGCCCGCGAGGTCGCAGAAGAGATCGGCGTTGACGTCCGCCTCCCTGAGCTATCCCTACTCGGCACCTTCGACGCCCCGGCCGCCAACGAACCCGGCGAAACCGTGCGCGGACGCATCTTTACTTATCCGCGCCCCGTCCTTGCCCGCGCTGCCGCAGAGATTGCCGAGGTCGCGTGGGTAGACCCGGCCAACCCGGATCGCGAGCTCGCCCACCTCTTGCGTGACGAGGTCTTTCCCGCCCTGCGTCCCTAAACCCCCGACCGTCTCCAAGGCGCTTCCCCCTCTTCCTATTGCGCCTCCTTAGAGGTCAACTTAGAGTTATTTTCATCAGGACTTATTGATGAAAGGACGTCCCGCCATGCCGCAACCATCCGCACCTGGGCCTATCACAACGATTTGCTTCCTCGTCCTCGGAGTTATTAGCTCTGTGATCGCCATTCTCTTGGTGCCCGCCCTCTTCCACGAGGTCACTTCTTTGCGTGCTGCGGCATTTACCGGAAGCTTTATCTTCGGCACCGGCATGCTCGTGCTCTTCCGCCGCTGCGCCGCGTACCAGCGCTAATAGCAGAATTCTCAGCCCCTCAACCCGAGCTTTGCGCCGCCACCTGAAATGAGAAAATCCCGAGCTCGCACGCTCGGGATTAGATGGCGGAGATGAGAGGATTCGAACCTCCGGACCCCAGAAGGGTCAACTCCTTAGCAGGGAGCCCCATTCGGCCGCTCTGGCACATCTCCACGGTTCACAAGGAACCTCGTTTGAGAATACCTGCCTGCCCCGCCGCTGCCAAACTAGCCCCCTGCTTTCGCGCCCGCAGCAAAGGCGCAGGCCCTAAAGTGGGAGGCATGATTCGCCCAGACCTGAAAGCCATCCCCGCCTACGTCGCCGGTGCGCGCAACGATGACGCGCTCAAGCTCTCCTCCAACGAGGCGGCACACCCGCCGCTACCGGAGGCGGCCGCGGCCATGGCGGAGGCCGTGACGAAGGCCAACCGTTACCCGGATATTGCGGCCACCGCGCTGCGCGAGGACCTCGCCGCGCACCTGGGTGTGGATTATGGACAGGTTGCGGTGGGCACCGGATCGTCCGCGCTGTGCCAACAGTTGGTGGAAATTGCCGCTACCCCTGGTGAAGAAGTCCTCTTCCCGTGGCGCTCCTTCGAGGCCTATCCCATCTTTGCCCAAGTAGTCGGCGCCCACCCCATCCCGGTTCCGCTAGGTGCAGACCAGCGCGTGGATCTGCCGGCCATGGCGGACAAGATTACGGACAAGACCCGGCTCATCTTCGTGTGCAACCCCAATAACCCGTCCGGCACCACGGTGACCAAGGACGAGTTCGCCGCCTTCATGGATGCCGTGCCTGCCGACGTCCTCGTCGCCCTCGACGAGGCCTATATCGAATACAACCGTGCCACCAACATTCCGTTGGGTACAGAGCTGGTGGGCACCTATCCGAATCTGGTGTGCCTGCGCACCTTCTCAAAGGCTTATGGCCTGGCCGGGGTGCGCATCGGTTATGCCTTTGGTCCGGAAAATATTATTGAGGCCCTCAATAAGGTGGCCATCCCCTTTTCCGCTAGCACCGTGGCGCAGGTTGGTGCGCGCGCGGCACTGGCGGCGCAGGATTCGCTACGGGAGCGCACCGATGAGGCCGTCGCCCAGCGCGAGCGCCTAGAAGAAGCCTTGCAGGACTGGGGAGTGCCGCATTCCGAGGCAAACCATGTCTGGCTGCCGGCCGCGAATCTGGCCCGCCTTGGTACCCCGCAGGAGGTCGCCGCTCGCCTGGCCGAACACGGCGTGCTCGTGCGCGCGTTTAGCGAAGGCATACGCATTACAGTGACCACTGAGGAAGAAACCGACACCCTACTGCAGGCGTGGAACGCAACCATAGGAGGCTAAATGCGCTCGCTCATTAACTTCGCCCTGAATGTCTTTGCCATCGCGGTGGCGCTGTGGGCGGTAGTTGCCGTCATTCCCGGCATCACCATCACCCCAGCAGAGACCGGCAATTTCATCGCCGTCGCCATCGTCTTCATCATTATTAATGCCGTGGTCATGCCGGTCCTGCGCGTCCTCGGCGCGCCGCTGACCTGCCTGACGCTCGGACTTTTCTCCCTCGTCATCAACGGCGCCGCGCTCATCATCGTGGAGTGGGCGCTCAATTCCCTGGACCTGGGGATCGGCCACCTCGTCATCGACTCCTGGGGCGCCGCGATCATCGGCGCCATCGTGCTGTCCATCGTCAGCAGCGTCATCAACTTCTTTACTAGCCCGCTGCGGCAGCGCGATTAGCCGCCCGCAAACGGCGGCAGGACGTCCACCCGGGTGACGCCAGCCAGTGGGGAATCCTTGGCGGTGTTCCCGGCGCCGTCGATAAGAAAGCTACAACGCCCCAAGACCTCTTTCAGGCTCATGCCGGCCTCGGTGGTGCCGGTATGCTCCCTGCCCAGCTGTGCCACCAGATCACCCAAGGTGGCGGGGGCTTCTACCTGCTCAGAAGCCACGCCCGCGGCGGCGCGGGCAGCGGCGAAATAGTGAACGGTCAACATGCCTCCACTATGCCCCGCACGCCCATGCCATGTCGAGACCGCGGGTAAACTAGCCGCCATGCGCACACCCGAGACTCACGCGCGCGCGGTCGCCGCGGCCCTGCCCGCACGCCAGGCCACCACCGTAGCCCTTCACCAGGCACAGGATATGGTGCTCGCTGCGGATATCCATGCCGGGTTCCCCTCCCCTCGCTTTGATAACTCCCAGATGGATGGCTACGCCCTCCCGCAGTGTGCGGCCGGGACCTACCCGGTGGGCCCCACCATCGCGGCCGGCACTGAGCCCGCCCAGGTACTCGACGGCCCGCTTGCCGGTGCCTGCCCCATCATGACCGGCGCCAAGGTGCCGGAAGGAACTGCAGCTATCGTGCCCATCGAGCGCTGCGAACCACAAGAATTCCTCTCCCCAGGTGCTCGCATCACCGTGCCAGAGACCTCGCCAGGCCAATTCATCCGCCGCACCGGCTCCGACCTGGAAGAAGGCGCCCTCCTCGCCGCCCGCGGCGATAGGCTCACGCCGGTCCGCTTGGCCGCCCTCGCTTCCCAAGGAATCGCCGAGGTAGAGGTCTACCGCCCCGCCCGCATCCTTATCTGCACCGGCGGCGCGGAAATCGGCCACGGCAGCGCCGCCATTCCGGATGCCAATGCGCCACTCTTGACGGCGATGGCCCACCGCGCCGGCATCGACGTCGCGGGCTATATCACTACCGACGATGACCCGCAGGCCCTTGAGCGCGCTTTCACAGAAGCCATCGCGCAACACCACCCGGACGCCATCATTACCTCAGGCGGAATCTCCGCCGGGAAATTTGAAGTAGTCCGCCAGGTGCTCGATGGCTGCTTCGGCCATGTGGACCAACAGCCCGGCGGACCGCAGGGCATCGCCGCATTCCGCGGCACGCCGGTAATCTGCTTGCCTGGAAACCCCATTTCCACGTTGGTGAGTTTCCGCCTCTTTGTTGCCCCAGCACTGGGCTGGGCACCAGAGCCTTTCCACGTCCCCCTCGCCGCGGGCATCGACGGCCTCCCGCACAAGGACCAATTTCGCCGCGGGCGCGTCGATTCCCGCGCTCATATCCTCGGTGGTGCCAGCTCCCACCTGCTCGCCCAAGCGGCAGACGCCACCCATCTCATCCGCATCCCTGCCGGTCAACGCCTAGAAAAAGACCAGGAAGTGGAGGTTTACCCACTATGAGCCCACAGCGCACCGCCATCGTCATTGTCGCCTCTACTCGCGCCGCCGAGGGCATCTACGAAGATCGCTCCGGTCCCATCGCGGTGGAGTTCTTGCGCCGCAGGGGCTTTGACTGCCCCGACGCGCGCATCGTCCCCGATGCCGAGATCGCCGCCGCCGTTGCCGCCGCCTTCGCGGAAAAGCCCGCGGTCATCCTGACTTCTGGCGGCACTGGGCTGACGCACGATGACCGCACGGTCGAGGCCGTCGCCCCACATATCACCCGCGAGCTGCCCGGCATCGCGGTGGCCTTCTGGCAGAAGGGATTGGAAAGCGTGCCCACCGCAGTGGCCTCTCGCGCCATTGCCGGCGTCAATGACTCCACCTTTGCCATGACGCTTCCCGGTTCTACCGGCGGGGTAAAAGATGGCTGCGCGGTTTTGGAAGAATTAATCGTTCCGATCGTCGATATGTTAGAAGGAAAACATGAGCACTGATCCCTCCTATGTGGCCGAGCAAACCGGGTGCACCATTGGCACGCTTCTGAGCGATCAACCCCTTGAATCCCTCCTTGCCGGTGCCAAGGAAGAGGCCGCCACGGCCGCCATGGGTGCTGTCGTCACCTTTGAGGGCATCGTCCGCGATCACGATGGCGGCCGGCCGAATGTCACCCTACTTTCCTATAGCGCCCACCCATCTGCGCCAGAGAAGCTGCAAGACGTCACCGATTCCGTCGCAGCCAACCACCCAGTGCGCCTGTGGGCCGCCCACCGCACGGGGGTTCTCAAGGTTGGCGACCTCGCCTTTGCGGTAGTAGCGGCCGCCGCGCACCGTGGCGATGCCTTCCGGGCCGCCGAGGAATGCGCCGATCGCGTCAAGGCGGAAGTCCCCATCTGGAAGGAGCAGAGCCACGGCGATGGTTCCACCAATTGGGTGGGCCTGGAATGAGTATCCGCTATGCCCGCCAGGAAGCGCTCTGGGGCGGGGAGGGCCAGCGCAAGCTCAGCGACGCCCACGTAGCGGTCATTGGCGCCGGCGGCCTGGGCTCCCCGGCCCTGCTTTACCTCGCCGGCGCGGGGGTGGGCCGCATTTCGCTTTTCGACGACGACGTGGTCTCCCCCTCCAACCTGCACCGCCAAGTCATCCACACCACCGCCGCCATCGGCACGCCGAAAACGGAGTCCGCCGCGGCCGCCGTCCGCGCGCTCAATCCAGAGGTGGACATCACCTGCCACGGCCGCCTCGAATCAGCGACAGCGCTCGAGCAGCTACACGGCTGCGATCTCATCCTCGACGGCACCGATAACTTCGACGCCCGCTACCTCAGCTCCTGGGCTGCCCACGAGCTCGGCATCCCGCACGTATGGGCCTCCATCCTCGGCTTCGACGCACAGCTCAGCGTTTTCTGGTCCGGCCACGGCCCCGTCTACGAGGATGTCTTCCCCACCGCTCCCGCACCCGGCGAGGTTCCTTCCTGCTCCCAGGCCGGAGTTCTAGGACCAGTGGTCGGCATTGTCGGCTCAGCCATGGCGCTCGAAGCGCTCAAACTCATCACCGGCGTAGGCACCCCACTCATCGGCACGCTCGGCTACTTCGACGCCCTTTCCGGTACCTGGGAATATATCCCGCTTCAGTCCACCGGCGCACAACCTACTCAACCTGCCGACGCCCCCGAGGTCCGCGAGGTTCCCCTACACGCCCCGCTTATCGACGTCCGCACCTCCCCCGAGCGCGCCCAATCCGCTATCCCCAATTCCACTCACTTTGAGCTCGACCGCATCCTCGCCGGCGAAGATCCCGACATCGAACCAGATGCTGCGGCCGTTATCTACTGCGCCAGTGGCATCCGCTCCGCCCAAGCCGTCGATGTCCTCCGCAAGCGCGGCTTCCCCCTCGTCGTCTCCTTGCGCGGCGGCATCAATTCCTGGCTCGAGCAGCAGTAACCGAATGCCCCTTGGCAAGACCGCAGCCTAACGGTCGATTTTGGTTTTATGCTCCTTATTTCGCGCAAAAAGGAACCAGACAAGTGGCCCGAGGAACGGGTAGGCAAATGCCGCCATCACCAGCAATACCTTGACGCCTCCGCTATATCCCGAGCGGATGATGGAAATGAGAGAGGCCAACCAAAAGACCAACAGACCAATAACGATGACGGCTCCTAGCCCGCTCCATAGCCAGTCATACGATGCCGGTATCTGCTCCTCGGCCAAGTAGGAAATGTAATTTGTCATAGTCGCCTCAACGTTAACGGTGTTTGAAAGTCCGTACCTCAAGGTAGAAGCTCAATGTAAACGCTGTCTGGCCGTGGACTTAAGTTTCACTGTCGCTCAGCGAAACCGTCCCACAACGTGAGTAGGCACCCTACCGAATCGGTAGGGTGCCTTAATACCGCACTCCCTCGCTCAGAAGCTATAAGATTCTATGCTCCTTTAATTTAGAAAGGAAGCTTAGGCAGCTGCGGAGACGGCGGGATTTGAACCCGCGGAGGTATTACCTCGCCGGTTTTCAAGACCGGTGCATTCGGCCGCTCTGCCACGTCTCCACGTTGTATTTCGTAAACGCTCTTCGCGCCTACGAACCAACTTAGTCAGTGTACTAAATTGATAGCCCGGTTTCCCAAAAAGCCACCTGCAGCACTGAATGTCACCGCAAAATACTCCGAATTTCGTGGCACAGGACACACAAGGTTCGTTAGATTGGGCCCATGACTACAACACACATGAAGGCCATCGTTCAGACCGACCCGCAGGATCGTCGGTCCTTAGAGCTCCGCGAAGTTGACGTCCCGCAGCTGCGCCCCGGCGAAGTGCTTGTGAAGGTGCAGGCGGCCGGCGTTAACCGCGGCGATATCCTGCAGACGATGGGTGCCTATCCGCCACCACCGGGGGCGTCGGAAATCTTGGGCTTAGAAGCAGCAGGCACCATTGTCGATGCCGGGGATACGAACTGGGAGGTAGGCACCGAGGTGGGCTGCCTGCTTGCCGGTGGTGGCTACGCCGAATACGTCGCGGTTCCGCAGGGCCAGCTGCTTCCCGTGCCCAAGGGGTTGAGCGTCGAGGAAACTGCAGCGGTGGTTGAGGTCGGATGCACCGTGTGGTCCAACCTGGGCATTGAGGCAGGCCTTCACGAGGGCCAGCGCGTCCTCATCCATGGCGGAGGCGGCGGCATTGGCACTTTTGCCATTCAGGTAGCCAAGGCGCTCGGTGCAGAGGTGGCGGTGACGGCCGGGTCGCAGGAGAAATTGGAGCGTTGCCGCGAGCTGGGCGCCGATATTCTCATCAACTATAAGGAGCACGACTTCGTAGAAGAGTTGAAGGGAAGCTGCGATGTCATTTTGGACATCATCGGCGCGAAATATCTGGAAAAGAATATGAAGTGCCTGGCTAAGGACGGCAAGCTCATCATCATTGGCATGCAAGGCGGTACCAAGGCGGAAATCAACTTGGGCGCCATGCTGCCCAAGCGCCTGACCATCCAGGGCACGACGCTGCGCGCCCGCGACTTAGAAGACAAGGCACAGATTGTGGCGGGCACGGTAGAAAATGTGTGGCCCATGTTGGAAGACGGCCGCGTAAAGCACGCGCTGCATGCTACTTACCCGCTTGCCGACGCCGCCCAGGCCCACACCGCCCTAGACAGCGGCGAGGTCACCGGCACCTTGGTTCTTACCGTTTAAGCCAGCGAGGCTACGACGCGGATGAGATGCTCAACGTCGTGATAGGTGTTGAAGGGGCCGAGCGCAACGGTAACGGCACCGCCAATTTCTTCCACGCCCATCTCCGTGAGCAACGGGGTCTGCGGGGCAAGCGTGGTAACAAGTCCGTTATCAAAAAGGCGCTTGTACACGGTCTCGGCCGGAACACCCTTTACCGCGAAGGTGAGGCGCGGCAGGCGATCGTCGGAGGCGCCCGCGGCAGCCTCCCCGGTCACGCCAAGAATATGCACGGCGGGCAGGGTGCTCAAGAAGGAATAGAGGTCAGCGCGCAGATCCTCCAAGTAGACGCTGAGCGCATCCATGGAGGTGCGCAGGCGCTTGCGGCGCGAGCCGCTCTCCCCACCGGCGAGGGCGGCAAGATGGTCCACGAGCGGTCCGACACCGCCGGCCAAGCCAGAGGAAATGGGTGTTTCCAGCTTGCGAGAACCCTTGCCGGTATGCACCGGATCGAGGGCGTCGAGGCGGCGGAACATGCGGGTATCGCGGAAGACAAGCGCCGCTAGCTGCGGTCCGCCCAGCAATCCCAGGTCGAGGCCTAAGATATCGGCGCCGAGATCATCGAAGTTGATGGGGCGGTAGGGAGCGATCGCAGAGACGTCGAGAAGCGTCCAGGCGCGGGAGCGCTCATGGACGGTGTCAATGATCTCAGCGGCCGGGGATACCGTACCCAAAAGCTCGTGCGCGGCGGAGAAGGCAACGAGGCGCGTGGAGCCATCGACAAGCTCGGCAAATTGGAAACCTGGCAGCTCACCCGTGCCCAAGTCTGGCTGGGCCCAGCGGGTTTCTGCCTTGACCTCAGAAAACGCCGAGTACAAAGACGGTGGATCCAGCTTGGAGAGCACCACCGAGGAATTGCTGCCCAACAGCGGACGGGCCGTCTGCGCCAAGGACTGGTACAACACGGGCAAGGACGGGCCAAGCACCACGCGGTCTGCCTTGGACCCGGTCAGATCCGCTACAGCCATGCGTGCGGCGGTGTAATTACCATCGCCTTCCAAACGGCCCGGCGCGGGCGTGGCAGAGTGGGCGCCGCCTGGGCCCTCCTGGGTGGCCACTGCGGTGGACATCCGGAAGGATCGCGCCACGCCGGAGGCGACGCGCTCAGAAATTTGGGGCACCGCGTGCGCGTTGAGGTAGGTCCAACCATCAGATAGCCCGGTGTATAAACCGCGCACACTGAATACGTCGTAGTGTGCCGAAGCTCCTGCTGGCATTACGGTCCCCTTCTTTATCGCGCTAGGCATCGCCACACAGTGGCGGTCGGTTCCCTACTGTATACGCGTTTGGCCCAAGTTTCCCAAATTTGAATTTTCGCTGGATACTGCTGTTTTCGCAGGCTGGCGGCGTGTAGTTCCCGTTTGCCCAGCCCGCGCGCTAGGGTGTTGAGCGTGCAAGATAACAATCAACTGCGCGCTGATATCGCCCGCATGACCTCCCAGCCAGACGGCGAGGCCACCCCAGCGTCCCAGTCCGAGACCCTCAAGGCCGCCTTCGCGGACCTGGCGCAGGGTGCACAGCAGCGCGAGCTGTGGTTCAAACTGGGCATTCAAGATATTAAGCAGCGCTACCGCCGCTCTGTCCTGGGCCCGTTTTGGATCACCATCGCCACCGGTGTGATGGCCCTTGCCTTGGGCCTGTTGTATTCCATGCTCTTCCAGATTCCCGTCGCGGAGTTCCTCCCCCACGTCACCGTGGGCCTTATTATGTGGACCTTCATCTCGGGTTGCATCAAGGAAGGCTCCACCGTATTCATTGACAACGAGGGCTTGATTAAACAGCTCCCAGCCCCGCTGTCGGTACACGTATACCGCTTGGTGTGGCGCCAGACGCTGTTTTTAGGCCATAACCTCATCATCTGGTTGCTGCTTATCCTTATCTTCCCGCGCAGCCTAGGCTGGGAGTTCTTCCTCTTCCTTCCCGGCTTGGCCTTGTTGCTGGTCAACGGCGTGTGGGTCACAATGTTCTTTGGCATCATCGCTACCCGCTTCCGTGACGTCGCTCCGCTGCTTGAAGCACTGACCCAGCTGCTGTTCTACGTCACCCCGATTGTGTGGATGACCAATACCTTGAAGGACCAGGGCGGTGCGGTGTCCAGCCGCGCCCGCATCGCGGAAATCAACCCGCTCTATCACTACCTGGAAATCGTCCGTGCGCCCATGATCGGTGAACCGGTGGCCGCCTACCACTGGTGGATCGTCATCGGTTGCACCGTACTCGGCCTGCTCATCGCCGGCTTGGTCATGCGCAAGTGGCGCTTCCGCGTCAGCTACTGGGTTTAAGCCCACGCCCTGCACTTCCTGAGATTCCTCGAAAGGATACAGACTGATGGTCTCGATTGATACGTATAACGCGTGCGTGGACTTTCCCATCTTTGATGCCAAATCCCGCTCGCTAAAGAAGGCCATGCTTTCTTCCGCCGGCGGCGCCATTGGCAAAAATGCCCAGAACACCGTCGTGGTGGAGGCGCTAAAGGATATTAACCTGCACCTGCGCGAGGGCGACCGCGTGGGTTTGGTGGGCCATAACGGCGCCGGCAAGTCCACCCTGCTGCGTCTTTTGTCTGGCATTTACGAGCCCACCCGTGGTTCTGCCGATGTGCGCGGCCGCGTGGCCCCCGTCTTTGATTTGGGCGTAGGCATGGACCCAGAGGTCTCTGGCTACGACAACATCATTATCCGTGGCCTCTTTTTGGGCCAGTCCATCAAGCAGATGAAGAAAAAGATGGATGAGATTGCGGAGTTTTCTGAACTCGGCGATTATCTCTCCATGCCGCTGCGCACCTATTCCACCGGTATGCGCGTGCGCTTGGCGCTCGGCGTGGTGACATCCATTGAGCCGGAAATCTTGCTGTTGGATGAGGGCATCGGCGCCGTCGACGCCGCTTTCATGGCCAAGGCCCGTGTGCGTCTACAAGAGCTGGTGAAGCGCTCCGGCATCCTGGTCTTTGCCTCCCACTCCAATGACTTCTTGGCGCAGCTGTGTAATACCGCACTGTGGATCGACCACGGTGAGATCCGCTCGGTGGGCGAGGTTTCCGAGGTCGTCGGCGAATACGAAGGCCCTGAAGTGGGTGAGTATGTGCGCGACCTGCGCGAGCGTTTTGAAAATGAGGACACCAGCGGCAACTAGCTGAGCATACGCAGCAACTGGTCCCCCACACCTTTCACGTCCACCCGCAGCCCTTCCGGCCGGTGATAGTCCGCGGCGCTAAGACGCGCGCTGACCACCGGCCGGTTGACTTTTTCTGGGCCGGCAGGCTCTTCCTTTTTCTCGGTACTTATGCGGTAGCCCATCTTTTCACTCACCCGGGCTGAGGCAAGATTGGTCTCTATCCAACTGGTGCGCAGCGAATGCGCATCGAGGTGGGAGAAGGAAAACTCGGCCACCGCTTGGCGGATAAGCGTGCCATAGCCTTGGCTTTGGAAGCGGTGTAATACCCATGATGCGGTTTCCACCTCCCGCGCGGTCGCAAAGTTTTCTGCCGCCAAGTCCACCACACCCACCATTTCTTGGGTTTCTACGTCGCGGGCGATGAAATCCAAGGTCCACTTTTGGGCACATAGCTTTGCACGATGATCCCAACGGTGCTGCGCCATGGCGGCGGGGGTATTCATCTTCTCATCAAAGAGCCAAGGAAAGGCGTGCTCTGGGATATTCGCGCCATAGATATCTGTCGCACCGACTTGGGCCACGCACGCGATGTCTTCATCGCGCATGACGCGCAGGACGACTCCACGGCCAGTATCATCGCTGGCCCGAATGATCACCGCAAAAGGCGGCCAGATACTTTCCATACACTTCACAGTATCCACAAAGCTGCGGCCATATCTAGTTTTCGCTTCCCCCACGCGGAGTGTTTCTGCGCTGGTCCCCCTACCCCGGTGGCAAGATGGAACCCATGACTGCCACCCTGACTTCCACCGGTTCCACCGCCGCCGTCATTGTTACCCATCAGCGCGCCGAGCTACTGCGGGCCTCGCTTGAACAGGTAGTCCACCAAACCCACCCCGTGCAGTGGGTAGTCGTGGTGGATAATGGCGCGGAAGATGCGGTGCGCGAACTCGTCGAATCCATGGCGGGTGACCGGGGCGTCTACGTGCCCTCGGAAACCAACCTGGGCGGCGCCGGTGGCTTTGCACTGGGCTTTCTTACCGCTCTTTCTTTGGGCGCCGATGCCGTGTGGTGCGCCGATGATGACGGCCGCCCTGCCGATCACGCGGTACTAGCGGAGCTGTATCGAGTGGCAGAAGCCAACCGCCTGCATGAGGTCTCCCCGGCGGTATGCAATATTGACGATCCCGGCCGCCTCGCCTTCCCTCTGCGCCAGGGGCTGGTATGGCGCCGCCGGATGGACGAGCTGGAGGGCGATTTCCTGCCCGGCATCGCCTCGCTCTTTAATGGCGCGCTGATTTCCGCCGCGGCCATGGAGATCATTGGCGTGCCGGACTACCGGCTATTTATCCGCGGCGATGAGGTGGAATACCATCGCCGGCTGGTTAATTCCGGGCTCTCCTTCGGCACGGCGCTGACCACTAGCTACCTGCACCCGGACGGATCGGATGAGTTCAAGCCCATCCTGGGCGGCAAGATGCATACCCAGTACCCAGAAGGTGAGTTCAAGCGCTTTTTCACCTACCGCAATCGCGGCTACCTGCTGTGGCAGCGCGGCATGCGCAAGCTACTGCCCCAGGAATTTGCCCGCTTTGGCTGGTTCTTCTTGGTCCAGCGCCACGATCCGGCCGGCTTTATCGAATGGCTAAAGCTCCACAACCGCGGGCGCCAAGAAGATTTCCGCCGACCTCACCAGGGCTAGGACGGATCCTGCTTGGCGACGACCCTGACTCCCGTCTTCCTGAAAATAATCCAGCGCTGCACCGCAAAGTTCACCACGGTGGCGGTGCCCTGCGAGATGGCAAAGGCCACCACGAGGGAGAGGGTGGAGTTCCACTCCCAGTGGACGTCGAAAAGCTCAAAGAGGAACTTATAGGCCACCATATTGACCACGAAGGTCACGCCGTAGGTGGCAAGTACCCCGGCGAAGCGCACCGCGGTGGCTTTGGCTTGGAAGGTCCAGCGGCGATTGAGCAGATAGGCCGCCCAGGTACCGACGATAAAGCCCACCGCCCGCGCCGGATCGGCGCTCAGCAGGCCGAAGCCGATCTGCAGGAGCCAGGTTAAGGAGACGTCGATAAGCGCGGCAAGTGCCCCCGTCACCGCGAACTTGGCGCTTTGCACGCGCAGGCTGGTCGAGCGCGAAGCCCGCTGGGCCGCGCCGCGCCACGTCCGTGGGGAGGCTGCTGCCATCTACTTTTCCTTAAAGATAAAGACCCTTTGAATGGCAAAGTTGGTCACCGTGGCCACGCCTTGGGCGATGACGAAGGCGATGGTGTCTTTCACCGCCCCCTCAAAGCCGAGGGCCATAAGCGGCTCATTGAGCACCCAATACAGGAAGTTTTGGACCGCAAAGGTAGAGGCGTACAAGATGCCCACGGTCGCGGCCGTGCGGCCAGACACCTTGGCCCCAAAGGTCCACCGCGCATTGGCTAGGTAGGCGGCGATGGTGCCAAAAACCCAACCGATGGCCTTGGCGGCGGAACGGTGCAGCCCCAAATAGGTCAATAGCAGCGTGAGACCATAGTCAATGGCGGCGGTAAATACGCCCACGGAAATAAAACGCACCAGCTGGGTGTGCAGCGAGGTGGACGAGGGCTTTACTTCTACGGCGTCGTCAGCGGAATTAGTCACGAGTGAGTAGCCTACCCGCGCAAGAGCGCTCGGTACATGTCCAACCGATCCACCGGCGCGGCGGATCCGGCGCCATAAGCGCCTACCCCGGCTAATTGCTGTAGAGACGCCGCACACAGCTCCCGCACGTCGGCGCCGGAGAGCGCCGTGCCATCGTCATTGACCCAGCCGAGCGCATCCATGGTGGTCTCCACGACGGAATCGGTCAGCTCCGCGCCACCCATGCAGGATAGGGCCAGCGCCATGGACCAAAAGGCGTCTTTGCCTTCATGGGTCACCTCGCGCGGCAGGCTGGCGAGCACGCGGGCGGTATGCGGTGTGAGGTCGGTTTCCCTGCCTAGGTCCATCGCTTGCAGTAGCGGGACAAAATCATAGAGTTTGGTGCGCTCAATCAAATTGCGCACGGGGGACGATACCGCGGAAAAGACTTCATCGGTAACCTCTTGGCCAGTCAATTCGCGGTTGACGCTGGTCAGCTCAAAAGGCTGAAAGAGCGATCCGGAGCCACCCACGCACAACGCCTCTGGGGTGCCATTATCGCGGGGATAAATCTCGGCTACTACTAGCTCGAAGTCCCACAGTCCCCAGGCGAAGTCGATTTGATCGCCCTCGCGCCACAGGAATTCGGAGGCCTGGCGCTCCGGATCGATGCGCGGGCCACGGGCCTCGGTGTGTTCATAAAAGTGCCAGGGGGATTCCTCCTCCGGCAGGCCAAAGCAGATGCGCAGCACGCGGTGCAGCTCGGTGAAGGTCAGGGCATCGCTAAAACCTATCTGGCGGTGCACCTCGCCATCGGCGCGAATATTCGCGGCTTGGCAGATGATAGTGAGGGGCTCGCGCTTGAGGGGTACCACGCCATCGGCGCGTTTGGCCCGCGCCTGTGCGATATCGGTGACCCCTGCGTTCATGAGCCCCACCATACGCAAGTTTTAGGAAGCTAGTTTTGCAATATCCCGTGCTTCTAGCTCACTAATGAGGAACGTCAGCGCCGCACCAATGGCACCCAAGAGGGTCCACGGCCGCTTGGCACCGCGCTTGCGCAGGAACTTCACCATGCGGCGGGAAAGGGCAACGTTCATCCAGCCGCCCAGGATGAGCAGCAGCACCACTGCGGCAAAAATAGCCCACAGCTTGAGGCCTTGATCGGCACTATCCTGCGGCGAGCGCGGCTCATCACCATCCTGCTCAGCGTGCGCGTTGGTATAGGCCACCAGGGCGCCAAAGCCAAAGAAAGACAAGGTATACGCGGTGATCAAACCGCCCTTGGACGTGATCCAATCCGGATAGGAGGTCGCAATGCCCACGGCGGCAGCCTGGGTGATGCGGCCAGCCAGGGTGTCATCGAGGGCGTAATTGTCTTGGCGCTGATCGTGCATCTCACGGTTGTTGGTCATAGCGACTACTTTAAGCGGCGGTAAGCTAATGCGCATGTACTCGGAAAAGACAGAGCATATGACGCCGGCGCAACAGGCGGCACAGGATGTGCGCGCGGAGGACGATAAGCGCAACGGCCACTTCGAGGCCACGGAGCATACCGATGTGCCGTTGAGCCCTTTCATGACTCGCCTGATGGCAGAGGAATTGCCCATGCTGGATTCCTCCTCACGGGCTCGCGTCTATGAACTTTTGCGGGAGTACGATGGCCCCATTATTGAATCCCAGGAGGAGCTGCCGGAGGAGATCCGCACACTCATGGATCTGTAAACGGGCACATTCGGGCAGTACAAACGTCCGTTTTGTACCGAATATCACTCGGGTCACTCCAACCACCCTCGTGTGAGCTAGGTAGGCTAGAGAAGCGACATAAATCCGTCGAGCAAAGAGTAAGAGATGGAATTACATACCACTGAAAAGTCCCTGCACGGCTGGGGCCGCACCGCCCCGACGACCGCCCACGTTCTCGCCACCGAAGACGTGGACGTCATTAAGAAGGCCGTGGCCCAGGTTGCAGAAGATAACTCGGATAAGCCCGCCCACCTGCGCCGTGGCGTCATCGCCCGCGGTATGGGCCGCTCCTACGGTGACCCCGCCCAAAATGGCGGTGGCCTGGTCATCGACATGCAAAAACTCAATAAGATCCACTCCATCGACCCGGAGTCCGCTCTGGTGGACGTCGATGGCGGCGTCACCTTGGATCAGCTGATGAAGGCCGCCCTGCCATATGGCCTGTGGGTTCCGGTTCTACCGGGTACCCGCCAGGTCACCATCGGTGGTGCTATCGGCCCGGATATTCACGGCAAGAACCACCACTCCGCCGGTTCCTTTGGTGACCACGTCGTCTCCATGGAGCTGCTCGTGGCCGATGGCCGCGTGCTGCACCTGACCCCGGAGGGCTCCGAGGACGACCCGAGCGGCGACCTCTTCTGGGCCACCGTCGGCGGCATGGGCCTGACCGGCATCATCCTGCGCGCCACCATCCGCATGACCAAGACGGAAACCGCCTACTTCATCGCGGATACGGACCGCACCGATAACTTGGATGAGACCATCGCCTTCCACTCCGATGGTTCCGAGCACAACTACACCTATTCTTCTGCCTGGTTCGATGTCATTTCACCAGAACCAAAGCTGGGCCGCTCCACTATTTCCCGCGGCTCGCTGGCCACCCTGGCACAGCTGGAAGAGCTCGCCCCGAAGCTGGCCAAGGACCCACTGAAGTTCAATGCGCCGCAGCTGATGACGGTGCCGGATATCTTCCCGTCTTGGACCATGAATAAGCTCTCCCTCTCCGCTGTGGGTCTGGCGTACTACACCATGGGTGCACCGGCGAAGAACCAGGTCAAGAACCTGACGCAGTTCTACCAGCCGCTGGATCTCATCGGCGAGTGGAACCGCGGCTACGGTTCCAAGGGCTTCCTGCAGTACCAGTTCGTGGTACCGACCGAGGCCGTGGAGCCGTTCAAGGAGATCATCCGCGATATGCAGCGCTCCGGCCACTACTCCGCCCTCAACGTGTTCAAACTCTTCGGTGAAGGCAACCGCGCGCCGCTGTCCTACCCGATGCCGGGCTGGAATGTCTGCGTGGACTTCCCCATTCGTCCGGGCCTGGGCAAGTTCCTGGATGACCTGGACCGCCGCGTGATGGAATTCGGCGGCCGCCTCTACCTGGCCAAGGAATCCCGTACCTCCGCGGAGAACTTCCACAAGATGTACCCGGGCATGGAAGGCTGGCTGAAGACCCGCAACGAGATCGACCCGACCGGCGTCTTTGCCTCCGATATGTCCCGCCGCCTCGAGCTGCACTAATCACTGGAAATAACACCTTTAAGGAGATTTACTGACCATGCTTAATGCAGTAGGCCAAGCACAACACATCCTGCTTCTGGGCGGCACCTCTGAGATCGGCCTCGGCGTCGTCTCCGAGTTCCTGCAGCGCGGCCCGGCCAAGGTCACCCTGGCCGCCCGCCCGGAGTCCCCGCGCATCGCGCAGGCCAAGGCTGACCTAGAATCCCGCGGCGCTGACGTAGAGGTCCTCGACTTCGATGCCACCGACTTCGACTCCCACCCGGACGTTATTAATAAGGCCTGGGCCCGCGGCGACGTCGACGTAGCCATCGTTGCCTTCGGCACCCTGGGTGACCAGGAAGAGCTGTGGCAAAACCACGACAAGGCCGTCGCCTCCGCACAGACCAACTACACCGCACCGGTGTCCGTAGGCGTGCTCTTGGGTGAGAAGTTCAAGCACCAAGGCCACGGCACCATCATCGCTATGTCCTCCGTAGCAGGCATGCGCGTGCGCCGTTCCAACTTTGTCTACGGCGCTTCCAAGGCCGGCGTGGACGGCTTCTACATCAACCTGGGCGAGGCCCTGCGTGGCACCGGAGCCAACGTGCTGGTTGTCCGCCCGGGCCAGGTGCGCACCAAGATGTCCGCCGAGGCTGGCGACGCCCCACTGACCGTCAACGTCTCCGACGTTGCCGAGGCCACCGTCAAGGCCGTACTCGAGGGCAAGCAGTCCATCTTCGTACACCCACTGTTTGAGTACGTGTCTTTGGCATTCAAGTTCATCCCGCAGGCCATCTTCCGCAAGCTGCCGTTCTAAAACGCCGCATCTTTCCGCGCTGGCGCCAGCCGGCCGGCTCGCCTCCGCCCCGCCCCCGCTCTTTCGCCTCGCCGCACACCCGCGGCGAGGGAAGTGACGGGGGCGGTGGTGTATCAGGGGGACGTCGGCAAGCAAGTGCTCACCTGCCCGCGCCAAATCTGGGCTGGGGGGCTTGGGTATGCGAAACTAATGGGCATGACAAGCACCGCTGTACCCGCCCAGTCAACGCCCGTGAGCGAGGATAACCGCACCGAGGCCTACCGCGCCGATGCGCTGACCCCTCGCGCGACCTTGCTGGGTATTGTGCTGGCCGCCCTGGCCGGTGGCGTGGTAACGCTGCTGGGATGGTTTGCCTTCAAGACGGTCTCGCTGCCGTCCTTTAATACCTCCATGGTCACCCGCGCGCTGGCCACGGTGGGTGTGGTGCTCACGCTGGCCTTGGCCGGCGGGCTGTGCGTGTGGTGGCTCTATGACCACTACAAGGAGACCTTTGCCCGGCCACGCTGGCGGGCCTGGCTGACCTACGCGGTCACCTACCTGTCTCCCGCTTTGCTGACCCTGGCCGCCGTGGGCCTGCCGCTGTCTGCCTCCCGCTTGTGGCTCGATGGCGTACAGGTGGATCAGGCGTTCCGCACCCAGTTCCTCACCCGTTCGGTGGATGAGATGGGCTATGCGGACATGAACTACCAGGACATGCCGTCCTTCTATCCGATTGGCTGGTTCTGGTTGGGTGGCCGCTTGGGTGCGCTCATGGGAATTCCGGGCTGGGAGGTCTACCAGCCCTGGGCGCTCATCTCCATTGCCGTGGCCGGTTGTATTTTGGTGCCCATCTGGCAGCGCCTGACCAGTTCCCTGCCGGTCGCCACCGCCATCGCCCTGGTGACCACCGCGATTACACTCACCATCGCGGCCGAGGAGCCCTATTCCGCGGTCATTGCCATGGGGCTGCCCGCCGTTGCGGTACTTAGCGCCCGCGCCTTCCGCGGCTCCGGGCTGGCTACCCTGGGAGTAACGCTCTACCTGGGCATTTCCGCTACGTTCTATACCCTTTTCACCGGTGCGGCCGCACTTACAGTAGTCAGCCTCATCGCGCTGTTTACCGCGCTCTATGAGCATACGTGGCGCCCCATCCTGCGCCTGGTGATCATGGCGGTAGGCTCCATTGCCATCGCGCTTATCGCCTGGGGGCCCTACCTATGGTCGGTCATGCACTCACCGGCGCCACTGCAAACCACCGCGCAGCACTACCTGCCGGAGGAAGGCACGCAAATTCCAGTGCCTTTCTTGTCTTTCAGCATTGTGGGCTTCCTCTGCCTCATGGGGCTTATTTACATCGTCATCCGCCTCAATGACGTGGAGGTACGCGCGCTGGGCATCTCCCTCCTTGGCACCTACCTGTGGACCGTGGTGTCTATGGTGGCAACCCTGGCCGGCACCACGCTGCTCAGCTTCCGCCTCGAGGTGATCGTGGTGCTCCTCTTTGCCACCGCCGGCATCCTAGCCCTGGCAGAGATTCGTCTACTCGGCGTGCACCGCCTCTACCCGGCGCGGTTCTCCCACACCACCAATAAGCAGATCACCGCGGTCTTTGGCATCATCTTGGCCCTGGCCGGCGTCTTCTATGCGCAGCAGATCCCAGAGGCCAACGAGGACGCCATCGATCACGCCTATAGCGATACCGATGGCTACGGCGAACGCGCGGACCGCTTCACCAGCGATTCCGCCCACTACTACCTGGATATCCACAACTTTATTCAGGACCAGGGCTATACGCCGGATGAAACGGTGGTGCTCACGGATGAAAAGACCTTCATGTCTTATTACCCCTACTGGGGCTTTAACGCCTTTACCAGCCACTACGCTAATCCCTTGGGCGAGTTCAGCACCCGCAATGAACAGATTGAGACCTGGGCCAATGATTCCTGGGATATGCAGCCGGAGGAGTTCCGCAAAGCCTTGGATTCTGCCGCCTGGCGCGGCCCGGATGTCATGATGTTCCGCGGCGACCTGGAGAATAAGGACGATGGCTTCAAGCTCCACCTAGCAGAAGATATCTATCCCAACCAGCCGAATATTCGCTACCGCGCGGTCTTCTTCAATGCCGACGTTTTTGATAAGGGCTGGAAGTTGCAGCAAACCGGTCCCTTTGTAACAGCCGTTCGCACCAAGTAAGTTCACCCACACTTCCCGCCCGTGGCAGGGTGTGCCCGCGGGCCGAAGGGGTTATCTGACGTAAACTAATCGCCGTGTCAGATAGCCTCACTACGAATACCACCCAAGCGCGACCTGCCGCTGCCGGCTCCCGCTTCACCGCCGCCCCCGCGGGCCTGCGGTGGACCGCAATCATTGCCGGGCTGATTGGTTTCCTGTGTTTTGTAGCGACCCCGCTACTGCCGGTGACCCAAACCCAGTCCTCTTATGATTGGCCACAGCATGATTCCGTGCAGTCCATCAACGCGCCGCTCATTTCCGTCGCCCCAGAGGACCTGAAGGCCACCATCCCCATCTCCGCAGTCGATGAACTGCGCGAGGGCCAGTCCATGGTCTACGGCACCGTCCCACCGGAGTCCAAGAAGGCCTCCAACCGCGGCCTTTTCGTCCGTGCGAATGACGAGGGCCTGTCCGTTGTGTCCTTGGATGAGGTGCTGCTTACCCTCAACGCCCAAGAGGTAGCCAAGCTCCCCAAGGACGCCAGGATTGAAATTTCCGCTACGGGCGATGGCACCTCCGTGAGCGTGGGCGAGCATGAAAAGACCACCGAGGAGGATCTGCGCCCGCAGGTCACCGGCGTTTATACCGAAATCGACGATAAGGCTGACGTGCAAGCCCTGCTTGACGACGGCCTCAATGTCCACGTCGATATCAACTCCCGCTTTACCTCGTCCCCGACGTTGCTCAAGACCATTGCCATGTGGCTGGGCATGGCCATGGTGGTCGTGTCCCTGTTCTGCCTGTGGCGCATCGACCGCCTCGATGGCCGCCGCTTCGGCTTCATGCCCGAGACGTGGAAGAAGGTGCGCCCGCTCGATGGCGTGGTGGCCGCCATTTTGGGATTCTGGTACATCCTCGGCGCCAATACCTCCGATGATGGCTTCATCTTCTCCATGAGCCGCGTCTTCGATCACGCGACCTATATGGCCAATTACTACCGCTGGTACGGCGTGCCGGAGGCGCCCTTTGGCTCCCCCTATTACGACCTGGTTGCCGTACTCTCCCAGATTTCTACCGCCTCGGTCTTCGTGCGCCTGCCGGGCCTGATTTCCGGGCTCATCATCTGGTTTATCCTTTCCCGCGAGATGCTGCCGCGCTTTGGCCAGCTTGTCGACGGCCGCCGGGTCGCCCACTGGACCGCAGCGCTGATGTTTTTGGCCTTCTGGCTGCCGTATAACAACGGCACTCGCCCAGAGCCCATCGTGGCGCTCGGTGTGATGTTTACCTGGGCTTCCTTCGAGCGCGCCATTGCCACCCGCCGCCTGCTTCCGGCGGCCGTGGGCACCATCGCCGCAACCATCACCTTGGCCGCCGGCCCCACCGGCCTTTTTGCCGTGGGCGTATTCCTGGTCAGCCTGCCGCACCTCTTCCGCACCATGGCCGAGCGCGTGCCATCCATGGGCGGTGGCGCCCTCGGCTGGCTTTCGCTCATTGCACCATTCCTGAGCGCTGGCACCGCCATCATGGTCGCCGCCTTTGGTGACCAGACGCTCTCTACCGTGCTGGAATCCACTCGCGTGCGCTCCGAAGTCGGCCCCTCCCTGCCGTGGTACGCGGAGTACGCGCGCTACTCCACCCTCTTCCAGGAATCCGTGGATGGCTCGCTGACCCGCCGCTTCGCGGTCTTCACCATGCTCTTCTGCCTGGTGCTCATCGTGGCGGCCTTTATCAAGAACCGTCGCGTCGTTGGTGCTGCCGTCGGCCCGACCCAGCGCCTACTCATCATCGTGGCGCTGTCCATGTTCTTCCTCATGTTCACCCCCACCAAGTGGACCCACCACTTTGGCATCTACGCCGGCGTGGCCGGTGTCATCGCCGCCCTCGGTGCCGTGGTGCTCTCTCAGTTTGCGCTGCGTTCGCCGCGCGCTCGCACCTTCGCCATCGCCGCGGTGGTCTTCTTGCTCGCCATCTCCTTCGCCGGCTGGAACGCCTGGTGGTACGTATCCTCCTTTGGCATTCCGTGGTGGGATCGCACGGTGCAGCTCAAGGCCATCGAGGCCAATAAGGTGCTGCTCGCCATCGCCCTCATCATCTTCGCCATCGGCGTGGTGCAGTCCCTGCGCCATAGCTACCGCAAGTCCCAGGCAGAAGAGGCTGGCGCACTCGCGGAGTTTGAAAAGAATGCCGCCGCCAAGGTCTCACGTTCGGCCGGCATCATGTCCGCGCCCATCGCCCTGGCCTGCGCCATCGTGGTAGCCCTTTCTTGTGCTTCCTTTGCCAAGGCCACCGTCTCCCAGGCGGATTCCTACTCCGTGGGCAAGGGCAACCTGGCTTCTCTGCGCGGCAATACCTGCGCGCTGGCGGATCAGACCATGGTGGAGACCAATACCAATGACTCCTTCCTGACCCCGGTGGACGGCGACTTGGGCGATTCCCTGGTGGATGAGGACGAAACCCACACCGGTTTCGACCCGAACTTCATCCCGGAATCCATCGAGCCGGAAAACCAGAACTCCGCCTCCGTGGGTGCCATCGCGGATGGCTCCAGCAATTCCTCCTCCGATAGCGCGGATACTGCTACCTCGGGCGCGGATGCTGAATCCGGCGGCGCGAGCGATTCTGCCGATTCCCAGGAGTCGAAGGATAAGAAGGACAAGAAGTCCAAGGAAACCACCAATACCTCTGAGGGCGGCGTGCGCGGCACCCAGGGCGTCAATGGCTCCACCATGCACCTGCCATTCAACCTGGACTACACCAAGGTGCCGGTGCTCGGTTCCTATAACGAGGGCCAAGACTCCACCTCTGAAGTAACCACCAAGTGGTACAACCTGCCAGAGGCCAAGGACAATACCCCGGTTCTCGCCGTGTCCGCAGCCGGCAATATCTACCACCACGATGTCAACGGGGTGGAGCAAGAAGGCATGGAGCTTCGCCTCGAGTACGGCACCATCGATGGCTCCGGAAAGGTCACCAATACCGGCGAGGAAGAACTCTCCGCCGTCGGCGCCACGCCGAAGTGGCGCAACCTGCGCCTGCCGCTGGATAAGCTGCCGCAAGACGCCAACGTGGTGCGCCTGGTAGCCACGGATGATTCCACCGATGAGGAAGATTGGCTGGCCTTTACCCCGCCGCGCGTACCGGAGCTGGATACCATCAATAACCAGTTCTCCAAGGACACCCCGGCGCTGCTGGACTGGGCCGTAGCCCTGCAGTTCCCATGTCAGCGCACCTTCGACCACTTTGCCGGTGTGACGGAAATCCCGGAGTACCGCGTCCTGCCGGATTCCTCGGCGCAGACCTCGCTAACGGACTTCCAGTCCTTCTCCGGTGGTGGCGCCATGTCCACCGCGGAGGCGGTCAACTACTCCTATGAGATCCCGAGCTACCTCAATAATGACTGGGCCCGCGATTGGGGTGCCATTGAAAAGTACGAGCTGCGTACCGATTCACAGGGCAATGCCCCAGTCCCCGCCGAGATCGATTATGAGGACGTTACCCGTTCCGGTCTGTGGAAAGACTCCGAGATGAAGATTCGCCCCGAGGGCGAGGAATAGTCTCACCTGCGGCAGCGCCTCGGCCCCGCTGCGGGGCGCGCAACCGCCGCACAATCCAATCGCCTAGGAAAAAGATCACAAGCGAGGCGCCAAAGAGCGGCGCGATGATCGAATAGGCCATCACCCCCGCCAGCACGGCGGGGGTAATTTTTAGCTCGGGCAGGCCGCGGCGCGGCTTTATCCACCACATCCGCAGACCCGCGATACTCACCACGAGCAATCCCAAGGCCAGCGCCGCCAAGGCGATCTGGCTATAGATGCCAAAAAGCGTCCCCATGTGCAGCTGGATGAGCCACGAGGTTAGCTGTGCGGCAAGCGGCCAGTCGGCGGAATTGATGCGGTCGATGACCTCCCCGTTCGGGGTCACTGCTACGGCATCGCTGCGCAGCTTAAAGGCCGCACGAGCCTCCCGCACGCCCCACGCATCGCCGGGCTTTTCCGGCGGGGTCATTTCCAGCACTCCGGTCAAACCCTGGCTACGGGCGGTCGATTCTGCAGTTTGGGCTCCGGCGAGTTCTGCGGCACCGTGGTGTCCCGTATGCCCGGCGTGACCCGCGTGCCCGGCGTGGTTGGCATGCTCCCCCGCCCCAGTACTAGCCCCCGCTTCTGCAACGGAGGTCGCCACGGACGGTTCCTTCCAATTAAGTTCCTCCCGCACCTTGCCAATACCTGTGCCCGCCACCAGCGACCATGTCAGGCCGGTAACGGTAAGAAAGAGGAAGCCCGGCAACAACCAGGCACCCACGCGGGCGTGCAGCGCCAGTACCGTGGAGCGCTTCTTCTTATTCCTTTGTTTACGCTTGAGCCACAGGTAGAGACCGAGGATGCTCAGCGCGCCGAGCCACGAGGCCGCAAGTTCGGCATAGAGACGGCCAGGCTCGCCCAACCATAGGGTGCGGTGGCCATTAGAGGCCCACGTACGGAAAGGCAGCGCCCGCGAGCCGCCATATTGTTGTAGTTCGCCAGTGATGTGCAGGTCCACCGGGTCTACAAAGACAGCGTGGGTATAGCTGGAATTGGGGGCGGTGGGGTCGTCGAAAAGCACGCGGGTGGTCTCCTGCGGGTCTTCGGAAGGCTCAACCCGAATCACCGTCCCATCCGGGTGCTGGCGCTGGGCGGCGGCAATCTGCTCGTCTAGGCTGCGTGGGTTGCCTGGCGCGGTGGCGGTTACCTCATCGTGATAAATCCACGGTTCAAAGGTGGGTGCCAAGGCATAGAGAAACCCGCTTAACGCTGCGACAATGAGAAAGGGCGCAATGATTACGCCGGCGAATTTATGCAGGCGCGATAGCGCGCCATGAGTGGATATGGTCATGCGGAACTAGTCGCGAGCCTATTGAAACTAGTTCCCTTTTATCATGGAACCTCCAGGCAATTGTTATTTTTCCAACTCTCCTGCCAGGAACGCGGCCGCATCCCGCACGCGCTGACGGGCAACCACCGGGGTAGACACGCGGTGGGTAGAGACATAATCGCGCGCCACGGCGCCGGGCACAGAAACACGCGCAGCAATCTCATCCTCGGTCGCGGTCTGGACGAAAATATCCGGGCAGAGCTTAGAAAGGTCCGCCGGAATTGCATAGCCGACACGGAGGTCCTCCGGCAGATTTTCCAGGGCACCGAAGTCGGGGAAGGTGAGCAGGAGGGCGTCGGCAGGCGCCAGCACCGCCAGCGCCCCGCCGGAGGAATAACCCCAGGTAGTAACGCTAGAAGCACCCTGCGCGCGGGCATAGTCAATGGCCTGCTGCACGGCAGTGACCATCTCCGCCACGGTGTGCTCGGGGGCGAGCGGATAATCCACGTCGATAATGGTGGTGCCGGATAGCTGCGCGGCAGCGGCTACCTCGGGGCGCCACTGCATCTCCAGCGCTTGGCCATCGCCGCGCCACCAGCCGCCCGAATGCAGCGACACCGCCCACCGGCCGGTGGGCGTGCTGGGCCGGAAAATGGCACCCACCTCGGATTCTCCTACGCTAATGCCCTCCGTGTACGCAGTACCTGGCAGCGCATGATCCACCGCAGTACCGAGCACTATCATTGCCGCATGGGTAATGCGATCCGGCAAGAGCGCGCAATATTGGTCCGCCTCAGGGGAGCCGCCCCCGGCCCACGGCGGGCGAAAATCCGGGGTGTCATAGTGGGCGTCGATATAGGCAACAAGCTGCTCGAGCTGTTCCTTCTCCTCCATCTGGCGGTCTTGGCCGCCGATGTGCCATTCCTGGCCGGGCTCCAGCGGGCGGTGCGGGTCCTGGTTAGCATCTGCGTTAGTCATGCCACCGAGCCTACGCGCACCGCCTACCGGCTAAAAGGGCTACCAGATGGTGACGCGATCCTCTGGCGCAATGTACATGGCAGAATCCTCCGCCACGTCAAAGGCCTCGTAGAACTCCGCGATATTGGCAGCGATGAGGTTGCAGCGGAACTCCGCCGGCGAGTGCGGGTCAATGGCCAGGTACTGGGTGGCCATCTCCGGGCGGATGGCGGTGCGCCACACGCGGGCCCAGGATAGGAAAAAGCGCTGCAGGCCGGTGTAGGTGTGCTCGGCCAACTCCGGCTCGGCGCCGTCTGCCTCGAACTTCTCCTCCTTGCCCTGCAGGTCAATGCCCTTATCGGCGCAGTAGTTCTTGAAAGCCACCACAGCGATACCCAAACCGCCCAAGTCACCGATATTCTCGCCCAGGGTGAAGCTGCCGTTGACACCGGTGGAGTCGATGCCGGCCTCCTTGAGCACCGTCGGTACCTGGCCATTGAACTGCTCCACCAGCTTGGCGGTGAGCTTTTCAAAGGCCGCGCGGTCCTCCTCGGACCACCAGGAGTTCAGGTTGCCCTGGCCATCAAATTGCGAGCCCTGGTCATCAAAGCCATGGCCAATCTCGTGGCCGATGACGGCACCGATGGCGCCGAAGTTTTCTGCGGCATCAGCATCCGGGTTATAAAACGGCGGGCGCAGGATGGCGGCCGGGAAGGTGATGTCATTGACTACCGGGTTATAGAAGGCGTTGACCGTCTGCGGGGTGGTCACCCATTCATCGCGGTCGGCCGGCTTACCAATCTTGGCCAGCTCAAAGTCATGGGAGAAGGCGGAGCCGGCGCGGGCATTGGCCAGCAGGTCCGCGCCCTTGCCAGAGACCTCGAGCCCCGAGTAATCGCGCCAGGAATCCGGGAAGCCAATCTTGGCCTTGAACTGGGACAGCTTTTCTAGCGCGCGCTCGCGGGTGGCCGGCGTCATCCACTCCAGCTGGGAGATGCGCTCACGGTAGGCGGCGATGAGATAGTCCACCAGCTCATCCATCTCGCGCTTGGAAGAGGCCGGGAAGTGCTTATCCACAAATACCTGGCCAATCTCTTCGCCAACGAGGGACTCGGCCAAGCCCACGGCGCGCTTCCAGCGGTCGCGCTGCTGGGTAGCGCCGGAGAGCTCGGTGCCATAGAACTCGAAGTTCTTCGCGCCTACTTCCTCCGGCAACAAAGCCGCGCGGGAGCGCAGGATGTGCCAGGTGGCCCACAGCTGCCAATCGGCCATGCGCGCGGTGGTAAAGAGGCGCTCGAAGTGCTCGAGGTAGGACGGCATCATATTGACCACGCGGTGCTCTGGCAGGTTGCCGCCGGAGAGCAAAGCGCGGGTCATGGTGGGCAACTCGCTAAATTCGCAGGGGTTATAGGTCTTAACCGCATCGCGGGTGGAGACCACGTCCCAATGGCCAGCGGCCAGCTCCTTTTCCAAGGCGACGATGCGATGGGCGGCTACCTCGGCGCCCAGGCCAAAGAGGCGGGCTGGGTCGAGGAATTCCAGCATCTCGGCCACGTGCTTTTCATAAGCGCTCAGCGTTTCCGCGTGGGCTTCCTCGCGGTAATAAGCCTCGTCCGGCAGGCCCAGGCCGGATTGGATGACATAAGCAATGGCGTCCTCGGAACCAGAGTCCTTGGATACCCAGAAGGTCACCGGGGAGCCGACGCCGGTGCGCTCAAGTTCACCCAGGCGCTGCGCCAGTTCCTCTGGGCCGGCCGCGCTCAGGCGGTCCAGATCCGCGTCCAATGGAGCCATGCCGGCCGCGTTAACCCCCTCGGTATCCATAAAGGAGGCATAGAGCTTGCCCGGGCGGCCGGTGTCCTTGTCCACGATCTCGTGCACGAGTTCCTCCGCCTCATCGCGCAGCGCGTGGAAGGTGCCATCCACGCCGCGATCATCGGGAATGACGTGGCTTTCCAGCCAGGGTCCATTGACTAGTTGATAAAGATCTTTCATGCTTGCCACTCTAGGTCAAAGCAGCAAGATAAGGTGTGGGCTATGGAATTTTATCGCTTTCCTCCAGCCCATCCGCGGCGCCTTTTCCTCGCCGTTATTGCGTTCGTGGCGGTGGTTCTCGCTCTGCCCACAATTGTGCAGGCGGCGCTGGCTGATTCCTCCGCAGACGTCGAGCAGGTCACCCTGACCGAGCCCAGCCAGGACTGGAAGATTGACGTTCCCGATCTCTACTGCGAGCGCGATTATGAATCCCTCGCCAGCATCGGCTGGACCTGCGGCGATGTCAGCGTACAGGCCACCCTCACCGAGGACGCCAAGGACGATGCCACCACCTTGCGCCGCATGGTTCGCGCCCTCGCCATGGCTTCCCTGCCGGCCGACGCCCCTACCTTTGACGGCACGAATGGAGCGCTCCTGCTTGCCGACGCCCCCTCCTCCACCGCCGCCCTCTCCCTCGACGGCACCGGCGAGGATGAAAACAAAGATTGGGTGGTCACCGTGACCGGAAAGGGCGATCAGGCCCGGGCCACCACCTCGCGCATCTGGCATGCCTTCGGCCAAGAGGAATTACCCGCCGATGCTGATGCAGAATTCGCTGACTTCTCCGGGGAGTTGATGTACTAGATGTCCAAGCTCTTTCGCACCACGCTGTGGATCCTCTCCGGTGTTGGCCTCATTGCATTCTTGGTCCAGACGTTGAGCACATTCTTAATCTCTCCCCTGATGGGCCTGCTCAGCCTGCTCATCGCCGCCGTGCTCGTAACGCTGGTCATCTACCTGCTGCAACGCAGCCCCATGTGGGCACGCCCGGCGCGCCTGTGGGCCCTACTGGCTTTCCTTTGGGGCGGCGGTGTGGCCGTAGCCCTAGCGCTTATCAGCTCCGGTCCTGTCATGCAGCTCGCCATTGGCACCGGTTGGGTCGATGCCATGATGTCCTGGAGCGGCGCCTACCCAGAGGAAATCTCCAAGGCTACCGGCGTTATCTTCGTGCTCATGTCCTTCCGCCAGCTCAACCGCCCGTGGCATGGCTGGATAGTGGGCGCAGTGGTAGGCCTAGGCTTCGAGGCCTGCGAGAACATCCTCTACGGCGCCATGGGTGCCACCATGCACCCCAATAGCGATATTCAGGGCCTATTTGAGATGTGGGGCCTACGGCTTATCGCCGGCCCTGGCCTGCACGTCTTGCTCACCGCGCTGGCCGGCTGGGGCATCGGCTGGGCACTCTATGCCGCGGCCAAACCGCTGTGGTGGCGCATCGGCGTTTTCCTCGGCTACCTAGCCGCCGCTTTTCTCCTCCACTTTTGCTGGAACTACCTGCACGATTCCGAGGTCGCCGCCATCATCCAGGCCGTCACGGTAGCGCTTATCCTCTACCCGCTGAGCATATGGCTGGTACTGCGCGGCAATAAGCTCGCCAAGGCCGATGAGAGTTATAGCCACAGCACTGCCGACGACGCCCTCGCCTACATCCGCTAAAGCTCGCCGCCTTCATACAAAACAAGCACGTTTCGCCCTTTTCATGCTCCGTGAGAGACGAAACGTGCTTGTTTTGTCAGTGCTATGCCCCGGCTTCTACGAGCAGCACTCCCCCGACAATGAGTACCACGCCGAGAGATTTTAACCAAGTAAACGGCTCCTTGAACAGGAGATACGAGGCAATGGCGGTCAAAGCAACACCGGTAGCAGCCCAAATGCCGTAGGCCACGCCCAGATCCATGCCGGCCTTTAGCACGAGCGCCAAGAAGCCGTAGGCAGAGACATAGCACAGGGCAACGAGCGCCACCCAGAAGCGGCGGCCGGTTACCGCGGACATGCGCAGGCACAGCGTGCCGGTGACCTCAATGGCGGTGGCGAGGAAAAGGAGGAACCAGATCATTGCGGCGCCACCTCCACGGTGCGGTCGTGGTCCTTGTCCGGCTTAGCGCCCATTTCCACGCAGAAGACGCCGCCCATAATGAGCGCGATGCCGGCGAGCTTTACTGCGCCGAGCGGCTCGCCAAATAGCGCGGCGGAAAGCAGCGCAGTGGAAATGACTCCACCAGATGCCCAGAGGCCGTAGGCCACGCCCACGTTGACGCCTTCTTGCATGACGCGGTGCAGCAGCACGAAGGCGAGGATGAAGCAAAGAGCGGCCACACCGTAGATCCAGAAATGGTCCACGGCGTATTTCAGCGCGATGGTACCCACGACCTCGCTGGTTATCGCGAGAAAAAGGATGAACCAGGCCCTCACTCCATCAACTCCTGTAATTCGCGGGCGTCGATTCCGTGCTCGTGCATTTTAACGCGGCCGCCAGCGTGCGCGATGGCCTCGCGATCCCAGAATTCTGCGGCGCGGGCGGGATCGTGGGAGGCGCCATCGGCGCGGACGACGCGCCACCATGCAGCACCGCCGCCGTGGCGCTTTAATACGGTGCCGACGTTGCGCGCGCCGCAGCCGGCCACCTTAGCCACCTCGCCATAGGAGGTGACGTTGCCGGGCGGGATTACGGCAACGACCGCCAATACGCGCTTGACCAGTGGCGACTCACTCATCGCAATTACTGCGGGTCGAGTCCCAGGACGTCATCCGATTCGGTCGGCTCCTCTTCGGGGGCGTCTTCGACCTCGGTGAGGGTGATGGTTGCGCCGGTGGAATCGGCCAAAAGGCACATGCGGCCGAAGGGCGAATCCCATGGCTCGCGGATGACCTCGCCGCCTAGTTCCACGGCCTTCTTCGCAGCGGCGTCGATATCGCGAACGCCCAAATAGGTCTGCCAGAAGCTCGGGACCTGCGGCGGGAACTGCCCCTCGGCGTTCCACAGTCCAGCAAACGGCGCACCGTCTTCTTCCGCGGTGGCGTAGATGAAGTTCTCATCTTCGGACTGCATGGCGCGGATTTCCCAGTTGAAAAGCTCGCCATAAAAATCCATCGCGCTCTGAAAGCCCGAGGTAGCGGTGAGCTCGTGCCAGACCGGGGTGCCGGGCTCGCCGGCGGCCACGAAGTGCTCCGGGCCGGCGGGCTGGATGAGGCCGAACATGCCCCCGGCGGCGTCGACAAGCAGGGCCATGTGCCCCAGCTGCACCTGCTGCGGCTCGACTAGGATGCGCCCGCCGAGGTTCTGCGCGCGCTGGCAATCGCCCGCGATGTCCTTGGACAGGAAGTAGGTCACCCACGTATCCGGCATGGGGGCCTCCTCCGGCTGCGGGATCAGCCCAGCGATGGGCAGGCCCTGCAGGCGCGCCATCTGGTACGGATTATCTTCGCCGGACTCGGCGGAAATTTCCCAGCCCAGCACCTGCTCGTAAAAGTGTGCGGACTTGCGCGGGTCCGAGGTGGTCAGGTCGATCCAGTAGGGCATGCCCACTTCAGCTTCGAATGCTGGCATCTACATATTCCTCCACTTTTCTGGATCAAAGTCATCGTCGGCCGTGGCTTCATCGAAGTAATCATCGTCATCGTCCGGCTCGCCCACACGCGCGCAGGCATCCTCGATGCACACCTCATCGCCTGGGTGGAGCATGGCGCCCCGGCGCGTCTCGGGCTCGCCATTGACCGTAACTACGCCTTCTGCGATGAGCTCTTTAGCTTCGCCACCGGTAGCCACCAAGCTGGCCAGCTTGATGAACTGGCCCAATTTGATGGAGTCGCCATTGATAGGAATGTCTAGCATGCCGCCCAGCTTACCCAGCCCGCGCGCGGCTATCGCTACGGGTGGGCGATATGGAAGAAATCCAGCACCGTATCGGTGGTCCACTCCGCTTTCACCAAACCGGAATGGTCCGTGGCCCCGCCGTTCCACGTGTGCGTGCCGCCGTGGATGGTGTACTGCTCAGTGCGCGCATCACATACCCGCCAGGTGAAGTGCTCCACCGCTTCTTTCCGACGCCTCTTTGGAAACGGATTGCACCCATTCTCCTTCGCAATCCCGCGTAGCGATTTTTTGACCGAGTGGTAGTGCGCACCGTGCTGGCGCCCACCGCCATATTTCATCAACACGTCTTCAGTACCGTGAATATCAAGGTAATCTGTGGGCTCACTGGCGCAGTCCTTTTCCACGCGGTCATACTTTGCCGCCGAAACCGTGGCCACCGCGTCGAATAGACCCGGCCGCTTGCACGTCACCGCGCGGGCAAATCCGCCGCCATTGGAAAAGCCCACGCCATAGGTGGTGTCCGTGGCGGGATAGTGGCGGCGAACGAAATCAATCGTGTCATCGACGTATTTGAGGTCATCCTCCAAGCTAGTCACCGCGTACGGTGCCGGCGCCCACGCCTTGCCCGCACCTTGGACAAAGACGGTAATGGCATCGCCCTGAGATAAGTCGGTGCCTTTGAACATATTTCCTGCATCCATCTCATAGCCGTGCATCGCCACGACCACGGGCAGGCGGTGGTGCTTATCCACATTAAACGGTACGTGCACCACAAAACTGCGATGATTTTGCAGGTTAATGATCTGGTAGCGGCCATTGGCCGTTGTGCCCTCGTCCGGCAGCGTGGTGATATAGCCATCGGCCGCGCCTTGCGATTCATTTGGCACGCTGCCCGGCAACGGCGGCTCTTCCTCGCACCCCGCCATGAGTCCGGCTGCCGCGCATAACCCAGCGCACAGGGCCATTGTTTTCTTGCCGATTTTAATCACGAGCGCGCAGCTTCACCGCCGTGCCGGTGGCCGTGACCATCAGCATGTCATTCGACGTTCCCATGGGCGAATAATCGAAGGCGATGCCCACCACACCATCGGCCCCGAGCTCCTGACCGCGACGCCACAATTCATCGAGTGCCGCCTCACGCGCCTTGATGGCCTCGCTCTCGTACCCGGCGGAGCGTCCACCGGTGATATTGCGGATGGATGCCCCGAAATCCTTCAGCATATTAATACCGATGACCGTTTCCCCGGCGATAATGCGGATATAGTCCGTGATTTCATAGCCATCAACGGTATTGGTAGTGGTAAAAATCATGGCCCCAGATTACATGGCTATAAGTCCACGCACTCCTTCAAAAAGGATGATGACACCCAGCAGCAAGAAGACCACGCCGCTGACAATATCCACCCAGGCGGAGTTCTTAGCCATCCACTTCGAGACCGCGCGGGTACTCAAAGCCACGCCTACAAAGAGCACGAGGCTTTCCAGAATCAGTACGGCACCCACCATGAGATTGGCGCCGATGCCCATACCGGGATCAATGAAATTGGCAAAGATGGCGCCAAAGAAGATGACCACCTTGGGGTTCGAAAGATCGCAGATAAATCCCATGCGATAGGCAGTGCCCGCCTTGATGATGCCGTCCGGTGTAAACCCGCGCGGCTGCGGGGCGCGGGTTTCGGTGCCCACGACGGTTGCGGGCGCGCGCCGCTCCTTGATGCCACCGGTAATGGCGGTATAGGCCATCCACAGCAGGTAACAGCCACCGAGAACCTGCAGCGCCACCAGAATGCCAGGGTGCGCGGAAATCAGCGCGGACAGCCCCGCCAAGGAGGCCACGGTCCAAATGGTAAGGCCGGTAGTGCTACCAAGTGCCGCCCATACCGCCGCGCGCGTGGAGCGCGCGCCCAAGCGAATAATCTGCACTACGTCTGGGCCCGGCGAGGCCATCGCCGCGAACCACACACCCATTAAGGTCACCAGGGCGCTAATAGCCACCTAACACCTCCATACTCGCATGCGATTAGATTAACGCATGCCACTATAAGAAGTCTCTCACCTGCAGCGAAACAGGTAAGTTCTGTGATTTAGGTAGCTTCTCAATCTATCTTCTTTTAGGAGCCCACGGGCCGCACTAGCCGAGGAGCTCGAGTGCGCCCTCTACGGCCATCACAAGGCCCAGTACCGCAAAGATCAGTCCCGAAACGATGTCAATGGCCGCGGAATGATGCGCAATCCAGCGCGATGCTGCGCGCACAATGAGAGCAAAGGTAGAAAACCACGTCAAGGACATCGCCAAGAGGATTACCGCCACCGCAACGGTCCACGTGGGCGACATATCGGGGCGAATAAACTGCGCGAAAACCGCGCCGAAGAAAACGAGCGCTTTCGGATTGGACAGGTTCGTGACCACTCCGAGCTTATAGGCGCGCCACCCAGTCATGTCATCAATGCTGCCGGCCGCAATGGCCTGTTCCGTGTAATTCTCAGTGCCCACCACCACGGTGGGCGCGCGGCGGGATGCAAACCCGGAACGAATCGAGGACACACCCATATAGATAAGAAAGAGCCCACCAATAAGTTGCAGCGCACCCAGCACGCTCGGCCGCGCGGCGATCACCGCGGAGAGGCCAGCCAAAAATGCCGTGACCCAAAACACTGTGCCGCTGCACACCCCAACGCACACATCAACCCGGCGCCGGTCGACCGCGGGGCCACGCGGATGACTTGAACCCCGTCGAGTTCAAGTTCAACGTGTAGCTAGGCCCCGGGGTTACCCACGCAGAACTCGTTGCCTTCCGGGTCCTGCATGACGGTCCACACCAATCCCGGCGCTTCGTGGGTGGTGAGTTCGGTGGCGCCTAGGTCTTTGAGGCGTTCTATTAAAGTTTCGCGCTCCGCCCCGCCAACGTCGACGTGCATGCGGTTTTTCCCAGGTGTCGGCTCCTCAACGCGCTGAAATCCCAGCGCCGGGGTGGAATCAACCATCACGAAATCGCCGTAATCCGCGGCGATTTCGCAGGCGGTTGCGGCAGACCAAAACTTGGCGAGCTTTGAGGGATCGTGGCAGTCGAAGGTGATCTGGCGGATCGTGAAGTTGGGATCGCTCATGGTTTCCATGATGGGCGCGCGTCAGCGCGCCTGCAACAATGCGGGGTGTTTCTGGTGGGGGCATCAGACCAGTTCTCTCCGGCCATGTCAGCCCCATACGTCATAATGGAGGTATGGCCGAGCTGGACCCCGAGTGGGCGATCAATGAGATAGACGCGTTCCTGCAAGTCACAGCGAAGGTAGTCCCCGACATGGGCCCGGGCATCGCCTACCTTGGAACCGTTATGAGTGGATCGCCGACTGAGGCTGCGGCACGCGCCCATGTCGTTGAAATGATCCTTGACCGAGTGCTTCCCGGGTGGAAACAAAGACTCCCGGTCCAGGACAAGGAGTATAGCTGGCTGAGGGGTCAAGCGGCCCGGGCCAAGACAGCGCTTGAACGTCGGTCTGAACTCGCTGAAAAGCTCGGAGAGAATACGCCAGACTTAGATGCAGCCAATCTGCATCCGTGGGCGTGGGAAAATGGCAAGGGTTACTGGAATCACGGACACTACCATCAAGCCGTGATGCAGGCTGCCATCCGCGTCAATGCAGAGACCCAAGCGAAACTGAACCGCCTAGACGTATCTGAAACAGCACTTTTCAACGAGGCGTTTTCACTCCATGATCCGAAACGTAATGCGCCGCGCCTTCGGCTTATGGAAAATGATGGCAGTAAGACGTTTGAGAACCTGCATCGGGGCGCCCGCGCCTTTGCAGAGGGCTTGTACGCGGCTATCCGCAATCCCGGGATGCATGTTCCACACGACGGTGGTGAGGAGCAAGTCGCGTTGGAGCAGCTCGCGGCTTTCAGCCTATTGGCTCGCTGGGTTGATAAGGCTACCGTCCTGGAGGGGTGACAACATCGGTTTACGGGATAGCAGTCCGCTTGAGCGAAGGATGTGGGGAGCACGAACGCCTGTAATGGAGGTGCCGGGTGCTCAGTCAGCAAGGCCGTCCAGGACCATCGCCGTAGTTTTGTGCAAGGTTAACGCCAGCGACTGGGCTGGGTCCAAGAATGAATCTCGCACACGTTAAACTGCGCCGACACTCTGTGGAGTTCAAATTAAACGTGTAACGCGGGGCGTTGATGACGCTTCGCGTTATTGGGGGTAGGTTGAAGCGCGGCCTGTTCGTTCGCCGACGCGGCCGCCGCCGGATTCTCGGCGGCGATTCCGGCCCGAACCTCGGGGACATCCCCCCATCTTCAATAACTTTAGTGAGCACGACCACGACCATCTGATCTGGTGCGCTGGTTTTCGTTCGGCTCTCGGTCTATTCCGCCACCTCATGCGCGGCCGCGAAACCGCGGTGAAGAATCTGCATCTAGTCGGTTACGGCAACTGGAACGGCGAGGGCTCGGCAACGCTGATGAGGGTGGGGTCCTTTGTCAAACACACTGCCCAGGTAGTCGCAGGCTGTGTCGATGAGACTCGGCGACACTCCGAATGGATGTCCGCGGTATCAAGGCCGCTGAACTATTCAAGTTGCAGGACGTAAAGAGTCTCGCGGTGACGCTTGGTCCCTGAGCAAGTTCGATCCTTCCACGATCTGCGCTGGAGACGCCGAGCGCTCGGGGCCCTTGACCGGCTGGGGCACGTGCCGGGGGTGGCTCGCCCACAGCCCCCGTGCCCACACGCACCGAGAAGGGACAGATCACCGAGTACGATCCCGATTCCACGGAGACGGACCGTAAACTCGAATGACGTGCCTGGCCCAAGGTGTGTCCGCTCGGCGTGTGTGGTTTAACCCTTATGAGACTTGCCGGTCACAGCCTCAGTGCTTCGCTTGCGCAGCCCGCAGGCCGTTCAAGATCACGATCACTTCGGCGACCTCGTGAACCAACACGACGGCGGCCAGGCCCAGCACGCCGCTGATCGCCAGTGGCAACAACACGATGATGATGGCCAGAGACAGCACGATGTTCTGGTTGATGATCCGGCTTCCTCGGCGGGCGTGCTGCAGCGCCTTCGGGATTAGCCGGAGGTCGTGGCCGGTGAAGGCGACGTCAGCGGACTCGATCGCGGCGTCAGAGCCGGTCGCTCCCATCGCTATGCCCACCGTCGCGCCCGCCAGTGCCGGCGCGTCGTTGATGCCGTCGCCGATCATCGCTGTCGACGTCTTGGAGGAGAATTCGGCGACGATGCTTGCCTTGTCCTCAGGGCGCAGCTCGGCGCGCACGTCGTTGATTCCGGCGATTCCAGCCAGCGCCCGGGCGGTGCGAGTGTTGTCGCCGGTGAGCATGCTTACTTCCACGTCGTTGGCGTGCAGGGCCTGCACGGCTTCGGGCACCTCGGGCCGCAACTCGTCGCGGACCCCGATCGCCCCGGCGAGAGCGTCATCGACGGTGACCAGGACGCAGGTCTGGCCCTCGGACTCCATGCGCTCAACGTCTGCTTTCAGTAGCCCGGCGTCGATCCATCGGGGGCTGCCCACCAGCACCCGTCGGCCTTCGACGGTGCCGCCGATGCCATGCCCAGCTTCCTCGCTGATGTCCGAGGCGGTGGGCGCTTCGGGCCCCGCTGCCGCGATCGCCGCAGCGAGGGGGTGTGTCGATTGCTGCTCAACTGCTGCCGCGAAGGAAAGCACCTGCGGCCGATCGAATCCGTCTGCCGGGACCACTCCGGTAACCTCAGGCTGGTTGCGGGTAAGGGTTCCGGTTTTGTCCACTGCCAGGTGACGGATGCCGCCGAGTCGCTCGAACGCCGCGCCGGACTTGATGACCACTCCGAACTGGCTGGCCGCGCCGATCGCGGCCACGACCGTCAGCGGCACGGAGATTGCCAGCGCGCACGGCGACGCTGCGACCAGGACTACCAGCGCACGGGTGATCCACGTCTCAGGGTCGCCCAGCAGCGAGCCGATCACGCCGACCAGCACCGCCAGGATCATCACCCCGGGCACTAGGGGTTGGGCAATCCGGTCGGCGATCCGGGCGCGGTCGCCCTTTTCCGCCTGCGCTTGCTCGACTAGGTCCACGAGTGTGGTCAGCGAGTTGTCCGTTCCAGCTGCGGTCGTCTCGACCTCCAGCACCCCGGCGGAGTTGATCGCTCCCGCAGGCACTTCGTCGCCGGGCGCAACCTCCTCCGGAATGGATTCTCCGGTGATCGCTGAGGTGTCAAGGCTGGAGCGCCCGGACCGAATGATGCCGTCCGTGGCGATCCGCTCCCCGGGGCGCACGAGCATTAGCTCGCCAACCTCGAGGTCCTTCGCTTCGACCTCGGCCGCTGTGCCGTCGCGCAGCACCGTCGCGGTCTGCGGTACCAGCTTCAACAGCGCCCGCAGTCCGCCTTGGGCCCGGTCCATCGCCTTGTCTTCCAGTGCCTCGGCGATCGAGTACAGGAACGCTAGCGCCGCGGCCTCTCCGACGAATCCGAGGATCACCGCGCCGACCGCGCTGATCGTCATTAGCAAGCCAATGCCGAGCTTGCGCTTCGTGACAAGGTTTCGGATCGCTCCAGGCGCGAACGTGTAAGCGCCCAACAGCAGGCCAACCCAATACAGTACCGTCGCGGGCGTCTCCAAGTCGGACCAGTCCAGCGCCAGTCCTGTTATGAGGGCTACGCCGGAGAAGATCGGCAGCAGTAGCTCAGGGTCCTTCCACCATGGCCGATCGAGCTCGTCAATCTCCGTGCCGGTTTCGTGTTCGCATCCACATGCTGAACTCATGCGTTCGTTCCTTTCTCGCCGCAGTCGGGCACCGAGCACTCAGTGTCGATACAGGGGGCATTCTCGTCGACGGCCAGTGTCGCGTTGACTAGCGCTTCGAGCGCTGCCGCGAGGTGGGGATCGGCGATTTCGTAGCGGGTCTTGCGGCCCTCCGGCTCAGCGACGACAATGCCACAATCGCGCAGGCAGGATAGGTGGTTCGAGACGTTCGAGCGGGTCAGATCCAAGCTTTGCGCGAGCACGGCCGGGTAGCTCGGACCGTCTAGTAGGGTTAGCAGGATTCGGGAGCGCGTCGGATCAGCCATGGCCCGGCCGAGCCGGTTCATGACGTCGAGGCGCGAAGCAATAGTCAGCATATGCTGAACTATACAGTGTGCGGTGAACTATTTAAAATGGGCTGAACTAACAGTCACGCGAAAGTCCTGCGACCTGCAAGTATTAGTCGATGGGATAGGCGATGACTGGTCCTTCACGGTTCGGCTGCCAACAACGAGGGGGCGACGTGGGCGGCGAAATTCTCCAGAATCTTCACGTGAATGTCCACACCCACCCCTGTGGGGATGGTGATGAACAGGGTGTCGGCGGACATGACGGCGGCGTCGGTGCGGCCAGCGACACTGACACCAGGTTCTCCATCAAGGGCTAGACACTCACGGACATTGCGTACGGGTCGAACCACACGTAGCGAAGCTTTCTAATAGCCAAATGACTAACTCTTTTCGCTGGTATCCGGGAATGATACTTCCTTGAAGTCGGCGGTGTTGGCTACCCCACGTACGAAGTACTGGAACTGCTGCTTGGAAACCACTTTGGTCTACGAAGCCATAGCCTTCAAGCTACATCGCAGGAAAATTCCATTTCACGGTCAGTATGGGCCTTTTGCAGTTGGTTAATTCGAAATTCGTTCACCATCTCCTTAGCCACCCGCACGATTAACGCGGTGTTTCGCCATCTTCACGCGAGGCAAGCAGCTCCTTCAAATGCGCATCGATGTCATCGAGCTTTTTAACAACCGCAACGGCGAAAACGATACTAATGACTACAGCGATAATGCTGAGCATCACTGTCCTCCTTTACTCTGGCGCTTCATTACATTGGCCCTGATTCCTTGCCAGGCGATTAAACCATGGTTCTGGTCAGGCGGAAGGGTGCGCGGTGGGAAAGGGGGACGTCGGCAAGCAAAAGCGCCGCGCCCCAAGGATGGGAAACGCGGCGCTAGAGCAATCCAGCGGGATGGTGCTTAGTGGTCAGCGCCCTGGATGGAGTGCTTGTGATCGCGGACTGCTTCGCCCTCAGCGTAGAGCGGCATATCCTGCTTAGCCTTGTACCACTCGGCGTGGTTCGGCTCGAGCGGGGTGCGGCCGGCGATGAGGTCGGCAGCCTTCTCGCCCACCATCATGGTTGGGGAGTAGATATTGCCGTTGGTCACGGACGGGAAGACGGAGGCATCCGCAATGTAGAGGCCCTCAACGCCCCACACGCCCATGGTGTCCGGGTTAACCACGGCCATCGGATCGGACTCCGCGCCCATCTTGGCGGTGCAGGATGGGTGCAGCGCGGTCTCGCCATCGTTGCGGACCCATTCCAAGATCTCTTCATCGGTCTGGACATCCGGGCCCGGGCTGAACTCGCGGGCGCCGACCTCTTCCATGGCCTTGGTATCCAGCAGGGAGCGGGCAACGCGCACGGCCTCAACCCACTCGCGGCGGTCCTGGTCGGTCTTCAGGTAGTTGAAGAGGATAGACGGCTTGTCGTGGATATCGGCGCTCTTGATGTGAACGTGGCCCTTAGTATCGGAGAACATCGGACCCACGTGCCACTGGAAGCCGTGCTTGACGTCCGCCTTCTGGCCGTCGTAACGCACGGCCATCGGCAGGAAGTGGAACATGAGGTTCGGGTAATCCTCATTTTCATTGGAGCGCACGAAGCCGCCGCCCTCGAAGTGGGAGGTAGCAACCGGGCCCTTGTGGGTCAGCAGCCACTGCAGGCCCATGAACGGCCAGCGCCACTTATCCAGGTAAGGCTGGGAGGAAGCGGTGGACTTGGTGGTCTCATACTGGATGTAGACCTCAAGGTGGTCCTGCAGGTTCTCGCCCACACCCGGCAGGTGCTTGACGACGTCAATTCCGTGCTTCTCCAGAATCTCACGGTCACCAATGCCGGAAATCTCCAGCAGCTGCGGGGTATTGATGGCGCCAGCGGACAGGACGATCTTCTCGGCGTACACGCGGTGAACGCCACCCTGCCACTCATACTCAACGCCGACGGCCTTCTGGCCCTCGAAGAGGATCTTGGTGGTGAACGCGCGGGTACGGATCTCGAGGTTCTCGCGATCCATGTTGGGGTACAGGTAAGCGCGGGCAGCGGACCAACGCTTGCCGTTCTTAATATTGCGGTCGAACGGCGCGAAGCCCTCCTGGCGGTAACCGTTGACGTCATTGGTCAGGTTGTAGCCGGCCTCCTGCACGGACTTGAACAGGGCCTGGAAGAGCTCGGAGGTAGCCGGGCCGCGGGAGAGGTACAGCGGGCCATCGTGACCACGGCGCGGATCGTTCGGCTCGGCCGCAGCGGCGGTCTCCATGCGGTTGAAGTACGGCAGGCAGTGGGCGAAGTCCCAGTTTTCCATGCCTGGGTTCTGGCCCCACTTCTCGTAGTCCATCGGGTTACCGCGCTGGTAGATCATGCCGTTGATGGAGGAAGAACCACCGAGGACCTTGCCGCGGGCGTGGTAGACGCGGCGGCCGTTCATCTCCGGCTCCGGATCGGACTCGTACATCCAGTCGTAGTTCTTTGCACCAATCGGGAAAGAGAAGCCGGATGGCATGTGGATGAACAGATCCCACAGGGAATCTGGGCGTCCGGCCTCGAGGACCAGCACGCGGGTGTTCTTGTCTTCGGTCAGGCGTGCGGCGATGACGGAGCCTGCGGAGCCACCGCCAACGACGACTACGTCGCTTACTTCATCGGTGACCTTCTTAGCGGAGCGCTTCTTGGTCAGCTTGTCCATAAAACCCATAAATCCCCTTCTTTCTGTGAAATATTTCACACGTCAAGATTGCCCCACCGGAAGTGAAAATATTGTAATTTATACAAAAGTCTGCATTTATTCACATCGCCTTATGTGCGGGCACTACCTCCAGAATACACATCCCTCTAGAAGTTTGCCCATCTTAATGTATATTTACCTTGTCCGGATGGATGTCTCTGGAGATGAAATCCGAAGTCTTTGCGCATAGTTCGCCCGAATATGATTCATTTCACTCACCTATCTCTCCCTGCGATCTTGTGAGCATTTTGGGGCACCCGTGCGAAAGATTCGGCCCAAACCAACCAACAATAGGAGAAGTAGATGGCTAACTTTGACCCTCACGATCCTGAGGAGTCTCACACTTCAAGTAAAGCCCCCCAAGAAGGGGGTAAAAACACCTCTCTCGCAACCCCCTCTGGAGAGCCCAAGAAGCGCAGTCCGCGCTACCAAGTCCGCGCCCTCGTCGGCAGCTACAAGGCCGAAACCGGCGATGCCGTAGGCGCAGATCAGGTCCCTGCTCCCAAGACAAACTGGCCGGTATTTATCATCTCTGGCGTCCTCATTATTGCCATGGCGCTCTATGCTGGGCTCGGCCGCGATTCCGCGGCAGAAACCCTCGCCAGTGTGACCGGCTGGATCGGCCACAACCTTGGCTGGTTCTATGTCCTCACCGCCACCATCGCCGTGGTCTTCGTGCTCTATATTGCCTTTTCCAATGCCGGCAATATCCGCCTCGGACCGGACCACTCGCGGCCAAAATTCAATACCTTCTCCTGGGCGTCCATGCTCTTTGCCGCTGGCATCGGCGTGGACCTCATGTTCTTCGCCGTGGCCGAGCCGGTCACCATGTATATGCAGCCACCGGTCGGGGACGGCGAGACCATGGAGGCCGCCAAGGAAGCCGTGGTTTATGCCATGTTCCACTATGGCCTCACCGGCTGGGCGCTTTATGCCCTTATGGGCATGGCCTTTGGCTACTTTGCCTACCGCCTGAACATGCCGCTGGCTATCCGTTCCGCGCTCTATCCGCTCATCGGCAAGCGCGTGCACGGCCCTATCGGTTCCGCGGTGGATATCGCGGCCATGCTGGGCACCGTCTTCGGCGTGACCGCCTCCCTGGGCATCGGCGTGGTGCAGCTGTCCTATGGCTTCCACCTCATCTTCGGCATCGAGCAGGGCCTGGGCCTGCAGTCCGCCCTCATTATCATTGCGGTGGCCATTGCCACGCTGTCGGCCGTATCCGGCGTCGATAAGGGCATTCGCTTCCTCTCCGAGCTCAACGTCTATCTGGCCATCGCGCTGATGGTCTACGTCGTGGTCTTTGGCAAGACCGCCTACCTCTTCGATGCCATCGTGACCAATATCGGTGACTACGTTGCAAAGTTCCCGTCTTGGACCATGGAAACCTTCGCCTTTGCCGATGACCAGGCCACCGTGGATACCTGGATGCAGTCCTGGACCCTCTTCTTCTGGGCATGGTGGATCGCCTGGGCTACCTTCGTCGGCCTCTTCCTGGCCCGCATCTCCCGCGGCCGCACCCTGCGCCAGTTCATCTTCGGCACCCTGACCTTCCCGTTCCTGTTCATCCTGATGTGGATGTCCTTCTTCGGTAACACTGCCTTGGACATGGTCCGCTCCGGTGACTACCCCGAGTTCGCCGAAAACGCGATCAACGTGCCGGAACAGGGCTTCTACGACATGCTGCACGAGTTCCCAGGCTCCGGCATCGTCATCTTCTTGACCACCTTCATCGGACTGCTGCTCTACATCACCTCGGCCGACTCCGGCGCGCTGGTGATGTCCAACTTCACCTCCCGCATTACCGATAACCGCCAGGATGGCGCGCGCTGGCTGCGCATCTTCTGGTCCGTCACCGTGGGCGCGCTGACCCTGGCACTGCTGCAGATCGACGGCATCGCCACCGTGCAGTCCGCGACCGTCGTGATGGGCCTGCCCTTCGCGTTCGTGGTCTACCTCATCATGTTCTCCCTGTGGAAGTCCCTGCGCCTGGAAAACGTCCAGCGCGAGGCCCGCACCACCGCTATGCACGGCGTGATTTCCTCCCGCACCGAGCGCGAGCCTTCGGATTCCAACCTATGGAAGAATCGCCTCGACCGCGCCAATACCTACCCCTCCAAGCAGGAGATGGATACCTACCTGCGCGAAACCGCTACCTACGCCCTCGAGCAGGTGGCAACGCACATGCGCACTCGCGGCTACGATGCCCTCTTGCTCACCAGCGAGCTTCCCGACGTCGAACTTCCCCAGCTCGACCTCGAAGTTAAGCTGCACAATGAACGCATGTTTCGCTACCAGCTCTTCCCAGTCGCGGCCGAGCGCCCCGACTTCAGCACAGGCGAGGGCGATGAGTACTACCGCCTCGAGGTCTACGATATGACCGGTTCGCTGGGCTATGACGTCTACGGCTATTCCGAGAACCAGATCATCAACAACGTGCTGGACCTTTACGAGCGTCACCTGGCCTTCCTTTACATGCAGCAGACCCAGCCGGGCGATTCCGATGTCTCCGATGGCGCCGAGCCCGAGCGCACCTGGCGCGAAGATAGCTAAGCTGGCCAGTACAACTACCTCTATGAGAGAAAGGTTGCTTTTCACTTGAGCACCCAGAACACTTTGTTCGACCCCACCCAGACCGAGCTGCTGAAGGGCGTGCATGCCGACGGCGCCCCGAAGTCCCTGTTCATCAACGGTAAGTGGGAAGCCGCCCAGAGCGGCGAGACCCGTACCATCATCTGCCCGGCCGATGGCTCCACCGTCGGCCTGGTTTCCGAGGCCTCCGACGAGGACACCGAGCGTGCCATCAAGGTTGCACGTGAAACCTTCGACAACGGCGAATGGGCCAATACGCCGGCTGCCGAGCGCGGCAAGCTCGTCATCCGCGTGGCCGATTTCATCCGCGAGCACAAGGAACTTTTCGCACAGGCCGAGTCCGCCGATACCGGCAAGCGCTACGAGGAATCCCTGGGCGATATGGATGACATCGCCAACGCCTTCGAGTTCTTCGGCACCCTGGCCCAGCACCAGGCCGGCCGCGTAGTCGACCCGCAGGATCCCAACCTGCGCTCGCGCATCGACGCCGAGCCCGTTGGCGTCTGCGGCCTGATTACCCCGTGGAACTACCCGCTGCTGCAGGTCTCCTGGAAGGTCGGCCCGGCCCTAGCCGCCGGCAATACCTTCGTCCTCAAGCAGGCGGAGCTCACCCCGCACACCGCCATGCTGCTCATGGCCGCCCTTAAGGAATGCGGCCTGCCGGACGGCGTGGGCAACCTCATCACCGGCGCCGGCGCTAACTGCGGCAACCCGCTGTCCCAGCACCCAGACGTGGACATGGTCTCCTTCACCGGTGGCCTGGTCACCGGCAAGATCATCGCCAAGAATGCAGCCGAGACCGTCAAGCGCACCGCGCTCGAACTCGGTGGCAAGAACCCGAACGTCATCTTTGCCGATGCCGACTTCGACGTCGCCGTGGACAACGCCCTCAATGGCGCCTTCTTCCACTCCGGCCAGGTCTGCTCCGCAGGCTCCCGCATCGTCGTGGAAGAGTCCCTCCACGATAAGTTCGTCGACGCCTTGGTAGAGCGCGCCAATAAAATCAAGATCGGCGGCCCGACCGATGAAAAGGCCGAGACTGGCCCGCTCATCTCTGCCGAGCACCGCGAGAAGGTCGCCGCCTACGTAGACAAGGCACGCGAGCAGGGCGCCAAGATCCTCACCGGTGGCCGCGCCGCCACCAGCAAGGACACCAACGGCCAGCACGGCACCGGCACCACCGACCTGGGCGCCGGCGTCTACTACCTGCCAACCATCATTGATGGCGCTACCCGCGAGATGGATTGCGTGCACGACGAGGCCTTCGGTCCGACCGTGACCATCGAGACCTTCACCACCGAGGAGGAGGCCATCGCCATCGCCAACGACACCGAGTACGGCCTGGCTGGCGCCGTCTACACTTCCGACGCCGGCCGCGCCGAGCGCGTTGCCCGCGCCCTGCGCCACGGCACCATCTGGATCAACGACTTCCACCCGTACCTGCCGCAGGCAGAGTGGGGCGGCTACAAGCAGTCCGGCAACGGCCGCGAGCTTGGCCCCACCGGCTTGGCTGAGTACCAGGAGCACAAGCACGTGTACCAGAACCTCTCCCCTGCCGCTTGGGATCAGTTCGGCCTGCAGTAACTAAACCGGCCACCTAGCATTCAGCCCCCGCGCTCATCGTGTGAACTGCTCCCCATTAGTTGGACTGAGAAATCAGTTTCCGATTAGTGGGGAGTAGTTTTCATTGAGAGCTCGAAGTTTGGTGAGTGAGCATCAGCGGGAGCAGTTGGTTGAACTATTTGAGCAAGGCGTGGGCTATCGTGCCGCTGCTACTGCTCTTGGTGTCTCCACATACGCCGCCCGTATGCTCTGTCGTCGGTTTAAGCTGCATGGCAGACTATGTCTTGTGGAAAAACCGACTAAGCAGCAGTATTCGTTCGAAATCAAGACCGAAGTTGTCCAACGCCACCTTTCTGGTGAGACAGCGATGGATCTTGCGCGCGAGTTTGGCCTGTCATCAGAGCACTTGGTCGGCGGATGGTCGAGGAAATGGCGTAAAGGTGGCGATGAGGCACTAAAACCGAAGCCGAAGGGCAGGCCCAAGGGTTCGGGCACGCCGAAGCCGCTTTCGGAGGAAGCGAAGCTGCGTCGCCAGATCGCGCGGTTGGAAGCGGAAAACGCATATCTAAAAAAATTGCGGGACTTGAGGAATCAGGGACACGCCTGAAGGTCCAGGCGATTGTCATCCTCAAGTCACGGCATCGTCTGCAATACCTTTTGGATGCGGCCGGCATGGCACGGTCGACATTCTTCTATCACCAGAAACGACTCAGCGATCCGGATAAGCACGCTGCGCTCAAAGACGCGATCCGGGGAAGCTTCGAGCGCAACAAGTATCGCTACGGCTACCGACGAGTGCTACTTGACCTGCGCAACCAGGGGTGGGTGGTCAATCACAAGCTCGTCTACAAACTCATGCGCGAGATGGGGCTTCGAGCCAAGGTCCGCCAGCGCAGGCCATATGTTTCTTATAACGGGACGATCAGCCACATTGCCGACAACACACTTGACCGCAAGTTCACTCCAGATAAGCCAAATACCGTCTTTGTTAGCGACGTCACCGAGTTCAGGGTCGCAGGCCGCAAGGTCTACCTGTCACCGGTGATGGATCTGTTCGACCGTTCAATCGTTGCCCACACCGTGGCTACATCGCCGTCGACAACGTTTACCGCCGATTCTTTAACTAAAACGATTAAAACGTGTGCGCCTGAGCCTGGGTGGATGATGCACACCGATCAAGGTTTCCAGTACCAGCATTCGTCCTGGCGCAACCTCATTCATGACAACGGCGGTGTTCAGTCAATGTCGCGTAAAGCCAACTGTTACGACAACGCGGTCATGGAGAACTTCTTCGGGCACTTAAAAACCGAGATGTACCACGGAGAAGTCTTCGACACCGTCGCAGAGTTCAACCAGGCCATCGACGAGTACATCCAGTGGTACAACACCGAACGCATCCAACAACGACTCAAGGGTCTGACCCCGATGCAATATCGAAATCAGACCCTTGAAGCCCTAACCGCCTAGAATTAAACCAGTCCAACTTTCGGGGGCCAGTTCAGTGAGCAGCGGGGGCTGAATTTTTGTATGAGGCCAACTTCCGGCCACGTTATCGGCCTTGTTCACCTACCAAGCGGGCCACAACGTGGCCGCTGTGTAGTTCCCAGATGCACAACAGGCACATAGCGGCGATTCCGCGGCAGGAAATCTACGAAACGTGCTTGTTTCGCACGCAGCGCCACACCCTAGGCGCCAGCGCGCACTGACTACGCGGAAAGGGCGTCTTCCAGCTCAGCCAGCAGGGAATTGGTGCGCTCCACCTTGAAATCTGCGGGGCGGAACTCGCCATCGGCCCAGTCGGTGAAGAAACCAAAATCCAGCTGGTTGCGCAGCTGCGGCATGGAGAAGTTCACCACGATGGTGCGCCATGCTTCCACGCCGCGGATTGCCCCGGCGGGGCCGTAGCCTGCAAACGCAACCGGCTTGCCGGCCCACTCTGCGGCCAAGCAGTCGAAGGCGTTCTTGAACGGGCCCGGCACGGAGCGGTTGTACTCCGGGGTGACAAAGACGAAGCCATCGCAAGCATCGACCGCATCGGACCATGCCTGGACCTTCTCATCCGCGTACTGCTTATTGGCGGCAGCCGGTACAACTTCGGTGGTCAGGACCGGAATATCGAATTCCTTGAGGTCCAGCAGGGTGTACTCCACGCCGTCCTTGCGGCCCTGGGCCAGGTCATAGAGCCACTCCCCCACTTCCTTGCCGGCGGCTTTATCGCGGGTGCTGCCGATGATGATGCCAATGCGAGACATGAGAGAACCTTCTTTCCTTCAAGCTTTATGTAACACCTCTAGCCTACCGCCCGTGCCGAAACTTGTCTGATGGTGATGTTGATACGTCCCTCCGTCAGCCCGCACCCCTCCGGCAGCGTGTCATCGTTTACGCGCACTACCCCGTGGTAAGCAAAGCGCTTTGGGCCACCAAAGACCACCAAATCACCACTACATAGCGTGATATCGTCCCACGGCCGCGTGCGCGCCTCGGTATGCCCCATACGGAAAAGTGCCTCATCCCCAATGGAAAGCGAAATCACCGGGGCGGGCGATTCCTCAGAATCATCCACGTGCATGCCCATCGCCGATCCCGGCGGGTAGTAATTCACGAGTGCCATCTCCGGCACAAAGGTCTCCACCCACGGTTCCAGCTCGGGTGCTACCTCGGCCGCGGCGCGCAGTGCCCCCCGGCGTAATCTGCCGCAGACTCTCCGGCACCGGCGGAACCCGCGTGCCGTCCATATTGTCCACATACCGATAGCTGGGATAATGCCAATACCTGCCCAGATGCAGCTGAAATACGCTCATCTGCCCGCCCGATTTCAGCCGCGGGCGCACCATTGCCATCGGCGTAGCCGCGTACTCGCGCGCAATGCCGCGCATTTCCTCTACCAAAGCCTTTTGCTTATCAACGCCCACCCATCCCGGCACATGCCCCACCCCCGGAGCTACACGCACGCTCGGCCGCGGGAGCGAATCAAAAAGCATGACCTCACCCTAACCCCCAGCACCCCGATAAATCGATCCAGAACTTTCCTTCGACAAGGCCCAGAATGCGTTTAAGATCAATCGGACCCAGCCCTGGACACTTCAAACAGCGTGGGGAATTTGTTGCCCTCCGCCGCTTTCCTTAAGCTTCAAATTTGGACGAAAGTAGCTGTATACATCGCGTAGAAAATGAAGTTTGACTCCTTTTACCAATTCATGACGGCCTTTAATTTAGAGGGCACCATCAATGAAACAAGTGATAATGCGAATTATGAATCGGGAATAGCCGAGTTGGGAGCTAAAACCTGGCATGTTCGCACAGCACGCACCACGCCTTCTAAGCCGGGGGCCTTTGTAGCATTCTGGCAACGCAACCATGAAGGGGAACCCGTGCCTTTTGAAGATTCTTCCTGCGGCGACGGTCTCCTAGTCTTTGTGATTCAAGGAGATCACCGAGGTGTGTTTCAATTTAGCAATCAAGATTTGCAACGTCTCGGTATTACCTCCGGAGCAGCCCCAGGAAAGAGAGGGTTTAGGGTATATCCACCATGGTGTGAGGGGCTGAACTCCAACGCTTTAAAGACTCAAGAGCAGCAACAGGGATCGTTTACAGAATTCTGATTTGTGTGTACACAAGCAAGTCGATCACATCTGCACACCCAGCACGCAGAAGGGTGGTAAACGCTCAACTTACGCACTAACGCGGTTAAAGCGCGTTGGCAATTATTACCCTTAAAGAGTGATTACCAACGAACTTCGAAATTTACTGGCCAAAGCAACCACCCATGCACAGCGTTTTCAAGACGGAGAAGACCACACTGTAGCCGCAGCGCTTCTTACCAAATCAGGAAAACACGTTCTCGGTTTGAACGCGCACCACTTCCTCGGTGGTCCTTGCGGGGAGATCTCGGCTTTAGCCAACCATGCTGCTAGTTATCCAGAGGACCCAATCCAAGCAGTAGTCGCCGTATACGGACCTACTGGTCAAGTTATTCCTCCCTGCGGTAAATGCCGCCAGGTGCTTTTTGATGTTGATCCGTCCATTCGGTGCATCGTTCGCGGAAGCAATGGACTTGAAGCACCTTCCGTGGAAGAACTCTTGCCATTCGCATTCAACTGGCGAGAAATAGAACAAGAGCAGCGCATCTACATGTGGGAAGGCTACGAGGAATCAATTCGTAGCGGAGAAAAGCAACAAACCATCCGGGTAGATGATCCTTTCCATGAAGGAAGTGCCCAAATAGTCTTCGAGAAAGAATCCGGAGAGATCGTCACCATTCCTGCACAGGTCACAGCCGTTACCTCCGCCCAGCGAAGTAAATTGTCGGAAAAGCAAGCTCGAAATGACGGTTTTGGCTCTCTCACCGAGCTTCAGAAAGCGCTAGATACTCACTATCCCGGATTAGGTGACGATGACGAAGTAGACGTCGTCGAGTTCAAACTGCGGTAATCCATCCATACCGAAAGGTGGAATAGCCCTCCTCCCCACGTGCAGAATTCACCTCATCGATAACGTCATCCTTGCGGGGTGAAGATTGCGGGGGCTACCGCTGGGGGTCTTCTATTTCCCTTATCCAGAAGTTCATCATCTCACCGATAGGATCCGAGGAGGAAAACACTTCGCTCGCTATTTCCCTAGGAGACCAAGTATCCGGAAGGTCTTGAAATCCTGCGCCGATCTTTCCAAGCGTCACTGCTGAAGAGTTTTTGATTGCGCTGAGGATGGTAACGACATCATCATACGTAGCATAAAACGAGTTTTTCCCATTCGCCCCAGTTGCATCAGCAATACAGATCCAGTCGTTAAGTTCCGCCATATCGCTCAAAATATTATCGACGATTTTTCTTGAATCTGTTTCCATATGCTCACTCATTGTGCTTGGCCTTCTACTAACACTCAACCTTAACTCTGAGAATCAGCAACCGCTTTGCCGATGTCGTCTACAAATTTTATCGAGCCAACAAAAGCGGCATGTGAGTTTGTGATTTACCGGAACCTAAGTGATTTCCGCAGATACTTATTAAGCACCACCCACCCTCTACAATGACACCCATGGATGCACAGGAGCGGCAGGACTTGGAGCGCTACGGCTCATGGGAGCGGATGACTGGTGGGCAGTGGTTCTTGCCGAGCATGCCGGAGGCGAAGGAAGAGCACCAGCGCACTTTTCGCTTGGTTAAGCAGCTCAATGAGCTGCACAATACGGACCAAGAGCGTGCCGAAGGCATCCTGCGCGAGATACTGCCGGATGAATCTGCTGTGCCGGGCCTGCACGTGCCGCTCAACCTGGAGTATGGCTGCAATCTCGTATGCGGCGAGCGCGTCTTCATTAACTTTGGCGCTACCATTTTGGCCCAAGCCCAGGTAACGCTCGGCAATGGTGTCATGGTGGGTCCCAATTGCTCCCTGATTACGGTGGGGCATCCGGTAAACGATCATGAGATGCGCGCCGGCGGCTGGGAGATAGCCAAGCCCATCACCGTCGGTGAGAACACCTGGTTCGGCGCTAATGTCACCGTGCTGCCGGGCATCACGATTGGAAAGAACTGCGTCGTCGGCGCGGGCACGCTTATTAGCACCGATATACCGGATAATTCGCTGGTTCTCGGCACTCCCGGCCGCGTGGTGCGCAAGCTGGAGAATAACGAGGACGCCTGGGAGCGCCAGGATCTCAACGGTCCTGTCGAAGGTTTTGGAGCCGCCAACTAGATGTTTGATCTCGCCAGAATCGGCGCGGGCCTGCCCGTAGCCGAGACCATCGATTCGCTACCTGAAACCGGAAACGTTGTCATTCAGGCCCCACCCGGTACGGGTAAAACCACGCTCGTGCCACCGGCGCTGGCCAATCATGCGGCAGGGCGCGGAAAGGTCATCGTCACCGCCCCGCGCCGTGTGGCTGTCCGCGCGGCCGCACAGCGCTTGAGTGCTCTCAGCGGCACCCCGGACAAGGTCGGCTTTGCCATCCGAGGCGAGTCCCGCAAAGGCAGTGAGGTCGAATTCGTCACGCCGGGCGTGCTGCTGCGCCGCCTGCTTAAGGATCCGGAACTCGAGGGTGTCGCCGCCGTTGCCATCGATGAGGTCCACGAGCGCCAGCTCGATACGGATCTGGTGCTGGGCATGTGCCTGGAACTAGCCGAGCTACGCGAGGACTTCCGCGTCATCGCCATGTCTGCCACAGTGGATGCGCAACGCTTTTCCCAGCTCATGGACGCGCCTGTCCACGTCACCGAGGCAGTGACCCACCCGCTGGATATCCACCACACCCCCATGCCGGGCAGGGCGGCGGGGGCGAGGGAGTTTTACGGGGACGTCGCCAAGCAGGCAGCCCGCCAGCACGAATCAACGCTGGTCTTTGTGCCCGGCGTGCGCGAGGTCAATCTCGTGTGCGATGCCTTAGCAGGCCACAATGTGTTCCCCCTGCATGGCAAGCAAACCACCGCGGAGCAAGACGCCGCGCTGTATACCGATGAGCGGCGCATCGTCGTGGCTACCTCCATCGCGGAGTCTTCGCTTACCGTGCCGGGCGTGCGCGTGGTGGTAGATGCCGGGCTCTCCCGCGTTCCCCGGCGCGATGCGCAGCGTGGCATGTCCGGATTGGTGACGGTTTCTACCTCCAAGTCGAGTGCCGATCAGCGCGCTGGTCGTGCCGGCCGTGAGGCGCCCGGCACCGTCATTCGCTGCTACTCGCAGGATGATTACCAGCACTTTTCTCCGCATACCACCCCGGAGATCCTGTCTGCGGACCTGACCCAGGCCGCGCTATTTCTGGACTGCTGGGGCGCGGCCTCGGACTTCCCGTTGCTCGATCCCCCGCCGGCCCAGGCCCTGGCATCCGCACAGGCGACGCTTCAGCGCATTGGTGCCACGCAGGAGCTCGCCCTCCTGCCCACCGATCCGCGCCTCGGCGCCTCTTTGCTCCGCCACGGCAGGCAGGCCGCACCCATCATTGCCTCGCTTGCCGACGCCCCCTTAACCCCCGATCTCACCCGTCACCGCCCACCCCAAAGGGAGGTCAAGCGGCTCGCCCGCCTCGTCGACGATTTCGGCCCCGCCGATCCCGGCGAGGTCGTCGCCACCGCCTTTCCCGAGCAGGTGGCCAAACGCATGGGCGAGGATTACCTGCTGGCCAGCGGCACCCGCGCACGGCTGCTGGACAACTCGGGCCTGGCCGGCGCCCCGTGGCTTGCCATCGCAGAGGTGTCCTTGTCCAATGCGGGCAATGCCATCATCCGCTCGGCCGCTCGCATCGAGGAAACCGCAGCCCTAGAGACTATCGGCGTCACCGAGGAAACCCGCGCCTTCCTGCACGAAGGACGCGTACGCGGCATCAAGGTCAAGGCTGCGGGCGCCATCACGCTCTCTGAAACCCCTGTCAAGGTCACCGGCCCCGCGGCCGAGGAGGCGCTTGCCGCCGGCATCCGCGAAGAAGGTTTGGGTCTTTTCACCTTCAGCAAGAAGGCCCAGAGCCTCAAAGACCGCCTGCGCCACCTGCACGCTCACTTCGGGGATCCTTGGCCCGATGTCGATTCCGCGGATCCCGCCGAGTGGCTCGGCCCCGAACTGCACAGCATCGCGGAAGGAACTCCCGCCGCCAAGCTCGATATGTACCCGGCGCTGCAACGCCTCCTACCCTGGCCGGAAGCCACCCACCTGGACGAGCTCGCCCCCGAGCGCCTCCCGGTTCCCTCCGGCCGCGATGCCTCCATCGACTGGTCAGGCGACCGCCCCGTGGTCCACATCAAGCTGCAGGAATGCTTCGGCTTGGCCGAATCCCCCGAATACTGCGGCCACCGCGTGCAATTCCACCTACTCTCCCCCGCCGGCCGCCCGCTCGCGGTGACCGATGATCTCGCCAGCTTCTGGTCCGGCCCTTATGCCGGCGTGCGCGCCGATATGCGCGGCCGCTACCCCAAGCACCCATGGCCCGAGGATCCATGGAATGCCGTTGCTACCGCGCGCACCAAGAACCGGATGTAGCTAACCCCACTGCTGCCAGCCCAGGTAGCAGCTCATAACCACGACCAAGGTAAGCAGCGCGTAGCGGATGAATTTGGCACCGCCACCAAGTACGGTACGAGCGCCGAGGAGTGCGCCGGAGATATTGGCTACACCGAGCACGATGCCAAGCGTCCACCACACGTGCCCGCCAATAATAAATACGATAAGCGCACCGAAGTTGGTAGCGGTATTGACCACCTTGGCCATGGCCGCAGAGGTCAAAAAATTCTGCGCAAAAATAGAGGTAAATGCCATGATCAAAAACATTCCGGTACCCGGACCGAAGATGCCATCATAAAAGGAAATGATGCCGGAGAGCACCAAGACCACGACGGTCCGCCAACCACCACGGGTACCGGCCGAGTCGCTGCTACCAAAATCTGGCTTGAAGGCAACGAAGATGCCCACGGCCACCATGAGCACGATGATGATGGGGCGCATGACGTCTTTATCTAGGCTCGAGGCCACGCTGGCTCCCAGCCCAGAGCACACCAGCGCGATGAGGATAAAGCGCGCCATTTCCGCCTTATCTAACTTCACCTTGCGCGCAAGGGTCACGGCTGCCGATCCGGTGCCGGTTACCGAGGCCAGCTTGCTCGTTCCCAACGCTGCCGCAGGCGCGAGGCTGGGAAGGACCGCGAGCAGCAGCGGGATGAGGATCAATCCTCCACCGCCGATGACCGCATCGATCCACCCCGCAGTCGCGGTACCGAGGAAGAGAATCACCCACTGCGCCACATCGATTTCCATGCCCCGATCATAAATCTTTAATCATGTATTGTGATAACTCGCCCCTATCCACTGCCCGCGGTAATGAAAGGAAGGGGCGCTAGACTCAAGTCGCAGAGGTAATTTGAGGAGGGCGCGCATGGCCGCACAGCAGGAAAGCAGTGGACTTAATGCCCACACCGTGGCGCGGTGGGCTATCGTCGTCCCAATCTCTGTCCTTTTGGGCTGGCTATTTAGCCTGTGGCATGTGCCCGCCGCGTGGATTCTCGCGGCCATTATCGCCTCGGGCGCCATGGCTCTCATTACTGGCGAAGACCTCCAGGTCAACCGGACTTTTTATAATATGTCCCGCGGTTTTATCGGCATGATGGCAGCGCTTCCCCTCACCGTGGTGCCCCTGGGCCAGCTGGTGGGTTTCCTGCCCGCGGCGGTGACGATGTCCTTTGTCACCATCATGGTTGGCATCGTCGGCGGCTTGCTGTTGCACCGCGCGCAGCCGCGCGATGTGTCCTCAGAGACAGGAATTTTGTCCATGCTGCCGGGTGGTGCCTCGCTGATGCCCGCGCTTGCCGACGAACTCGGTGCCGACTACCGCTACGTCGCCCTCACCCAATACCTGCGCTTATTGGTGGTCTCCGTATCGCTACCGGCCGTCGTCGCGCTGCTTGATACCCCGGCCGGCAAGGGCGCGGATCTCACGGTGGAGGGAGAAACCACGTGGTGGATCATCGCGCTCGTTCTTGCCATCGCCTTGCTGGGCGAGAAATTGGGAAAGCTGCTGCACCTGCCGGCCACGGCCGTGCTCGGCCCCCTTCTGCTGACGGTGCTGGTCTCCTTCGTGCTGCCGGAGGGCCACACGCTTGAGCCGCTCTATGTCTTTAAGGTGATGGCATTCTTATCCATCGGCTGGGTTTGCGGCGGCGGGCTATCGCTGCCGGCGCTTAAGGCCTTTGCCAAGCAATTGCCCGCCACGATTCTTTTCATCGTGGTCATCATCGGCATCTGCGCGGCCACCGCCTGGCCGCTGACTAAGTGGCTACACATCTCCTACTTTGAGGCCTACCTGGCCACGAGCCCCGGCGCGCTCGAGACGGTGCTTGCGCTCTCCGCCGAGGGCGGAGCCGGACCAGCGGTCATCGCGGTACAGCTCACCCGGCTCATTGCGGTGCTCGTCATCGCAGGCTACCTGCCGCAGCTGCTGCGGCTGGCGAAGCGCCTGCTGCGGCGTTAGTTGCCCAGCACGGCCTCGCGCAGGACGGACATCGGCACGGAGCCCAAGGCGAGGGCCTCCGAGTGGAACTCGCGCGCGCTCATGCCCTGCTTCTCAGCCTCGGCACGGGTTTCCTGCCACAGGCGCTGACCCAGCGCATAGGACGGCGCCTGGCCCGGCCAACCCAGGTAGCGGTTGACCTCAAAGTTGAGGTTGGCATCATCCATGGCGGTGTTTTCGCGCATGAAGGTCTTTACGTGCGCCTTATCCCAAACACCGGAGGTAGAGCAATCCGGCAGCTGCTTGCCCAGGTGCAATCCGATGTCCACGACCACGCGGGCAGCGCGCAGGCGTTGCGCATCCAACATGCCCATGCGGAAGCCCGGATCATCCATGTAGCCCAGCTCGGCCATGAGCTGCTCGGCGTAGAGCGCCCAGCCCTCGCCGTGACCGGAGTTCCACGTCACCGCGCGGCGCCACAGGTTGAGGTCTTCTTGCACCAGTGCGGAGCCGAGCTGCAGGTGGTGGCCCGGCACGCCCTCGTGGTGGACGGTGGTCAGCTCCTGCCAGGTGTGGAAGGTGTCCTGGCCCTCTGGCACAGACCACCACATGCGGCCCGGGCGGGAGAAGTCATCGCTCGGCGGGGTGTAGAAAATGCCGCCGGTGCCGGCCGGATCGATGCAGCACTCGATCTCTTCCACTTCCTCCGGAATATCGAATTCCTTGCCGTTGAGCTCGGCAATGACGCCATCGGCGGTGGACTGCATCCACTCCACCAGCGCATCGGTGCCGCGCAGGGTGTAGCGGTCCTCGTGGTTGAGCTTGCGCATCGCCGAGCGCACCGAACACTCAGAGCCGTAGAGCTCGTGAGCGATCTTTTCCTGCTCCGAGCGCAGGCTGCGCACCTGGTCCAGGCCCCACTCATAGGCCTCGTCGAGGTTGACGGCATCGCCCACAAAGAGCTTGGAAAAGCGCTCGTAGCGCTCGCGACCCACGGCGTCCTTGGTGGGTGCCTGGGGCTGCAGATCATTGGAGAGCCAATCGGAGAACTCGCCAAAGGCCTCCTTAGCCTGCTGCACCTCGGCGGAGTCGGCGTCGAGGCCGAGGGACTCGAGCATCGAGTCGGCGTCGGCAAGCCGCTCGCACTGCACAATAACCTCAGAGATCTGGCGGTGCGGTGCCACCATGCCGTGGGAGGCTGCCTCTTCCAGGGAGCTGCGGTAGCCGGCCAGGGAGGTCTTCACCTTGGACAGGCGGGAGCGAATGGCATCGCGGTCCTCGTCCGTATCCTGCGGCATGAGCAGCAGGGTATCGCGGATGGTCTGCACCGGGGAGGCGATGTTATTCAGGCAGCGCACATCCTCGCTGTGGTGGTGCAGATCTAGATCAAGGCAGAGGCGATCGCGCAGGACGGCCGCGGTGACATAGTCCACGTCATCAAAGTCATCCTCATCATCGGACTCATCGGTGGTGTCATCCAGGGCATCCAGGTCCGCGACCATTTCGCGGGTGCGGTCTGCGATGGCGGTGAAGTACTCGGGAGAGAAATCCTGCAATTCGCCCTCGTAGCCGTCAATGCCCCACGCGGTGGCATCGGTGGGGGAAAGCTCGGCTAGGTCGTGAACGAAGTTATCGCACGAAGCGTCCAGTAGAGAGGGCTGGCGCTTAGCGGTCTGCTCAGAACTCATAACGAGGAAGTCTATCCCTAAGTATCGCCTATAGGCCACCCGGGCGGGCTGAAGTTGCGAACTTGTTAACTAATCGTTGTCCCACTTGGTTCCGGGGTAGCTCCAGCCGCTGAATTCATCCAGGATATCCTGCGGTTTTTCCTTCATTACCAATGCGTCCACAAAGCGCGGCAAGATGAAGCCGGACTCGGCCATGGCGGCGTACATGGCGTAGAAAGGACGCCAAAAATCCTCGGTATTTACTAGGCCCACCGGACCGCGGATGGTACCCAGCTGTTGCAGGGTGAGCACCTCGGTGAGCTCTTCGAGGGTGCCGACGCCACCGGGGAGGCAAATATAGGCGTCGGCAAGCTGCTCCATGCGGGTCTTGCGCTCGGCCATGGAGCCGACTACTTCGAGGGTGGTCAGGCCGGGGTGGGAGATCTCCAGATCCACCAGGGACTGTGGCATCACGCCGGTGACGGTACCGCCGGCGGACAGGCAGGCCTCCGCTACCTCGCGCATCAGGCCGATATTGCCGCCGCCGTAGACCAAGGTCAGCCCGCGTCGGGCCAGCTCCGTGCCCAATTCCTGTGCCGTTTGTGTATAGGCCGGGGAGTTTCCTGTTGCTGAACCACAATAAACCGCTACTGACTGCATGCTCTCCAGCATAGGTATCTGCGCGCCCACCACCACCTTTAGACTATTCGGTACATGAACCTTTTATCAGGTTAGACAAAGCAGTCTGGGATGCTTATACTCCTTTTTATGATCAAACCTGGCCCAGTGTTCACGCGGCCCCGCACACCGGCTGCAAAGTGCCTCCATTTGGTGCGTCTGAACCCGATCATCACCCGGAGCGAGTTGGTGGAAGCCACCGGGCTTTCCCAGCCCACCATCACGCGCGCCACTACTTCCCTACTCAACGCGGGCCTCATCCAGGAACGCACCGACCTCACCCAGTCCCGCGGGCGCGGCCGGCCAACGGTGCCGCTTGAGGCGGCCGATAATGACTGGGCGCTCGGCGGCATTTCCGTGGGCACCAAACAGACCTACATCGGCCTTTATGACATCAAGGGCCGCACGTTGAGCGAAGAGGAATTGACCACCCCGGTGGCTAACCTCAGCGAGGATGACTTCCTCGAGCACATCATGGCCGGCATCAACCGCATGATGACCAACCTGAACCACCGCTTGGTCTCCCTCGGCGTGACCACCTCCGGCACCGTGGATGATAACGGCCTGGTCACCGCGGAAAACCTCAATTGGCACGGCGTGGACATTGCCGAGCGCCTGCGCTTCCAGTTCGGCGTACCCGTGGTGGTCTCCTCCGCCATCCCGGCCATCCTCGGCTCCGAAACCCAGGCGGCCGAGATTGGTACCAGCGAGCGCGTTCTGGTGCTCTTCGCGGATGATTCCATCGGCTCCGCCCTCTCCGTGGAGGACGAGGTCAGCCCCATTATTCCCGTACCCCCGACACACTCCGAGCTGCTGGGCCATGGCGCGTCCGAGCGCCTGCTGGCCACCCAGCACATCCTGGAGGCGATACGCCGCGAGGGCGTGGAGGCAGCCTCGCTTGCCGACGCCGCCCAGGCCGCCGACTCCCACCCCGCCGTCCGCGCCATTTTGGACGAGCGCGCCCGCCAGTTGGGCGCCATCACCGCGGAGCTGGTCAAGGCCCACTCCCCGGCCACCGTGGTTATCGCCGGCGGCGCGTTTACCGATGACCCGAAGGCCCCCAAGCAATTTGCCGCCACCGTCCGCGCCTCCGCGGGCGAAGAGTTGCAGCTGCGCATGATCCCCGGCCATAAGGAGATCGTCCGCGCGGTAGCCCGCACCGTCGCCACCGATCAGCTACTGCGCCAGCCGCTGGATCTGGGCCGCTCACTCCAGCACGCTTAGCACCTCGCGTACCGAGTCGATGCCGCGGAAGAGGTGGGCGTTGAGGCCGCAGTAGTTCGCGCCTTCCACGTAGTCGATGCGGTCATCAAAAAAGTGCGTGTCCTTCGGCTGCGCGGCGAGCGCATCCACGGCCACGCGATAGGCTTCTGGGTGCGGCTTGGCCACGCCAATATCGCAGCTGAACGTCACCGCCGCGCAGTCCTCGAGCCACGGTTGCTTCTTACGCACTTGGCCCGCCAGCGTGGTGGGAATATTGGACAAGATGCCCACGCTATAGCCTTCCCCGATAAGGCCCTTGACCAGCGCCACCATGTCCGGGTCCGCCTCCAGGAGGCCGCTGTTTTCACAGGCTACCGCCTCCGCGACAGGAACCTCCTCTAGCCCGGCGCGGGCCGCTACCTCGTTCCAGTAGTGGCTATCGCTAAAGATGCCGGCATCGTAGTCCGGCCGATAAAACCCGTAGGCCTCCCACATCGCCTCTGCATCTGGCGGCGCGAGGAGGCGCTCCAAGTCCGCATGGCTTTCTGGGGTGGCCGGGCGCATGAGCACGCCGTACATATCAAAGAGGAGTTTGGGCATAACGGGGGCCAGTTTATGCGCGTTTCGGCGCTTGGGTCAGCACGGCTACAATTCCCACACCCGCACCAGCGACAAAGAGAGGCAGCATCGCGGGAGCCTGGTCCATGGACAGAGCGAAGATGCCGCCGATGGCACCAATGAGTAGCATGCCGCCGAGGCTATAGAGCGAGCGCGTAACTGCCCCACGCGTGCCGATGACGCTATAAACCAGCAGTGCGAGCCCGGCGAATGGGCCGAGCATCAGTGCCGCAGTGGTCAGAAATACCCCCAAGGCCATGTGCGTGGACATGATTGCTGCTCCCACGATGAGGAAGAGCGCCAGAACTAATAGGGTTATGGCGCACAAAGCCTTGCGTTGCGTTGACATAGAAACAATCCTCCCACCGCACCACAGTGCTATGGGAGGATTGAGCTAAATCTTGATGGGTTTGTTATTCACCCACGCCCACTTAGGCGCCGCCTTCGGTGCGGCCAGCCAGGCGCTCATCGATGCGCAGCAAGCCAGAGCCGTCATTGCCCACCAGCTTGATCTGGTCCAGAATCTCAGAAACGGTAGCTTCTTCTTCTACCTGCTCGCTCAGGAACCAGTCAACGAGCTGGCGGGATTCCAGATCCTGTGCCTCCAGCGCCGCGCGGGCGATGGTGCGGATCTCCTCGGAAACCTTCTGCTCGTGCTCGAGGGAAGCCTGGAAGGCGTCCTGCGGGTTAGCGGCCTTGACGGAGCCAACCGGGATGTCATTGAGCTCTACACGGTAGCCGCGGGAGAGCAAGTGGTCCGCAATCTTCTCGGCGTGCTCGCGCTCCTCGGCGGCCTGGCCCATAAACCAATCACGCATGCCTGGGAAGGAGAGGTTATCCATCTCGAAGGCCAGCTGGGTGTAGACCATGGAAGCACCGTATTCGCTAATAACCTGGTCATTCAACAGGGTTTGCAGCTTCTCGTCCATTGTAAAAACCTTTCTGTGCAGGGAAATCAATAAGTGCTAAGCACCACAGTACAGAAGATTTCCCCGCGATCCAGCAAGGCCTACTTAAGTAAACTTGCACGTCATTACGCTTTTTTAGATTGGATAACCTAAGTTAGCCAAGACAAAGCTTGCCGCTACACGCAGGCAAAGGTCCCCTAAAAAAGCGAGGTCATCACAGATCCTCCGCCTTGACACGAGCGCGACTCGACGACCACCGCAACAGCGAACGTTTAGCCCCGCACACCTCGGACAATAAATGTGATTTTAGTCACCCAAGCGGCCACTAAGGCGATTTAGGCGCTGCGCGCTCGCTCCTTCCAGACCACGGAACTCTACCTCGATGTCCCGATCGGCATATTTCTTCTGCACCGCATCCAACGTCGCCACCGTAGAGGCGTCCCATACCTCGGCCTTGCTCATATCAATGACGACGCGCTGGGTATCCAGCGTGTAGTCAAAGGCGTAGACCAAGTCATTGGAGGAGGCGAAAAAGAGCTGGCCGCGCACCGCGTACTCGGCATCCCCAATCTGTTCTACCTCCACTAGGTGGGCCACGCGGCGGGCAAAGCCGATTGATGCCGCCACCACGCCGAGCACCACGCCCACTGCCAAGTTATGCGTGGCCAGCGTTCCTACCACCGTCACCAGCATCACGAGCGTTTCTGATAGCGGCATGAGCTTCAGCGTGCGCGGGCGAACCGAATGCCAATCCACCGTCGTTGCGGCTACGATGATCATCACCGCCACCAGCGCGGCCATCGGAATACGACCGACGGTCTCGCCAAAGAGCAGGCAGAGGATGAGGAGGAATACGCCCGCGAGGAACGTCGACAAGCGCGTGCGCGCCTGGGACGCCTTCACTCCGATCATGGTCTGGCCAATCATGGCGCACACACCCATGCCGCCAATGGCCGCGGCGAGGATATTGCCCACGCCCTGGCCAAAGGACTCGCGCGTCTTATCGGAGTGGGTATCCGTAATGTCATCGACCAGCTTGGCTGTCAGCAGCGATTCCATCAGGCCCACCAATGCCATGCCAAAGGCATAGGGCGCAATCAGCTGCAGAGTATCCAGGTTCCACGGAATATCCGGCACGAAAAGCCCCGGCAGCGAGGTGGGCAGCTCGCCCTGGTCCGCCACATCGGGCACCTTCCACCCAGCCGCCACCGCAATGATGCTGACCACCAGAATGGTAATCAGCGGGGCGGGAATCACCGTGGTCAACCGCGGTAGCCCCAGCATGATAGCCAGGCCAATGGCCACCAGCAGATACACCATCCACGGCACATCAATAAGGTGCGGCAGCTGCGTAGTAAACATCATGATGCCCAGCGCATTCACAAATCCCGTCATCACCGAGCGCGGAATAAAGCGCATGAGCTTAGCGACGCCCACCGCGGCCAATACCACCTGCATGATTCCCGCCAACAGCACTGCGGCGACCACATAATCATGCCCATGCTCATGCGCGAGCGGAGAGACCACCAGTGCCACCGCACCGGCCGCGGCGGAAATCATCGCCGGCCTGCCGCCAGTAAAGGCGATGGCCATGGCCATCACCACGGAAGAAAACAATCCCACCCGCGGATCCAACCCTGCGAGGATGGAAAAGCTTAAGACCTCTGGGATCAAAGCAAGCGCCACCGCCAGGCCGCCAAAAACCTCCTTGCGCAGGCGCGCAGGCGAGGAAAATGCATAGCGGAAACTGGCGATGACGCCGGTAGGAGCAGGCTGTTCTTTAATCACGCCTGCACATCCTAGTGGACTTTAGGAGCCTTCCTTAAACGAGCCATCCGCGGTGATCACGGGCAGCACGGACCAGGCGAAGTTGATCCACTGATCGGTCTTCTTCCACGAGAAGTCCGGCTCAAAAATAGTCTTCGGCTTGGTGTAAATGACGGCCGAGCGCACATCGTCTGCGGTTTCCTTGAGCAGGTTAACCACCAGATCGAGGGTCTTGCCGGAGTCCGCGACGTCATCGACAACCAGGACCTTCTTGCCCTTCAACGAATCCGTATCCAGCTGCGGAGAAAGGATTACAGGCTCGTCTAGGGTCTGTCCGATATCGGTGTAGAACTCCACATTGATAGCGCCCATGGCCTTCACGCCGATGGCATAACCGATAGCGCCGGCTGGGATCAGGCCGCCGCGGGCGACGCCCACGATGAGGTCTGGGAACCAGCCAGATTCCACAATCTGTTCCGATAGGTTACGGCTCGCCTCGCCGAAGACCTCCCAGGTGAGGTTTTCCCGGTCCGGGTGGATCCAATTTTCAGTCACGATTGTGTGGCTCCTTTTGCGTCATGGGCTTTCTTTGTAGTTTAACGAGCGATGCCTGCCAAAGGAAAGGCACCTACCGGAATGGGACCTCGCCCAAAGTCCGGCGCAGCTTGCGGGTGCGCAAGCGTTCCGGATTCTCGGCCAGATGCTCCATGGCGCGCACCGCACACATCACGTGGGCTTCCTTCGAATTGGAGTAGAAGGCCTGCGCCTGCGCCGGCAGCTTCGGCACCGCATGCAACGGCAGGTCAGAGACCGACAGCAGCGTGCCATAAGGTACACGGTAGCGGTAGCCATTGGCCGCAAGCGTGCATGACTCCATATCCACTGCCACCGCGGTGGAGGTGCGCAGCCACTCCCACAGATCCCGATTGGTGCGCCACTCCCAGTTGCGATCATCGGTGGAGAGCACCGTGCCGGTACGCATGAGCGAGTTATCGTCGCCGTATACCGCCTTTACCGCGGATTCGAGCATGCGCTGTACCTCTGGAATCGCCGGGATGGGAGAGGTCGCCGCAACCTTCTGATCCAAGATGTGGTCATTGCGCTGATAGGCATTGCCCAAAATCAGGTCACCGATGCGCATGCGGCCGTCCATGCCGGCGCAGTGACCAATCATGATCCATGCCTCCGGCCGCAGCACCGCCAAGCAATCCGTAATGGTCTTGGCGTTGGAGGGCCCTACACCGATATTGATCATCGTAATGCCATCACCACCGGCAGTAATAAGGTCAAAGCGCGGCATTTGGTACCGGGAGGTCAAGGTTAAACCGTCCACATCGAGGTCCACCGCATCATTGGGATGGATGGTCTCCCCATTGGGCAGCACCAAGGCGGTATAGCGCGAGTCTTCCTTGGTCAGCTCGCGCAGACCGAATTTCACAAACTCGGTGGTGTGCATCGCATAGTTAGTAAACAGAATGTATTTCTGCACCGTATCGACCTCGATGCCGGTGTAATGCTCGATGCGCGCACAGGCGATATCAAAGCGCTGGGCGCCAAAGTGGAATAGCGGCTTTTCCTCGCCGTGGAAGGCATCCCATTCGCCATCAATGATCGCATCGTTGACCTCATCCAACGTCGGCCGCGGAATAGGCCCGCGTTCCTGTGGTGCCGTGGCCGTGTCCTTGATGTACTCCGGCGGGATGCGCTGGTCCGATTGGCCAACAAAAATATCGCACGGATAATTGCCCGCCAAGCGGGTGAGCTGCTCGTGCAGGTAGTCCCGAATGATGTGCGGCTTGGAGATTACCGCCGAGTACTTGCCCGCCTCGTTGACGTAGCCAAACGGCTCGGAACGATCGATCGGCTGCCATTTGCGGATATCCACCGTGACCTTGGGATAGACGACATAGCGATAGTCATCAAGGTTTCCTGATTCCAAAGTCTTGCGCGCAAGCTCGCAGGAATTCTCGTAAATCTCAATCAGGCGATTTACCGCCTCATCAACGGAGTGGACATGCTGCAGATCGGTCATAAGCGCGAGTGTAGCGGGGACTTCGCAGCGCGGCAGCGGTCCGCGCATTTCATTATTCTTTTCCGCGGTAGCTTCAGTGATACCGATACTGACATGATTTACTGCGAGAAAATCAAAGGCCTAGGATCAGTCCTTTTAGCTGCTAAGAGTGTCAAAGCAAAGGTCTCAAAGGGAATGCGACGAAGAGCTCGACTATGTCAATTCGGGCATCGTCCCATCAATCCGAAGTATTCCTAATTCACATTGTCCCCAGTATGAGAGCGAGAAGAGGCACTGGCCCCAATACTGCAGACGATTCCTACTAGGACTGCACCTAATGCTCCTAACAGGATTCCCGTGGAGGAGGGCAACAGTAATCCACCCACTGCGGAGCCGACTGCCGAGCCAAGGTAGTTCGCAGATGCATTAACAGCAACAGCAGTCGCCCCTTCATCAGGGTTTGCACTGAGCATCGAATGCTGCTGCGGCGCCATAGACGACCACCCCAAAAGCCCCCAAGCAAAAAGACACACCACTGCCACCACGTGGCTCGAAGGGAAGAGCAGCAGTAGAGCGAAATCAATCACGAGTAATGCAATGATAATGACCGTTAGTTTTCGTGAACTATTAACCTTGTCAAGCACCCTCCCAATCCCAAAAGCACCCACTGCCCCGCCGATACCCCAGACCCACATGCCAGCAATGGTGCCTACCTGCACACGATCAAGCACTACAGGAATATAGGTGTACAACCCCAGCGAACCCACTCCAACAAAGAAAGTAACTAAGGTCGTCAGGAAGTTATCCACTCGGCCGATGACTCGGAGTCGCTGCCCCAACGAGGAGGAGGGCACAGCTGGTACCACACTCGCCTTGCGCAACGCTAGACCCGCTAACGCCACTATTCCAATGGCCGAGACCAAACCGATGGTAGCCCTCCAGCCTAGCTGTTTAGCTACCCCCAATCCCACCGGTACGCCCACGACAGTTCCCACCGCTAAGCCAGCCAGCACCATTGACAGTGCGCGCCCGCGATACTTTGCTGGGACAGACATCCCCGCTACGGCTGAGGACAGCGGCGAATAAATTCCCGCTGCCGCACCTGCGATTAAGCGCGACACGAGAAAAACGCTCACTGTAGGCGAGACTGCAGTCACGACATTCGCCAAAGAAAACACAGCAACAGCTCCAAGCAGACCACTCCGTGGATCTTTGCCTGCCTTACCCGAGAACAGCGGACCAGATATTGCGTACGCGCCGGTGAAGGCGGTAACGCCCAAGCCGATCACACTGCCACTTGTACCCAAGTCGTTTGCAATCTGTGATATCAGCCCAGCGATAACATATGCGTCCAATCCGAGCGCTACACTGCCCAAAACTAACGGCCACAGCTGTTTAAGCATTCGAAATCACCATATCGAGCAAACCAGGGAACCGTTCGTCTAGATCGCCTCTGCGCAAAGAGATAACACAAGTTCGTCCCTGGCTTCTTGTCCACGTCACACCGGCTTCACGCAGCTGCCGAGTGTGGTAGGTCAGGGTAGATCGAGGCAGGTCATCAGCGAGCGTCAAACTATCGTGCTCCTGACCGTCTGCCAGGCGCCTAACCATCTCTAACCGGATGGGATCACTTACCGCAGCCAGAACACGGACGAATTCAAGGTCCTCGGTGGCCGGATGCTCATACTTTCGTGGGCTCATCACAACTCCAATCGTGCAAGAATTCCTGAACGATTGACCACAGTAAGCTACCCGAGAGATTCGTGCAAGATTTCTTGCACGAATTCAGGTGCGCAGATAAAGCCCCACCCAGACAGCGATAAATGAACACCGGAGTCTTGAGGAGCTCTATTTTTAGATACCAAGCTTTCAACCCCAGACGTCTCTAATTCATAACCTTCAACGTTGGCACAATAAATCGAGCCAAGTTTATGAAAGTAGAGAGCCTTATTCCTTCTTCTAACGGTGCGTACAACGTAGCTTGATTTAATAGACCCTTCTACCCAAAATATGCTCGAAGGTTCTTTGGTCAGGAAAGCATGACAGACACCGTCACCCCTTCAGGGAAAAGCAACTAATCTGCAGCACCAGAAATGATTTAGAGAACGAACAATCGCTGGTGACCAGTTGAAATGTTTAGTTCTCACGCGCTTGCAGTTGGTTAAATGCGCAGAGCACACCGAAGCCCTCGACGCATAAGCGTTATGGATACCAACTCGCACCCCTCCACTGCACAGAATTGCCACTGCAAGAGTAGTTCCCTGCAGAAAATGGCGTCAGCTACTCCTAGACTCCTGGGGAGGTAACAAAGCGGTATCCCAACCCGGGTTCAGTAAGCAGATATTGGGGATCAGAGGGATCGGTTTCCAGTTTGCGGCGCAGCTGCGAGGTGTAGATGCGCAGGTAGTGGCTTTGTCCTTCGAAGCCCGGGCCCCAAATCTCTGCGAGCAGATCTTCTTTGCGCACCAAACCGCCGTGGGCACGCAGCAGCGTCGTAAGCACGCCCCACTCAGTGGGGGTCAGGTGAAGAGGCTTTCCTGCCTTGGTGATGGAGTGTCGTGGGACGTCGATAAGCACATCGCCCGCCCGCACCATCGTGGCTTCCCGCTGGGCAGATGGATGCTGGGGGCTGCCATGCCGCAAAGCCACGCGCACACGGGCCAAGAGCTCTTCCATGGAAAAGGGTTTGGTCACATAATCATCAGCACCGCGATCTAGAGCCGAGGCACTAAATAAAGGATCGGACCGGGCCGTAAGAATCAGAACGGGGATTGCTGACCATCCACGAATCCCATCAAGGACTTCCCGCCCATCCATATCCGGCAGACCCATATCCAAAATCACCACATCGGGCTGGTACAGGGAGACCACCTGCAGACCCTCCGCCCCGGTGCTGGCTGCATACACCTCATATCCTCGTGCCTTAAAGTTAATGCTCAAGGTGGTGAGCAAACGCGGATCATCATCCACAATGACAATCGTGGCCTTTTTATCAGTCATGGCTTTTCTCCTCCCACAGCGGGATACTCAGGATAAAGGTCGCTCCTGGGGTGGCCTCTACGGTGATAGTACCGGCCATGGCCTCCACAAATCCGCGAACGACGGAGAGGCCTAAACCTACCCCGTTGTCATTGCTGGTATCACCCAAGCGTTGAAAGGCTTGGAAAAGCTCTCGCTGCTTTTCTGGTGAAATTCCCGGCCCTTCATCGCTCACACTCAGCTCCACGCGTTCATCCTTAACCTGCGCATCAACGTTGACTGGTCCGCTCGGCGCATAGCGCAAAGCGTTATCGAATAGGTTCGCCAGCACGCGTTCCAGCAAAACGCTATCCGCGCAACAGGTGCGGCCACGGAGTCCAGAACCAATATGAATGCGACCAAGTTGGTCCTTGCTATGTCCAAAGGCACAGGAGGCAATAGCCCGATTGGCTACCTCATATAGCTCGACAGTTTCCCGGCGTGCGGTTACCGCTCCTGCGCTCAAGCGCGAGTGGTCCAATAGGTTGGTCACGAGCAGCGTGAGTTGATCGATGCTAGCTGCGGTTTCCGCCAGCAGTATTTCTTGATCCTCTGGACTGAATTCGATTTCGGAATTCCGCAAAGAGGACACAGCCAGCTTGGCCGTTGCTAGGGGCGTGCGCAGATCGTGGCTCACGCTCGATAGCAGCGCACGACGCAATTCATCAGCGGCAGCAATGGCATCGGCACGTGCGGCTTCAGCCGAAAGCTTGTCGCGGCGCACGATGCCGGCTAAATAGCCTGCCACAACCGCCACCAAAGCACGGTCGCGGGCGGATAACGCTGGGCCTTCCATCACAATCTGGACCGTAGTGTCCTCGCTGGAGACCAACGTTTCTACCTCACGTTTATGAGTCTTTGCGGGGATATGCAGGTGTCTACTTTGCCGGGGCGAGGCCGCCGAAGCGTGCCAGGTAGAGAGTATGTCCCCGGAGGCGTCAAGAAGCACGGCCTTATGGCAGCCGAAGGTCTCTCCTACCTTGCGAAGCACTGCGTCGATGGGAGATACGTCCGCACGGCGGTTGAGGGCTGCGCGGGAAAAGACCGTCAAGAGCTCAGCATCGCGCGTGGCAATGGACGCATTATGGTGCTCTATTTTGGTGCGCCGCACTTGTAGGCCCACGGCCAGGGCAATGGCTACCATGACCACGAGGATGACAGCGTTAGCCGGCTCAGCAATATCGAAGGTGTACAGGGGCTCGGTAAAGAACCAATTGACCGCCAAGCCCGAGGCAAACGCAGTAATTACCGCCGGCCACAGGCCAGCGAGCATGCTCACGAGGAGGATCAGCGCAAAGTAAAAAGCAGAACACGTGCCTGTTCCCAATGCCGAGCCGTCGATGCCTTGCAACAGTGCGGTCAAGGCGATGAAAGCGACAGCCGCGCCCACCCAAGACACCGCCCGGCGCGGAAGGGAATGCAATGGTCGCAGCAGTGGTGAAAGAGGCGAGGGCTTATCGGACGGAAGATTAACAATGTGACAATCAATCTTGCCTGAATCCCGCAACACGGCCTCAGCAACGGTGCCGCGCCAGTGCAGGCCTAAGCGACGCCGTGGTGAAACCCCCAGGACCAACTGGGTGGCGTTGACGCTGCGGGCAAAATTAAGCAGCGCTTCTGGCACCGAGTCACCGGTGACCTGATGCAAACGGGCACCCACGTCCTGAGCCAAGGATTGTAGTTTGGACAGTTGTTGAGCGGAACCTGCAACAGAAGATTCACCGGAAGAAAAGGAGTCCCCAAAAATTACGTGGACGACATGTAGCTCGGCTGAGGATTTGGATGCGATGCGGCGCCCGCGGCGAATGAGCAGTTCTGCGTGCGCGACGTTCTGAATGGCCACAACCACCCGTTCCCGCGCTTCCCAGGTATCGGTAATGTCCTGCTCAGAACGGTAGGATGCGAGAGCCTCATCAACCTGGTCCGCCAACCACAACAGGGCAAGCTCCCGCAATGCAGTCAGATTGCCCACCCTAAAATAATTATTCAAGGCTGGGGCAATGCGCGCTTCTTTATAGACTTGGCCATCCCTCAAGCGGGTGCGTAAGAGCTGCGGGGATACATCCACCAACTCGATCTCGTTCGCCGCACGCACCACCTCGTCTGGCACCGTCTCCTGCGGGGAAATACCGGTGATCTGGTTTATTACGTCATTGAGGCTTTCAAGGTGCTGGATGTTCAGGGTAGAAATCACATCGATTCCTGCGGCTAGGAGTTCCTCTACGTCCTCCCAGCGCTTAGCGTGTTCCTCACCGCGCGGATTGGAATGGGCAAATTCATCGACCAGAACGGTTTCCGGCTGGCGCGAGATGATGGCTGCAGTATCGAGTTCTCCGGTGGATAGCCCGGCGGCGTGGCGCCGCGGGATGGTCTCAAGGCCATCGCACAGCGCCCGAGTGAATTCGCGCCCGTGGTCTTCCACGACGCCAATAACTACATCGCGGCCGGCCAGCACAAGGCCGTGCGCCTCATTGAGCATTGCACAGGTCTTACCGGACCCAGGCGCCGCGCCGAGGTAGATCTTCAGAGCGCCACGCTTGGTGCTCGCCGGAACCTTCTTGTCGTTCATATAGCACTCATCTTATGAGCAGGACGGGGGAATGGGCAGCGCTCGGTTGAGAGTAGTGACGTTGACTGCGTCTTGGCCCAAGAACCCGAGGCTGGCATGCTCTGTGTTGTCCTCGATGAGGCTTCGCACTTCTTCAGTGCTCATCCCCTGCTCTCGAGCGACCCGCGGAGCCTGTAGTTCAGCGTACGCAGGGCTAATGCCAGAGTCGACACCAGAGCCGGAACCGGTTACTGCATCCGTGGGAACATCTTCTGGGGCGGCGCCTTCGCGCCTGGCGATATCCCCGCGCCGCTCCTGCACGGCTTTTTCTAGCTCGGAGCTACTAGCGCCGTAATTGCTCATACCTTCGGAACGGGGGAAGAAGTACGGGCCTTCAGTCTGGCCATCTTGAAGCTGGGTCGAACCAGCTAGGCACTCACCTTGGTAAATGAGGTTGCCCTCGGCAGAGTCCGGCTTGATGCGGGAGATTCCCCACACGGCAGTGGGATAGATTATTCCTAGTGCGACAACGCACAACAGTACGGCTACGAATCCAGCGGCGAGGTTACGAAAATAGACACGCATTTTTGGTCCTTCTTTTTCTATATACCTGGAAGCAGGTTGACTACCTGGTCAATGAGCCAAATGCCTAGGAATGGGGTGATTACGCCGCCCAGGCCCCAGATACCCAGGTTACGGCGGAGCAGGGACGAAGCAGAGGCCGGCTTATAGGCCACGCCCTTGAGCGCCAATGGGATAAGAGCAACGATGATGAGCGCATTGAATACCACTGCAGACACAATGGCGGATTGCGGCGAGTGCAGGTGCATCACGTTGAGGCGCTCAAGGTGCGGAAGCTGGGTAGAAAACAAAGCCGGCAAAATGGCGAAGTACTTCGCTAAGTCATTGGCCAAAGAGAAGGTGGTAAGCGCCCCACGGGTGATGAGCAACTGCTTGCCAATGCGCACGACATCGATAAGCTTGGTCGGATCAGAATCCAAGTCCACCATGTTGGCGGCTTCCTTCGCTGCAGAGGTACCAGTATTCATGGCCACACCCACGTCCGCCTGCGCCAGCGCCGGCGCATCGTTGGTACCGTCACCGGTCATAGCGACCATGCGGCCATGCGCCTGTTCCTCGCGGATCCTGGCCAGCTTGTCTTCTGGGGCGGCCTCCGCGATGTAATCATCGACGCCTGCCTCTTTAGCAATGGCCGCTGCCGTCAACGGGTTATCGCCGGTCACCATAATGGTTTTGATGCCCATCTGGCGCAGTTCGGCGAAGCGCTCCGCCATGCCCGGCTTGACGACGTCACTGAGCTGCACCACCGCAATAACCCTGCGGGTGCCGTCGGATTCTTCCACAGCAACGGGCAGCGGGGTTCCACCACCTTCAGCAATCTGGGTCACGGAGTCTGCAATTTCTTGCGGCCAGTCGCCACCTGCTTCAGTTACCCACCGGCGCACAGCATCACCGGCACCTTTACGCAGCTTTCGGCCTCTCAGGTTAAGCCCAGACATGCGGGTAGAAGCGCTAAATGGAATGACCTCAGCGGTCTTTTCTTCCTCTCCTGCTGCGGTAGAAAGGCGATAGTTTTCGGTCAACCACGACACGATGGAGCGACCCTCTGGGGTCTCATCGGCAACCGAAGCAACGCGGGCTATCTCCGCAGCTTCCTGCTCATCGACACCGTGCGCAACGATAAGCCCGGTGGCCTGCCGGTTGCCATAGGTGATGGTGCCGGTTTTATCCATGAGTAGGGTCGCTACGTCGCCCGCCGCCTCCACCGCTCGTCCGGACGTAGCCAGAACATTGTGGTGCACGAGGCGGTTCATTCCCGCGATTCCCACCGCAGATAGCAGGGCAGCGATGGTGGTTGGGATGAGGCAGACCAACAGGGCCACCAGCGAGAGCGGGGAGAGCTCCGCGCCGGTAAACAACCCCATTGGGGCCAGTGCGGTAACCGCAATGAGGAAGAGAATAGTCAGGGTAGACAGGAGGATGCTCAGCGCGATCTCATTCGGGGTCTTGCGGCGCTCCGCTCCCTCCACCAAGGCAATCATCGTATCGACGAAGGTAGATCCCGGCTCCGAGGTGATCCGTACCAAGATGGAATCAGACAAGACCACGGTACCGCCGGTTACAGCACAGCGATCGCCGCCGGCCTCGCGAACCACGGGAGCAGACTCGCCGGTAATGGCAGATTCATCGACGGTTGCCGCGCCTTCAATGACGTCGCCGTCGCCCGGGATCGTCTCTCCGGCTTCCACGCGCACGATAGCGCCCTTGGTGAGCTCAGAAGCGGCAATGACCTCGATGCCGCCATCGGTGACCAGGTTAGCGGTGGCGTCATCGCGCACGGCGCGCAAGCTATCCGCTTGGGCTTTGCCGCGGCCTTCGGCATATGCCTCAGCAAACGCGGCGAACGCAATGGTAAACCACAACCATACGGTCACCACCCAGCCATAAACGCTGGGGCTAAAGATGGACCACAGGGTAGTCAGCGCGGCGCCTACCCACACCACGAACATGACGGGGTTGCGGGCTTGGGCGAGTGGGGACATCTTGTGCGGCAACGACTTTAACGCTGCCGCAGCCAACCCACTGGTTTTGGTGGCAGGGCGCTGAGGAGTGCGTTGCTCAGTGGTCATAGTTGGTGTTGTCATGAGAGTGCCTCCGAAATGGGACCCAAGGTAAGAACGGGGAAGAAGGTAAGGGCGGCGACCAACACAATGACGCCGATGGTAAGCAGCGCGAAGGTCACGCCGGACGTCGGCAAGCTGCCGGCGGTAGTGGCCTGCCGGCGTTGACCGGCTAGGCTGCCCGCCAAGTACAGGGTGAAAACGATGGGGAGGAAGCGGCCCAGCAGCATGGCGATACCGAGGGTGACTTGCCACCAGGGCTCGGTTACCGTCAGGCCCGCGAAGGCCGAGCCGTTATTATTCGACGCCGAGGTAAAGGCATAAAGCACCTCGGAGAGACCGTGCGCGTTATCCGGGGTTCCCGGCGCGCCGAAGTTGGTAGCGGAAAGCTCCACCAGCTTGCGCTGTGCCACCGATGCCCCCACGCCTACCAGGACGAGGACAGGCATGGTGAGGATGTACAAGCTCACCGCGGAGATTTCCTTGCGGCCGACCTTATTGCCCATGAACTCCGGTGTGCGCCCAACGAGCAGGCCGCCGATAAATACGGCGAGGATTGCCACCATAAGCAGACCGTAGAGGCCAGTGCCCACGCCGCCCGGTGCAATTTCGCCCAGGAGCATATTGAGTATCAACAAGCCACCACCCAATGGTGAGTAGCTATCGTGCATCGAATCGACCGCGCCGGTAGAAGTGCCCGTGGTAGACACCGCAAAGAGTGCGGAGGCGTCAATACCTAGGCGCTGTTCGATGCCCTCCAAGTTGCCGCCGGCAGCCTGGGCTGCCGCACCGGTGGTAGTGTGCTGCGCCCATACCACCAAAGCAACCATAACGGTCCAAATGCCGCCGATGACGCCAAGCAAGGTCCATGCATGCTTCTGGGATTTCAGCATTACTCCGTAGGCACGAATGAAACAGAAAGAAATGACCAGCAAGGAAAAGATTTCCACGAGGTTGGTAAAACCAGTGGGGTTCTCAAAAGGGTGCGCCGAGTTGGCGCCGAAGATGCCACCACCATTGGTTCCCAGCAGCTTGATTGCCTCCTGGCTAGCCACCGGAGCGCGCGGAATATCCACGCCCGCGGAGCTCACCAAGTTGGAGCCAAAGGTTTGCATGGTTCCGCCCAAGATAAGGACGAAAGAAATCAGTAAAGAAAGCGGCAAGAGAATGCGCACCAAACCACGCGTGAGGTCGACCCAGAAATTTCCTATGAGGTGCTGCCCACTCTCAGAGCCCAGCTTGTCACGGCTATATCCCAAGTGACCGATACCGCGAATGAGCGCAACCGCCACACACATGCCAACAGCCGCGGAGGCAAAGTTCTGGACGGTCAGGCCGAGCATCTGCGCACCATTGCTCAGGGTTTCTTCGCCCGAATAGGACTGCCAGTTGGTATTAGACACGAATGACGCCGCCGTATTAAACGCCATCCACGGTTCCACCGCTTCGGTGCGGGGATTTCCAAAGCTAGGCAAAACGGTTTGGAGACGCTGCACCGCGTAAAGCACGAGTACGGATGCCAAGCTGAAGCCAAGCAATGCACGGCTGTAGTTCTTGCTGTTATGCCCACGGTTTGGGTCAACGCGCAGGACTTTATACACCGAACGCTCTACCGCCCAGTCCTTGTCAGAGGTGTAGCTGCGTGCGATCCAATTGCCCAAAGGAACATATGCCGCCGCGAGTAAGACGACGAGGGCGAGGAACTGCGGTAACACCGCCCCAATGCTGGCGATCATGCGAAACGCTCCGGATCGACTAAGGAAATGATGAGGTAGGTCACCAAGGCCACAACAATGATGAGGCCAATGACCGCTGTAATGGTGTTCATGGTTATGCATCACCGTCCAAAAGCTCGTTGAGGACGGAGGGACAGCCAACCGTCAGGATGGCTATCAGGATTGCCACGATGTCCAACATGTGGAAAACCCCCTTGTGCGAGTGAAACTTTCCTGTGCCTGACAGGTATTCCTGCCAGGTGCCGGTACCAAGGCAGCACCTGCTAAGCACAAACGTTAGGACCGCGCCCCCGCTGCCCTAGGCAATCTTTGCGCTATCTTTACGCCTCCCGCTCGCAATCTTTATATTTCCTTTACGCCCCTTTTGCGCCGCCTTTTCCGGCCAGGAATCGCCCCTTACCCACAACGAAGGCCCACCGACAGCGCATCGGTGGGCCTTCTCCCCATGACTAATCTCTCGGCACCCAAGGAGGGAGTGGAGCGCACCCTCCTGCAAGCACCGCCCGTGATTAGGCAAGCCTAAGTTTATAAACCTTTCGTAGGATGGTCAAGGGTTTGCCCATAAATTTCTTCACCCCTGACAAAAACACAGTTAACCTGCAATAACGAGTACAATCCGGAACCATGGCTGAGTTGAAATCCACTATTTCCGAACAACTCCGCAAATTCTGGCGTGCCAACGAGAAGGAATTGACCGATTCCCCGCGTCGAGGCGTCGCCTCCCCTGCCGAGGCCACGGCACTGCGCGAGGAGGTCGCGGCCGAAATCGCGGACCTCATCAAAGCCCAGAAGGTCAAGACCAGCCCGGGCGACACCGCCCTCGATGCCGATGCCGCCGCCACCCTGCCCCTTGGCGCGCGCATCAAACCGCGCGGCGTCTTCGAAGATGACTGGAGCACGCGTCCTACTGCGCAGCGACCGTGGCCGGTCATCCTCATCCACGGCACCTGCGATACAAAAGGCGTATGGCAGCTCCTAGGCAATGAACTGCGCCAGGACGGCTGGGCCGTCTTCGCCCCTGACTATGGGCACCGCGCTACCCAGCCGCTTGCGGAATCTGCGCGCCAGCTTGGCGCTTATATCGATACCGTCCGCGCGGCTACCGGCGCGGACAAGGTTATTCTCATCGGCCACTCCCAAGGTGGGCTGCTTGCCCGCTATTGGATGCGTATGGAGGGCGGGGCCGAAAACGTCCTGCACCTGATGTGCATTAGCGCCCCGAATCACGGCACCACCTATGGGGGCATAGCCAGCCGCCTCATCCGCACCCCGCGCCAAGAAGCGGTGCTGCGCTCCATCATCGATGGCTGGTTTGGGCCGGCGGGCATGGACCAGGTCGTCGGCAGTGAAGCGCTGCGCGAAACCAACCGGGACGGCGATCTGGAATCCGGCGTGAGCTATACCTGCATTGCCACGCGGTCCGACGCCGTCGTTGTCCCGCCTGAGACCTGCTTTCTCGACCCCCGCGGCGTCGCCGAGGGCACGGTCCGCAATATTTATGTCCAGGACTTCGACCGCCGCGCGATGGTCTTGCATGAGGATATGCCGATGGATAAACGCGTCCGTGCGATCGTGCGCACCATTTTGGAACTGGTGGAGAGCATCCCGCGCTAGTTATAGCCCCAGCTCATCGAGTACCGCGTCAAAGGCCGGACCCACCTGCGTGCGCCACAGCGTATCCACTTTCTGATCACCCCGGCCGGGTCCGCCATTGATAACGGCCACGCGCTTGCCCTGTTTCTTTGCCTCCAGCACAAAGCGGTACCCGCTCATAACCGCCAGCGAAGAGCCGGCCACCACGAGCGAACGCGCCTGGCCCAGCAGTGCAAAGGCGGCATCGCGGCGCTCCGCCGGCACGGGCTCGCCAAAGTAGACGACGTCCGGCTTCAGCAATGCAGAACCACAGCGCTCGCACCCTGCCATGCGGAAGGCTGCCACGTCCGCTTCAGCGAGCGTCACGTCACCGTCCGGGTTCACCTGATCCGCCTCCACCACGAGGCGTTCCAGGTACCCCGGGTTCGCTGCAGCTAGGCGCGCATCGAAGTGCGGCCGCGCCTCCCGGTGCCCGCACATCAAGCACACCACGGTTTCCATATCGCCATGCAGTGCCACCAAGCTCGCGGTTCCCGCCTGTTTATGCAGACCATCCACGTTTTGGGTGACCACGCCATTGACCAGCCCGGCGCGCTCCAGTTCCACCAGCGCATAATGCGTGCGATTCGGCACCGCAGAATCCATAACCCGCCACCCCACAAAGCTGCGGGCCCAATACCTATGGCTCGCGGCCGGGTCGTGGCGAAATTCCTGATAGGTCATCGGCCGGTGCCTACTGAGCGAGCCGCGCGGGCCCCGATAATCCGGCACGCCCGATTCCGTAGACACCCCAGCCCCAGTCAGCACCATCACTGGGCCCTCGCGCAGCTGTTTGACGACGTCCCCTAAGGCCTTCCCCTCCTCCGTATGCGGCGCCGATTCTTCGACCACTCGGGCGATCGAACGCAGCGCAGACTGGTGGGCAAGGGAGACGGCGGGATCCATGCCCCCGATGCTAGCTTTCGGGCAGGTGCTCTACATAAAGCCAGTCCGAATCCAGCTCCCCGTGGCGCGAGCACTTAGTGTGCCAGCCATCGGGGCGCACCTGGGCCACCATGCGGCGGCCACAGATCTGGCAATAGCGAGGCACGTCGAGGCCGGCTGCGGCCGCGGGGTGCAGCGTGAAGACCTCTTCGATCGGCTTGCCGGTATTCGGATGGAAAATCGGCTCGTCCCCGGAGAGAACGGCAGCGGCCAATTCGGATGAGGGCTCGGATAAACCCGGCACTACAGGGCCTTAATCGGCAGATCGATGCGGTGCAACATGTCCACATCCTTTTCAATCTGCTGGCCCAGGGTGGTCAGGTAGTTGCCGGCGATAATGGCGTTGATGCCACCGAGCAGGCCGCGCTCAGTGCCGTCGTCGCCAAGCGAAAGCTCGCGGCCACCAGCAAAGCGCAAGGTGGTAGACGGCATGGCCAGGCGGAACGCCGCCACGGCGCGCAGGCCCTCACCCAAGGGAACCAGCGGGCGATCCGCGAATGGGGTGCCCGGACGCGGGTCAAGGAAGTTCATCGGCACCTCGCACGGGTCAATCTCTGCCAGCTGCGCAGCAAACTCGGCGCGCTGCTCTAGGGACTCGCCCATGCCGATGATGCCGCCGCAGCAGACCTCCATGCCTACCTCGCGCACGTAGTCGAGGGTCTGCTTGCGCTCCTCCCAGGTGTGGGTGGTGACCACATTAGGGAAGAAGGAACGGGAGGTCTCCAGGTTGTGGTTATAGCGCTGCGCGCCCATATCCTTCAGGCGCTGCGCCTGCTCGCGGGTCAGGGTGCCCAGCGAGCAAGAAATCTCAATATCGACGGCGTCATTAATCGCGGCAATCGCCTCGCCCACCTGGTCCAGCAAGCGATCATCCGGGGACTTGACCGCAGCGACGATGCAGAACTCGGTGGCGCCGGACTTAGCGGTCTTTTGCGCCGCCTCCACCAGCTCCGGGATATTCAGGCGCACGGCGCGCACCGGGGACTCAAAAAGGCCGGACTGGGAACAGAAGTGGCAATCCTCTGGGCAGCCGCCGGTCTTAATGGAGATAATGCCTTCCACCGATACGTCTGGGCCACACCACTTCAGGCGGGTCTGGTGGGCAATATCGGCGATCTCCTCCAACTGGGAATCCGGAACCTGCAATACCTGCAGTAGCTCTTCCTGGTTGAGGCCTTTGCCTTGCTCCAGGGCTTTCTCACGGGCGATATCAACGATGCTCATGGTGGTAAACCCTACTTGAACGGCGTTCAACTTTGGTTAAAACCACATATAAATCTGCACGGAACTACCCTCGGGAGCATGACGCTTTATGATGACACCCTCTCCCTCCTCCAAGAGCTTATCCGCAATGCCTGCGTTAATGACCTCACCCCGGATTCCGGCCATGAGGTGCGCAATGCGGATAGCCTGGAGAAATTCTTCGCGGGCGAAGACGTGCAGGTTGAGCGCTTCGAGTCTCACCCGGGCCGCGTCTCCATCGTGGTGACCGTCCCCGGCGATCCGGACAAGGAACCGCTCACCCTCATGGGCCACACGGACGTCGTCCCCGTAGATGAGCCGAAGTGGACCAAGCCGCCTTTCGAGGCCCTCATCGAGGACGGCAAGCTCTACGGCCGCGGTTCCGTAGACATGCTCTTTATTACTGCCACCATGGCCGCCGTCACGCGCGAGGTCGCCCGCGCCGGTAACACGGGCGGCACCCTCGCCTTCGTCGGCATGGCCGATGAGGAGGCCCGCGGTGGCCTCGGCGTGCGCTTTATGTCCGAGAACCACCCCGACGCCTTTTCCTGGAAGAACTGCCTGTCTGAAACCGGCGGCAGCCACCTGCCCGGCGCGGTGGGCTTCAACGTGGGAGAAAAGGGCGCGGGCCAGCGCCGCCTGCACGTGCACGGCGATGCCGGCCATGGCTCCACGCCTTATGGCAAGGACTTTGCCATCGTGAAGATCGGCGAGGTCGCCCGCCGCATCGCCACCGCCGAGCCGCCCACGGCCTCCAATGAGATCTGGGAGGGCTTCGTGCGCACCTTCAAGTTTGATCCCCAGACGGAGCAGGAGCTTATCGACGGCACGGGCGACTACTCCAAGTTCGGCAACCTCGACGCCTACGCCCACGCCTTTAGCCACACCACCATCGCCGAGACCGTCCTGCGCGCGGGCGGCGCTATCAACGTGCTGCCTTCGCATGCCTACCTGGAAATGGATGTGCGCCCCTTCCCCGGCCAAACCCAAGAGGATCTGGATGACTTCCTGCGCAGCGCGCTCGGGGATATGGCCGATGAGGTAGAAATTGAGCACCTCATTACCGAAGATGCCACGCAATCCTCCACCGATACCGAACTATGGCGCGCCATTGAGGCCACCTCCAAGGAATTCTTCCCCGACAAGGACGTTGTCCCAGTTCACGCCACCGGCGGCTCGGACCTGCGCTTCGCTCGCCGCAAGGGCGGCAATGCCTATGGCTTTGCCATGCACGCCGAGGGCCGCGATATGGCCAGTGCCAATTCGCAGCTGCACAGCCACGACGAGCACCTCTACTTGGAGGACCTCGAGCTCACCGTCCGCGCCTACCGCAGCCTGGTCAATCGCTTCCTCGGCCTGTCACAGGCGTAACAAGTGTGGCAAGATGTCTGGCATGAGCTTTGCACGTAAGTCCGCGCTGCTATCTGCAGCTACCGCCCTGACCGTAACCCTCGCCGCCCCTGCCGCTGCCCATGCCGACGCCGTTGATAATCTCCTCGACAAGATGCCTGCCGGTCAGATTTCCTGCTCCCAGGCACAGCAATACTGGACCAACTCCGCTGACTACAACCAGAAGAAGTCCCAGGCCCTTGCCGTTGCCACCGTGCACCCACGCGGCAACGAGGTCCGCGGCGCCATCGGCCGCATGGACGAAGCCATTGCCCGCTGCGGCCTGAACGGCACCACCGGCCAGGGCAAGCCGGTCAACACCGGCGGCCAGCGCGGCAATGCTCCCGCACCAAAGCCAGCTCCGGCCCCTGCCCCGGCACCAGCCAAGAACGCCAAGGTCATCGAGCTGGGCACCATCCCTGGCCAGCCGACTGTCGATGTCCCCTTCCTGGGCCAGACCTTCCGCATCCCGGACGCGGCCAAGATTGCCCAGAACGCCGTATCCCAGTTCCAACTGCCACAGATCCCACAGATCCAGCAGCTGCAGCAGCTGTCTTCCTTCTAAGACGCTGGCGTGGCCGGACCGCTTAGCGGTCTAGCTGAAAATAGATTCCGGCATGCGCACTGCAGCCGGGATTAAATTTATGCCCACAGTGGGGACACGCAGGCGCGGCGGAATAGGCATGATAGTTCATTTCGGTGCGGCAGGCGCCGCAGAGTACCGAGGGGGCGTCGACAAGCATGGGCCCAAACTCATGCTCCGTGAGCTCGGCATGGCACAGCGCGCAGGCAAAATACTCGCGGCAGGTGGCGCATTTATTGGCCACCACATCCAGCGGCGAATGCCAGTGCTTGCACCGGCCCTCCGCATCAATCGCGCCGTGAATCTTCATGGCCGTCAGCATACGCGCCATCCTGTTGCCACTGGTGCTTCTTTTCCTCTGATTTCTTGGCATTGCGCACAGCCTGAATGCCCACCACGATGGCGATGATGAGCGGTACCCACACCTTGCTGTAATCCATGAGGAATACGAGCCAGTCGGGCGGATCGATGTCGATGTTGAAGTCGAAATTCGGCACCGGCAGCTCTATCTGCGGAAACTCCGGTACCGGGAGCGCGATATCCGGCAGGTTAATCTCTGGCAGCTCCCAATCCGGCAGCAACCGGGACAAGATGCGGCTGATAATCGGACCGAGCACGATCACGCCAATGGCCCAGCCGGACTTGCCCAGCCCGCCCAGAAGCGGATACAGCACCCGCTTGAAAGAGCTTTCCTCCATGGCGTGGCGGCGATTCTCTCCCAGTGAGCCTGCCGGCGGATCGAGGGCGACTGCCTCCTCGCCATTGCGGTAGTACACATCCAGGAGCTCGCCAAAGGGTGATGCCTGAATATCCAGATAAGGTTTACTGCGCGGGGCGGAGTTCTCAAGCAGAGTGAGGTCTTCTTCAATCTTCTTCTTGAGCGAATAGCGCCCTGCGCGGGGCCGATCGTGGCGGCTGCGTACCTGACCATTCACCACAATTTGCAGGCGTGGGCTGGGGTTTTTCTGCCAAAGCCGAAGGCGCTCCGGCAGCGAAGCATCGCCTGGAACCGGGGTGAAATCCTTGGCCTTCTTCGGCCACTCGCCCATCTCTGCGAACTCGGCATCGTACCCGCGCTGCACCTCGATGGTGCCCACTTCGGGGTGCTCTAGGCGCCACGTCTCCATTAGCTCTTCCCTGCCTTAGAGCCCACCCCAGCACCCAACTTGCTCGCTGCCCATGCCAAGAAAACAAACATTGGGAGGTAAATCCAGGTTCCCTCATTGAAATACAGGAGCATGGCGGCAAAATAGGCCAACCCTGCCACACAGAAAATGGTCCAGGAGGCGCGGAAAGTGGCGCCGTCGGCAAGAGCAATGACCACCGTCAGCACGGCCATGAGGATGAGCAGAACTACGCCGGAGACTAGGTGATAGACCGCGGGCGGAAGGCCAACAAAGACCGCGGCCATGGCAATAGGTGCCCACCACTGCCACCACACACGGGTGGGCTCGTCCTTTGCTTCTGCTTCTTCCGCTAGCTCCTCAAACACGCACCCAACCTATCACAGGGCTTGATATTGCTTATGGAGGAGAAATCCTCCCTGTGGTCGGCCTATTCCTCCCCACGGAGGATACCGTGCTGAACAGGGCGTACCTAGCGTTGAAGGCATGAAAAACACACCACTCATCCTCGCGGCGGGCGTAGTATTCGGCGCCATCTACGGCACCAATGCGCTCCTGCCAAACCTTTATGACAACCCTACGTCTGAAGTGCAGGCCGGCCAGGCCCGCATCCCCGGATTATCCTGCACGGAAGAAAATGGCTCCACCAGCAGTGAACCACGCTGGGACTGTGACGGCACCCAGATCCGCGCTAAAGAAGTCGGCGTACAGGACAAAGACCAAGCCACCCGACGCTACCTCCGGGCAATGGGTGAAGGTACGGCCATGCCGGAAGGAGACATCGACCGTGACGGGGATAAGCGCACGCTTAGCGATGGCGACCTCGTAGCCATCAGCATCGAGGGCGATGGCCCCACCACGTTCCTCTCCCTGCGCGGACCGCGCGCTGCAGAACTTGCCCAGGAGGTAGAAAAGGCATGAAGAATCTGTACTGGCTATCTATCGCTTTCGGCCTTGTAGTCGCCGGCTTCTTCTTGGCCGATCGCCGGTTTACCGAGGTTGGGCTCATCGGTGCGCTCATCTGCGCTGGCCTGACGCTTGGACTGGGATTCTGGTGGTTTAAGCCGCGGCCGATGTGGCAGGGCATCCTATGGGGTGCGCTCGCCCAGCCGGTGGTGTTTAGCCTCAACAACCAAATGGTGGGGATCTCAAACAAGCTGGGGCTCACCCACCTCGACGCAGCCTTATACTCGCCGCTTCCGGAAGAAACCATCAAGCTCCTCGGCGTTGTCATTATTATTGCAGCCTTTGGGAACGTGCGGCACCCTTACCAAGCCGCCGCGATCGGAATGGCGGTAGGCCTTGGTTTTGACGCCATGGAGAATATTCCATTCCTCCTGCGCGCAACCATCACTAACCTGGATGGCGATCTCTGGGGCGCCATTATTACCGGTACCGGGCGAATCCTCACTGGTGCCTTTAGCCATGCACTGTATACGGGGGTTGCGGCGTGGGGCGTCGGCAAGCTCTACGCGGGGGCACGCCACGGATACTGGCAGGTGGCCGGATTCTGGCTGGCCGCTATCGCCCTGCATACCCTGTTCAATGCCTCGCTGATCATTACGGGTGATTGGCCGGTGACCATTCTCCTTACCGCTCTCATTACGTGGACACTGATTATCTGGGGCCTGCGTTTCATACGCAAGCAAGAGAAGAAAAATGCGGCACAAAAAAGCGAAACTACTCTATCCACCAAGGATCCAGAATATAGCTCTTGAGCTGTGTAAATACGAAGGAAGGGGCTCGTGTCCGAGGGGTGTTATAAGGTGTGAATCGTACACAAGTTCACACGATTATTTAGGTACGATGCGCCATGGAAGAACCCTACTTTTCCACGACCAACACCACCGACCCCACCACACGCTTAGCCTTTGAGATGCGAAAGGCGGAGTACGAGTTCTGGGTGAGCCAAATCCCGGATCTCGATTCTGATTTCGAATTAGTTACCCAATCCCTCTACCGCACCACCGGCGTTAATGAAGGCCGGATCGGCCATATCCTCATGGCGCTGCACCGTCTGGAGGAGCTGCCCGAGCTCCAGGCGCTGCAGCACCGCCTCTACCATTTGGACCTCGACCGCATTATTGCCATTAATAAGTCCCTCAACCGCTTGGGAAACCCCACACCGGAGGTGGTGGCGCGCATCGATGAGCAGCTCACCGCCTACCTCACCCCTACCCGGCCGAACCAGGCCATGCGCACGCAGGCGCAGATCAAGCGCAAGCTCAACGAGCTCATCAACCTCGCCGATGACACGCTGGCCGTCACCCAAGGCCCTACCCAGCCGCGCTACACCATGGAAAACTGGGGCGATAACACCTCGGCGGTGACTTTGAGTGCGGACCCGGCGGTTATCGCGAGCGTCGATAAGTGCGTCCGGCAGACCGCGCTGGAGCTAGGTTGCTCGCTTGCCGACGCCGCCGTTGCGCTCCTCACCGGCCGCACCCAAGCCCCCGAGATCATCCTCAACGCCTACAAGGCCACCGACGTGCCCAATTCCCCGGCGTTTATCGAATCCGTAGGCTGGCTCGACCCGGCGCGCTCCAATGCGCTGCCCTACACCAAAATCCGGGAGATGGATCCTAACCACGAGGTCAAGGGCTACGTCACTCCCGCCGCCATGGCCGCATACCTGGAAGGCGTCGACGGCACCTGCCGCTACCCCGGCTGCAACCGCCCAGCATCTGCCTGCCAGAAGGACCACCGCATCAACCACGCGGACGGCGGGCCGACCGCCCCGGCAAACCTCGCCTGCTTATGCCAGCACCACCACAACATAAAGACCGATGACCGCGTCTTTTATGTCATGGATCCACACACGCGCGACATCATCTGGCTATTTGAAGATGGTACCTGGACCACCACCGAGCCCTCCGGCCCGCTGGCGCAGAAGAACAAGAACTGGGTACAGACCTTCGCCCAAACCATGACTGCCCACCGCGCCCGGGCATATGAAGAGGCCCAAGAGCTCATGCGCCAGCAGAAAACCACCCCTAGGGAGGAGGAATAAATCCGCCAGCTTCCCTACAGTGGCTGGCATGACGCAAAATTTATTCACGCTAGATGAGCTCGTAATTACCCAGACCAAGTCCTTCCTCAACGATCAGTTCATGATCACCGATCTAGATGGCACCCCGGTGGGCACCATCCTGCAATCCACCAGTCTCAAAGACATGGTGTTTAAATCCTCTCGCAGCCTAGAGGTCGCACTCACGGACGCCGAGGGCAATCCCCTCCAAACGGTCATGACGATTTCGGACCCGCCGAATTTTCTGCGGGATACCTACGAGGTGCACTTGCCGGGAATCGAGCAACCCATGGCCGTTATCACCAAGCGCTTTTCCATGCTCAAGACAAAATTGGACTTGACCATGGAGGGCTTTCCTGACGTCGAAATTCACGGCGACTTCTGGGATTGGAACCTTTCCATCACTTCAGAAGATCGCCTGCTTGCTGACGTCTCTAATGAATGGACTGGCATGGGCAATTTCTTCATGGGCAAAAACACGTACCGCCTGCGCATCACGCCGGGACTCAACGAGCAGCAGCACGCCGCCATCCTCGGTGCCGTGATGAGCATGGATATGCTGCGCACCAAGCAAAAGAATAGCGACTAGGACATACAAAAAGAACCGGAGTGGAAAAGTTTTTCCATCTCCGGTCTTGGTGGTGTGATGTTCACGATGGCAGCTCAGCATGGCTTTTCAAAAAGTATCTCCCGAGCTGCGGATATGGAATCTCCCGAGTATTAATTCCGCTACTAAGGCGCTTCAATCGGCCGCAAAATAGGCCGCAGAATCACCGCTAAACCATTTGCTTCCCTTATCTGGAACATGCTGTGGACATGAAAAAGCTCGCCCAGCAGGACCAAACGAGCATTAGCACATTTGTTTTATAAAATCTCCCAGAGGTTTATCGGTCGACATTCCTCAACTGGATTGACAGCCTTATCCTTCCGGCTCCTCGGAACGCCAAGGTGCGGTTTCAGAACTGTAAGTTGTAAGCACCATGTCACACCACAGACGAGCAGCATTCACTGCAAGCTCTGCATGCCGCTGCTCTAGCCCCAACCGTAAACTCTTCCATTTCCTTTCCACTCTTAATTCAGTCTCTTAAAAAATACCGAAATAGACGAAACGCAACGCAGGACGCATTATCTTGCGCTTCCTCTGAGTCTGTTGCGGCGGCAAGTGAACTACAAATTAGTAATGGAACGATTGTCCCAATAGTTAGCTTGCGGGATTCTGACAATTCAGCTCCATCCAATTCGGTAAAATTGACCATGCCATGACAAGTCGCTGGAATCACAACACGGCCTACCATTCTGAACTGCTCGCCGCTGCCCCGGGGCCGGATTCGAAAGTCCTTGACGTTGGTTCGGGAGACGGACTACTAGTCAGCAAATTCGCGGAGGTAGTCCATGACGTAAGAGGCATAGACTCAGACCCCCATGCAGTCAAACAGGCCAGGGCCCTTCTGGCCACCGTCCCAAACGCAACTGTAATTCTCGGCGATGTTTTCGACGCCCCAGAACTACTAGGACAGCAGTTCGATCTCATCACGGCGGTGGCAACACTCCACCACCTCCCACTCGAACCGGCACTCAAACGGCTCGCAGAACTCCTATCACCCGGAGGAGAACTATTCGTGATAGGGATTGCCTCCAACAAAACTGCGGCCGACTGGTTCATCTCCGGAGCACTCGTCATCCCAGTGCGTTTGATGAGTAAAGCCCATCGTGAAGAATATTATCCCGGTATGAAGACTTCAAAACCACAAAAGTCGCTGAAAGAAATTTGCGACATAGCCAAAATTGTTCTCCCCGGATGCCGCATTCAACGACGTTTTTACTACCGATACACACTCAGGTGGACTAAACCATCCGGCGGATCTACTAACTCCTAATCCAGCAACCCAACCACCTGGCACCGACACATTCGACAAGTCAGTAGCCCCTGAGTCAGGCCGGCAACCTTCCACCCCTGCACGAAACGGGGCGAGTGAAAAGCATTTTGGAACCTCATCGACTTCGCTCTCCAAGAGAGCCCAGCACCTCTACTCACACCCCAAAACCGGAAAACCAAAACAGCAGATAGGAGACTCTTTCAAGCTTTCTGCTTCCGGTGCTCTAATTTGTTCAACTGCTTGTTCTGGGCGAGTCAACAATAAGGTTCAAGGCAGCCTAACTTGACCCCTCCCGATCCAAACACAGAAAGCTCCCGGGGCTTCACGAAGTAGACTTCAGGATGATCCGACCGATCAGCACAATAGATTGTCCCCAAACCAGTCTTCGCGCATCCAAAAGGCATCAGGTTGAGAGACCCATTTTTGATACTACAACCGGGATATCAACACCTCACCCCTATTCGAGTAAGGCAGCTCCAGATTCCGCTAAACGGAGATACTCGGATACTTCCTCGTCAGTCATCGCTTTTGAAGTTCTCTTCCCGATCAGCAACAAAACTGCTACCGTGATGAACATGTTCACTGAACACGTTCATCAGAATTCACGGACGCTCTCAAAAAATGCAACACACCTAAAAGTTCTCACCGCCGCAAGCGAGCTTTTCGAAAATACGGGATATGCGGATACCAGCATCAGAGCAATTGCGAAGAAAGCAGAAGTAAGCGTTGGCACAGTGATGTCTGTCGGTGAAAAACGCGCATTACTGGTTCACTGCATGAGCTACCGAATCGCCCAAATCCATGACGAGCTCAGAAATCAGCCACCAGGAGATCTGATTTCTGTAATCGACCCATTTTTGGATATGTTTGCAGGACACAGCGATCTTTCCCGCTCCTTTGCATCTGCCCTTATCGAGTTAGGTGATCAAGGTCAAGAGCTCAAACGCTTGGAACACCTACTGACAGAAGAAATCCTTCGGCGACTTGCATCGTCCATTTTGACCGAAAAAGATTCTCGTAACTTCGCGGGAGTTTTGTACCACGCCTACCTCGGGTTACTTATCGGTTGGGCAGTCGGGCGCTATTCGTCTCAAGAACTCAAAGAACAAGCACGCACCATCGTCAATCGATTAGAAAACGCATATGGAGTCCAATTATGAACCTCGAAACAACCCCCTCCTGGCCCTCCATCATCCTGGCCATCATTCTTTTCGGTGATGTCATACTGTCGATTCGCCCCGCGCACTTCATTGAAAAATGCCTCACCGGCGTGAAATTCCCACGCCAATGGTGGTGGGCGCTCATCTATATCAAATGCGTCGCTATTTCCGGTCTAATAATCGGACTGTGGTTGCCCGGGATCGGAATTGCGGCACTAGCAGGCATCGTCGCATATTTCTTTGCCGCAGCCTTTGCTCACTTAAAAGCTCGATTCATCGGCACCGAATTCTGGATTAACTGTTTAGGAATGCTCATTTTCTCTATAGTGGCGCTTATTGTGACACTCGCAGTATGAATGTGCCGACGGACTACGCACCATTGTGTACCCCTGCACACCGTGGGGATTTTCGCCTCCGAAGCATAGCCATGCACCCGACAGTAAATGTCGTCGCAGGAACCCACCTAGGGCTTAGTGAGGTCACTTGGCTGTAGCTTCGTAGAACAACTGTTGAGTGTTGTAACGGCCAGGGAATCGCTGCTCAATCCATCGGGATACCTCCCTGGCACTGTAGACGCGTAGCCTGCGGCCGGTGGTGTCATCGAAACCAATCATCGGGGTGGGTGCGCCTGGCACTCGCCGCAGCTGGGTGGCAAGACGGTGCGGTGGCATTCCGATGACCTCCGCCATATCCCGCACGGTCTGCCAATCGTTGTGGTTCGCACATTCGTACTGGTGGAGGCGATTTTTGTGGAGCCAAGCGGACACTTCGGCTCGGTCAAAGGTTGTATCATGCCCTGACGAACCCAAAGGCTTCGGAAAGTCGGAATACACACGCGTCCACTGATGCATGTCGTCTCGACTCAGCCCCACCTCGGCGGCAATCTCCGAGAGAGTCATCGGCTGCGACTGCGGCTCCCACACCGGCACGTCATCCGCGGCACTGTCGTCGTAAATGCTCATGCGTCATCCTGGCGTTACTGCGCCCCTGCCCTGCCGGTGCTACGGGTAAACGGCCGGGAGGGGCTTGGGCGGGCTACTGGGCGTTGTCGTTGGCCGCGCGGAAAAGCAGTGTTGCCATCACTTTGCGCAGCTTGTCGATAGAAACCATATCGCCGGTAAACAACTCCCCCAACTGCTCGTTGGCCGTCATGAGGGTGAACAGGGCTGATGAAAGCTCGTCGGACAGTGCCGGGGCCTGTTCCAGCTGCTCGCGGGTGTTTTCGCGCGCCATCTCCTGGAGACTTTCTTCCTGCTGGAGCATTTCGTACAGGTTGAGCACGAATGAACGCATCACAGGCGTGTTGGTGGGAATTCCAGCGGCCTCCAGAATCTGGTTGGCTTCGTCGAACGCAGCGAGGATTTCCGAACCGGGTTTAGCCGCCCCGCCACCACCAAAGGTGGGCACCTCCAGCCCGGCCAGCTCGCCGTCGCCGTCGGTCAGCCCGAGGTTCATTGGGTCGGTGGCTGCCTCGACGCGCGCGCCGATAACGTCCACTCCGGCAATGTCGACGATTTCGTCGTCGTTTTCGTCGACGTGCAGGTTGCGGTAGAGGTATTTGGCGACCACTGCACGTTTAACCATGGAGGGGTCCTCGAAGTTGACGATTTGGGAGAGAAACTCCCAACTTTTGACGTAGGTGCGCAGTTTGGCGCGGAAGTCGAGGAGGCGTTGGATCGTCTCATTATCCTGCGGCTTGGCGCGGCGGGCGGCGTTTATCTGGTCGTTCCAGCGCTCGATGGGGTGTTTGAGGCGGTCACGGAAGTTTTCATGACCTGTGGTGTCTTTGGTTTTGAAATAGATTTCGGCGACCGCATCCATGTCAGCCTCGGTGTAGATGCCAGCTGCGTCGAGGTCGTCGGCGACCTCAAACAGGATGGATGGGTCAACGTTGTCCGGCAGGGAATCTGACTTGTAGTAGAGCTGGAAGTCCTCAAGCACTTTGGCGGGGTCTTTGACGAAGTCGAGAACGATAGGGTCAGTTTTGCCGTCGCAGATACGGTTAAGCCTCCACAGGGTCTGCACGGTGGCAACGCCGGAAAGCTTCTTGTCGACATACATGGCGCACAGGCGGCGCTCGTCGAAGCCGGTCTGGAACTTGTCTGCGACAATCAGCACACGGTACGGACCGTGTGCGTCTTTAAACGACGTTTCCACATCCCGCACCTCGGGTGGTTTGATGTTGGCCTCGTTGTGCTCCTGACCGTTTTCGTCGGTGAGCTTGCCGGAAAATGCCGTCAATATGTGCACGTCGGTGTAGGCGGCTATACGGTCGAGGAACCTGTCTGCCCTACCCCCACTTCTAGGCCGTTAAATATGCGATACTGATAGAACTTTAAAAAAGGAGTAGCGATGGGCCGACGAGTTCTAACCGTCACAGAAATGACTTTCCATCAAAAGCGGGTTCACAACGGAGAAACCCGCTCACCCTCAGATCTCGACGGAAAAGATCTTCTCAATATATTCCACGACTGGGTGAACGATATCCTCGAAGAAGACCAGACCTTCGGTAAATATCAAACGTTTGTGGTGGTCAAATCTGCCAAACGGGTTGCCGCGCGGGTGTTATTGGTAGATCTTCGTGTCGGTTCCTACGGTGAGCCCGGAGAGGTGCGGGACGTGAATACCAAGGAAATCGTTCATATAATTACCGATGATGAAGCGCCCGTGGGATCAAACCGCGCACTGCTATTTGTACCCCAGATTGGCGAACGCGCTTACTTTCTAGCAGAAGAATCCTCACGCGGTTCGGGGGGAAGCCGCATCTTGGCCATGTTCAAGCACCACTTCTCGGAGTCCATAGACGCCATAACTATGACAACAGCTAGGGAAACTGAGGCCGAAACGTGGACCAAATTAGCTAATTTGGCGGAGATTGAGGTTCGAATAACTGGTAGAAGCGTCGACATAGCTGACGGCCCGGACATTAAGGTGGGGCGACTTTCCCATCTAGCGCGACCCGTACGGGGCTCAAAATACTTCCCACGTCATTTGCTTAAGAAGCTGTCAGATAAAAAAAGTACTCAGTCAGGTCGTTTCCGTACCAGATCTCGATCCCGATCATGAGGTGTACGTCACGATGGAATATGGCGACCGCTCAAAAAAGTTTTTATTGGGGAACGAGACAGGACCCGCTATCCGTGAGGTGTTGTCCGAAGCAGGGGACACGCCCCTAACCGATGAAGAGCTAATCGCCCGCTGCACAGAGAGAATAGGCGGTCTCCTCCAACGTCATCAGGAATCGTGGGACCCTGCCTGGAGCAAACCCCAGGAAGGATGATGCCTGATGGGTAAGTCATCGCTGCGGCGCGTCCCTGCTGACCACTTTCGCACCCTCTATAACGATCAAACGGGTAAAGCGGATTGGCTGGCCTGGTCCGCTCAACTAGGCGTCCCCTGCCTCGTAGGTATCGGAACGGGACTAATGGGCGGAAAGCTCAGCGACGTGGGCGATGCGGTTGCTGGTGTATCTATAGTGTCCGGGCTACTTTTTTCGATGTCGATTTTTCTTTTTCAACTGCGAATGTCGCTGAGTCAGGATAAACGCCTAACAGAGAACGATTATCACCTGGTTGACGAGTGCATGTCCAACACTCTGTGGGCTATTGTATGGGGCCTCGCGCTTACCGTTTATCTTGTCATCGTGGGATCCTGGAATGGCATGAGTCAAGGATCATGGGCATCCCCCCTCACCGGCATCGCAGCGGCGGCAGGCATCCACTTTCTCATTGTCATAATGATGTGCATTAAACGTCTGCGCCGTTCCTATGAACGCATCGCAATGAAAAGAGCGTAGTTACTACTCGTTTAATATATTCCCTCAAGTTAGAGGAGCTGCACCTGGGGCGCACCCAACCCCAGCACGTGTCAAGACCCAAGGTAACAATGCACCATAACCTAGAGCGCTTAAGCGCTCGTCGGGCATGGTCAGCATAGAAAAGCCGCCGAAACCTCGGCGGTTTTTCTCGTGTCAGACAATCGCTAGCCGTGACTGCGAACACCAGGACGTGACAGTGACACAGGGCAAGGAAGTCGCTTGTGCGACTTCCTTGCCCGAACTAAACCCGTGAACTAGCACTACGTATAGCAACTAATAGGCGTAAATAGACATCGGAATCGTATATGCATCTTTTGCAGTACCGCCGCGCATAAGCTGGCTAAGCTTTGCTATATGCGTGCCGTCCTCATCCGGAGCTGGACTTTCAAACGAAAATGAATGCACGAGAAGCTCTTCGGAACCGTCGAGCGGCTGAGTCACAATACGCAAATTCTCTCCGTCGCTCGTTGCAGATACAGGGCGACGGTCTACACCAATAAGAGGTTCAGTTTCTCTAATTTCCTGATGCACAAGATCGACTTCCAGGAGCGTTCTTCGACCCGAAAAGTACAACACACTTCCTTCTTCGTAACGAGAAGAACTATTTACACCTGGTTCCGGTAGATCCTTGAGTTTTCCTTCATGTTTCAAGGTTTGTTTCTTGCTTAAACCATCGACTGAAAAACATCCGCACTACTAAATTCGTCAGGAAATGAAATATAGGAGTTTTCTTTCCCACACCCAAGAACAGAGAAAATTCTGAAGCGACTATTCCAGTAGGCCCGTCGAGACGAGACTCAGACAGTAATCCGTCAACTCCCATACGCACAAGCGTTAATCCGCTGCCATCATCTTCATCGCGTTCTATCCAGACAGCTGTTTTATCAGTACAAGCCCTCAACGCGACCGGTCTCATATCACGAGTTACCACATTTGTAGTGTCCTCAGTAGCAAGCACAATACGGCTAGCGTACGGACTGTCACTCTTACTTTCATTAAAAACAAACACTGCCGTTTCGTCGTTTACTGAACCAGGCAATCGTGTGCGCCAAGGAAACAACGGGCTTGATTCACCATTCAGACCACGGTTCACAATATGTGAGCATCGTCTACAACAAGCGCTTTGCCGAGAACGGTATCGCAGCGTCCACTGGGAAGGTGGGCGACTCCTATGACAAGGCTTTGGCTGAGGACGTCAACGGCTCCTACAAGAACGGACTGATCCATAGGCGCTCGTGGGCCGATGTGAAGTGCCCCGAGTTTTGTTCCTAGGCATTTGCCTTGATTTCTATTATTGCTTGGGGTGAGTTCTGCTTCCAAAAT